>SHWG01000082.1 GCA_009693905.1 Rhodospirillales bacterium | reverse complement strand
CATGCTGCTGCTCATCGATAACTACGACAGCTTCACCTACAACCTGCGCCATTACCTGGGCGAGCTGGGCGCCGAGGTCGTGGTCAAGCGCAACGACGTTCTCTCGGCGACCGACGCGCTCGCGCTCGCCCCCGAAGGGATCGTGATTTCGCCGGGGCCGTGCGATCCGGACAAGGCGGGGATTTGCCTCGATCTCATTCGCGCCAATGCCGGAAGGGTTCCCCTTCTCGGCGTCTGCCTCGGCCACCAGGCCATCGGCCAGGCCTACGGCGGAAGGGTCGTACGCGCGCCGAAGCCGATGCACGGAAAAGTCAGCGAAATAAAACACATCGGGCGCGGTTTGTTCGCCGGTATTCCCTCGCCGCTGCACGCCACCCGCTATCATTCGCTCACGGTCGCGCGCGAAGCCCTGCCCGCCGTGCTCGAGATCACCGCCGAAAGCGACGACGGTGTGATTCAGGGCTTGTCGCACCGGACCCAGCCGGTCCACGGCGTCCAGTTCCATCCCGAAAGCATCCACTCCGAGCACGGGCACGCGATCTTGCGGAACTTTCTCGCTCTGACCCGCACGAGGAAAGCGGCATGAACCCTGCCCCACCCCCCCGTTCCTTGAAGCCGCTGCTGGCCAAAGTCGCGGAAGGCCATCCGCTCGGCGAAGCGGATTCGGCGTTAGCCTTCGACATCATCATGTCGGGCGAGGCGACGGCGGCGCAGATCGGCGGATTCCTGATGGGGCTCCGGGTGCGCGGCGAAACGGTCGAGGAAATCGCCGGCGCGGTCAAGACGATGCGCGCGAAGATGGTGAAAGTCGCCGCCCCGGCCGGAGCGATCGACGTGGTCGGCACCGGCGGCGACGCCAAGGGCACCTACAACATCTCGACCGCCGCGGCGTTCGTCGTCGCCGGCGCGGGCGTGCCGGTCGCCAAGCACGGCAACCGCGCGGTGTCGTCGCAAGCGGGCGCCGCCGATGTGCTCAAGGCGCTCGGCGTCAATCTCGATTGCGACCTGGCGCTGGTCGAGCGCGCGTTACGCGAGGCCAACGTCGCCTTCCTGATGGCGCCGCGCCACCACGGCGCCATGCGCCACGTCGGCCCGGCGCGCGGCGAGATCGGCGTGCGCACGATCTTCAATATCCTGGGACCGCTTTCCAACCCGGCCGGGGTCAAGCGCCAGTTGACCGGTGCGTTCTCCCGCGCCTGGATCAAACCGATGGCCGAGGTTCTCGGCCGGCTCGGGTGCGAACGGGCTTGGGTTGTTCATGGCAGCGATGGGCTGGACGAGTTGACCACCACCGGGCCGTCGTATGTCGCCGAGTGGCGCAATGGGCGGGTGCGGACCTTCAAGGTTTCGCCCAAGGACGCCGGGATCGCGCGGGCCAACCCGGCGCTGCTCAAGGGCGGCGATGCGGACACCAACGCCCGCGCCATCCGCGAAGTGTTGGACGGCAAATCCAATCCGTTCCGCGACGTGGTCGTCTTTAACGCCGCCGCCGCGCTGGTCATCGCCGGCAAAGCGAAAACCTTGAAAAAAGGCGCGGCGCTCGCGGCCGAGGCGATCGACACGGGCCGAGCCAAGGCGGCGCTGGCGGCGCTGGTGCGGATCACCAATTTGAGCGGCGCGTAAGCGACGTATCGACAACAATCCGAGGCAGGAGGCCACAATGACGATCACCGTTTTCATTCGCTATCAGATCGACCCGTTCAAGCGCGATGCGTTCGAGGCCTATGCAAAACGCTGGCTGACCATCATTCCGAAATGTGGCGGCGATCTGATTGGCTACTGGATGCCGCACGAGGGCACCAACAATATTGCCTTTGGGCTGATCTCGTTCGAGAGCATCGCCGCCTATGAGGCTTATCGCGCTCGACTGCGGGCCGACAAGGAGGGAGCCGCGAACTTCATGACGGCGGAAGAAGGAAAATTCATTCTCGGCGAAGAGCGCACGTTCCTGCGCCAAGTCAAGCACTCCGGCGCATGACCGATATTCTTACAAAAATTTGCGACGACAAGCGCCGCCACGTCGAAGCGCAAAAGCGCACCGTCGCCGAAGGCGCGCTGCGCGTGCGCGCCGCCCAGGCCGCCCCGCCGCGAGGGTTCGTCCGCGCCCTTAAGGCCGCGCTCAAGTCCGGGCGCTACGGCTTGATCGCGGAGATCAAGCGCGCGTCCCCTTCGCAAGGATTGATCCGCGCCGATTTCAACGTCGCCAAACTCGCCCGCGCCTTCCGGGACGGCGGGGCGGCGTGTCTCTCCGTGCTGACCGACGCGCCATACTTCCAGGGTGAGGACGCGTTTCTGGCGGTTGCGCGCGCCGTCGTGCCCCTGCCGGTCTTGCGCAAGGATTTCATGCTCGATCCCTATCAGATCGTCGAATCCCGCGCGCTCGGCGCCGATTGCGTGCTGTTAATCCTGGCGGCGCTGTCGGATTCCGAGGCCGTGGCTCTGGAGGCGGAAGCGATGGGCTTCGGCATGGACGTGCTGGTCGAGGTTCACGACGCCGCCGAGCTTGACCGGGCCTTGAAGCTGAAATCGCCCCTGATCGGCGTCAACAACCGCGATCTCAAGTCGCTGGCCGTGGACTTGGCGACTGGGGAGCGGCTTATCCCGCGCCTGCCCAAGAATCGTCTCGCGCTCGCCGAAAGCGGGCTCAAGGCACCCGCCGACCTCGCCCGCATGGCGGCGGCGGGCGCGCGCTGCTTCTTGATCGGCGAATCCCTGATGCGCGCCAAAGACGTCGCCGCCGCGACCCGGGCGCTGCTCACGCCTCCGGCCGCGCGCCGCGCGGCGGAAGGATAAGTTGTGGTCCGCAAGCTCACCCACATCGACGCCAAGGGCAACGCGGTAATGGTCGACGTGGGCCGAAAGCCCTCCACCGCGCGCACCGCCACCGCCAAGGGCAGCATTTACATGCAAGCGGCGACGCTGAAGCGGATCATGCAAGGCGGCGTCAAGAAGGGCGACGTGTTGGCCGTCGCCCAGATCGCCGGCATCGCGGGCGCGAAGCGGACCCCCGATTTGATCCCGCTCTGTCATCCCTTGGCGCTCGCTTCGGTCAAACTCGATCTCGCTTGCGATCCCAAGCGCCGGGCGGTGGATGTCGCCGCGACCTGCAAGGTCAGCGGCCAAACCGGCGTCGAGATGGAAGCCATTACCGCCGTCGCCGTCGCGCTCCTCACGGTCTACGACATGTGCAAGGCGATGGATCGGGGGATGCGGATTTCCGATATTCGCCTCGTTCACAAGGCGGGCGGCAAGTCGGGCGTGTTCCGGGGCAAATGACATGATCTCGGTCGAGGAAGCGCTCGCGCGCGTGCTTGAGGGGATCGCGGTCGTCCCGGCGGAAACGGTCGGTGTGTCCGAGGCCCTCGGGCGCGTGCTGGCCGCCGATGTCGCGGCCAGGCTTTCCCACCCGCCCGCGGCGGTTTCGGCGATGGACGGCTACGCGGTGCGCGCCGCCGACACGGCGGCCGTGCCGGCCAAGCTGAAACAGATCGGCGAATCCGCCGCCGGCGCCGGCTTCAAGGGGCGGGTCGAGGCGGGAACCTGCGCGCGCATCTTCACCGGCGCGCCGATGCCCGAGGGAGCCGACACGGTCGTCATCCAAGAAGACACCGCCAGCGAAAGCGGCGTCGTGACGGTCAAGAAAGCGGCGAAGCCGGGCGAATGGATCCGCGTCGAGGGGTTGGACTTTCGCTCCGGCGACGTGCTGCTCAAGGCCGGAACCGTGCTTTCGGCGCGGGACGTCGGGCTGGCGGCGGCGATGAACGTGCCCTGGCTTTCGGTGCGGCGAAAACCGCGCATCGCCCTGATCGCCACCGGCAACGAGGTGGTCATGCCCGGCGATCCCTTGCGCGCCGACCAGATCGTCAGTTCCAACAGTATAGCCCTCGCGGCCTATGTCCGGGTCTTGGGCGGCGAGCCGGTCAATCTCGGCATCGCCCCGGACGAGCCCCGCGCGCTGCTCGCCATGATCGCCGGCGCCAAGGGCGCCGATCTTCTGGTCACCAGCGGCGGCGCCTCGGTCGGAGACTACGATCTGGTGCGCGAAGCCTTGGGCCGGAGCGGCTTCGATCTCGGCTTCTACAAGGTCGCCATGCGCCCGGGCAAGCCTTTGATCTTCGGCCGGCTCGACGCAACCCCGGTGCTCGGATTCCCCGGGAATCCTGTATCCGCCGGGGTGTGCGCGGCGATCTATCTCAAGGCGGCGATGGAAAAGATGCTCGGGATTGCCATGCGCGCGGGCCCCGAACCGACCGCGATCCTGGGCCGCGATCTTCCCGCCAACGACCGCCGCCAGGATTACTTGCGCGCCGAGCTTTCCTCGAACGACGCGGGCGAGGCTGTGGCGACGCCCTTCGCCCGCCAGGATTCCTCGATGATGGCCAATTTCGCCCGCGCCGACTGCCTGGTGATCCGCCCGCCCGAGGCGCCGGCGATCAAAAAAGGCTCGCGGGTGCGAATCGTCCGCCTCCGCGAAGGGCCGGTTTCACTCTGAAAGCGAGCATTTTTGGGATTGGTCTTTCCCCAATGTGGCCCACCCCCGTTGGGGCTAGCCCATTATTTTTGTTGACACGGATAGGGAACTAAACTAGAACAATGGCGAACGTTGCGTCTTTGTTCCATATCTTGCGGCTATCGCGCTCAGTCTGGTTGGGAGCGATGGCCCGGAGGGCGGCCCATGTTGACCCGAAAGCAGCACGAATTGTTGATGTTCATCGATCGCCGGCTGAAGGAAACCGGCGTTTCCCCCTCCTTCGACGAGATGAAGGATGCGCTCGATTTGAAATCCAAGTCCGGGATTCACCGCCTGATCACGGGCTTGGAAGAGCGCGGTTTCATCCGCCGGCTGGCGCACCGCGCCCGCGCGCTCGAGGTGCTGCGCCTGCCCGAAAACGTCGAGGGCGCGCCCGGGCCGGCCTCGGGTTCCGGGTTCGCGCCGAAGCTGATCAAGGGCGATTTCCGCTTGCCCGCGGCCGCCGCGACCCAGGCCCGGCCGGGCATGCAAATTCCCATGTTCGGGCGCATCGCCGCCGGAACCCCGATCGAGGCGCTCCGCGACACCGCCACCGTCGAAGTTCCCGGCGCGCTCTTGGGCGCGGGCGAGCACTACGCCCTCGAGGTCAACGGCGATTCCATGGTCGAGGCCGGAATCCTCGACGGCGACACCGCCATCCTCAAGCGCTGCGACACCGCCGACAACGGCACCATCGTCGTCGCCCTGATCGAGGGCGACAACGAGGTCACGCTCAAACGGATTCGCCGCCGAGGCGCCTCGATCGCGCTCGAGCCCGCCAACCGGACCTATGAAACCCGCATCTTCGGGCCCGACCAGATCAAGATCCAGGGCCGCCTCGTCGGCCTGATCCGCCGCTACGATTGAGGGGCGATTTTCTTGGCCGACAAGGCTAATTACATTTACATCCTTCGACTCGAAACGGGGACGATCCCGTTCGATGCGTTGGACGACGCAAAGAAGGCGGGCGATTCGTATATCCTGAAAGGACGGACGGCGACCATCGGTCAGTTTGTTTCAGGCCAGGCCGGAATTGTGCCGATCATGTCCTGGCGCTTCGATTCCGAAGTCAATACCTGGGTTTCGAGCGCATAGAGCAAGCGGGTTCAATTATCCCCTTCCTCCTCCTCGCTTTGAGGCGAAGGTTGTGCCGTCGGGACCGCGCGGCGCGGGACGTCTTTTGATGCGCGCGGGGTCAAGCCCGCGCGACCTGGTGGCCGCAAGACCCATGGCCGATCCCCGCGCCCGTCGTTGACCGCTTTCACCGTGATACCCTCGGCGCCGATCCAGACCGCGTGCGCGCCCTTGGCGCGAAAGTCGGCGGGATCGATGACCGCCGTCGTGCCTCCGCACAGGCGCTTGGCCGGAACCGTGCTCACCACCAGATCCGCCCGCGCGCAATCCTCGATCAGCGCGGCCCGGTCGCGCGCCAGGGCGACCGGGCGGCCGTGGGCGCGCACCACGCAGCCCATGCGGTCGCAGCTGAAGCGCCCCGCGTCGTCCGCTTCTCCCGGTCCCGGCCACGCCGCCGCCTCGCCCTCCTCCACGCCCGATAGCCTGAGCCAGGTGTCCCGGCTGAGGCGCGATCCCTTCGGCGCCGAGATCGCGAGCGATCCGTCCGCCGTGCGCACCGCGAGCAGCCGGCCTTCGCCGTCGACCAGCACGTCGGGCGGCGCGGTTAGCGCGGCGCTCGCCAGTCCCGCGATCAGGATCGGTACTCCGGCCAGGCGCCAGCGCCTTCGCATTGCTAAGGCTGAGAGGCGCATTGCTGCTTACGAGGACAATGGATGCCTCACGCCCGATCAATTCGCCGCTCTTCGCCAGACACTTGACGACCCGACAATCTCGGGCCATTTACGTAAGGCGTTGATCAGCAGCTTTGCATCTGCCCATGCCGACCCGCCCACCGAAATACAAACCGCAGCAGCCAGAAAGGGGAAACGTCGTGCATGATGTCATTCGCCTCAATCGCGTTCCAGCCGCAAGCGCCGTTTTGCGCCGCCTATCGCACCTCTCCCCCGATGCCATGAGATTTGTCCTCGCGGTGCTGGCCTTCCGCCACTTGACTGGCCGAACTGGAATCGTCCGTATGTCCGAGATCATCCGTACGCACGGGATCAAACCTAAGAGCGTGATCATCAATGAGTTATTCGACGCGGGCGTCATGGGCCAACGGGACGACGGGATCGTTATCTATCACCCCGTCATCCAGGCAATGATGCTGCCTGATAACGCCAATCCCGACCCCGAGGAATACGGGAAGCCAGAGGGCCAACCGGTCCTGCTCTTCGGAAAAGAGCGTCTCAAGGACGCGCCCGGAAGGGTTAACGCCCGAACGCGGAGAGTTATCTGAGGGTTTACCCATGCTGCACGTGCTAAGATACTATGATAGAGATGGCGGCGGAATCCCGGGCCGCCGAACGTCATTCTAGCCGAGAAGCAATCCCACACGCCATGAAGGTCGTGACCCGTTTCGCGCCGTCGCCCACCGGCTTCCTCCACATCGGCGGGGCCCGAACGGCGCTGTTTAACTGGTTGTTCGCCCAACATCACCGTCGCCACGGCGCGGGCGGCACCTTCCTGCTCAGGATCGAGGATACCGACCGCGCCCGCTCTAGCCCCGAGGCGCACGCCGCGATCATCGAAGGATTGCGCTGGCTCGGGCTCGAATGGGACGGCGAGCCGATCTCCCAGTTCGCGCGGCGCGCCCGCCACGCCGAAGCGGCGCGCGAGCTGCTGGCAGGAGGCCGGGCGTACCATTGTTATTGTACGCCCGCGGAACTCGATGAAATGCGCACCGCCGCCCGGCGCGAAGGCCGGCCGATCCGCTACGACGGCACTTGGCGCGACCGGGACCCCGCCCTGGCCCCGGCCGGGGTCGCGCCCACCCTCCGGCTCAAGGCGCCGATCGAGGGCGAGACGGTCGTCGACGATCTGGTGCAAGGCGAAGTGCGCGTCGCCAACGCCCAGCTCGACGACATGGTGTTACTGCGCGGCGACGGGACGCCAACCTACATGCTGGCGGTGGTGGTGGACGACCACGACTCGATGATCACCCACGTCATTCGCGGCGACGACCATCTCACCAACACGTTTCGTCAAGTGCAACTTTACCGGGCCTTCGGCTGGGAAGCGCCGCGCTTTGCCCACATTCCGCTGATTCACGGCCCGGACGGAGCCAAGCTTTCCAAGCGCCATGGCGCGCTCGGCGTCGAGGCCTATCGCGACATGGGCTATTTGCCCGAGGCGCTGCGCAACTATCTTCTCCGTCTCGGCTGGGGGCACGGCGATGCCGAAATCATCGGCGACGACCAGGCGATCGAATGGTTCGATCTTTCCGGCATCGGGCGCTCGCCGGCCCGCTTCGATTTCACGAAACTCGATTCGCTCAACGGCCATTACCTGCGCCACGCCGACGATGACCGGCTGTTGGAATCGGTCGCGCCCCAGGTCGAGAAGATTGCCGGCTCCCCTCTTGCGCCCTCGGGCCGGGCGCGGCTCAAACGCGGCATGGGTGGGCTCAAGGAACGAGCCAAAACCTTGCGCGAACTTGCCGAAAGCGCCGCTTTCTACGCCCGCTCCCGGCCGCTGCCGATTTCGGCCCGTGCGGCCGAGCTTCTCGCCGGGTCGGAGGATCGCTTGAATCGCCTCGCCGCCGCGCTCGTCGCCGAGTCCGACTGGACGATTGCCGCGCTGGAATCGTCGGTCCGCCGGTTTGCCGAGGCCGAGAACGTGAAACTCAACCAGGTGGCGCAACCGGTGCGCGCCGCGCTCACCGGCGAAGGCGTCTCGCCGCCGATATTCGAAGTGATGGCCGTTCTTGGGCGCGAGGAATCCCTCGGCCGCATCGAGGA
>SHWG01000002.1 GCA_009693905.1 Rhodospirillales bacterium | reverse complement strand
TTGGGGTTTATGATTGGTGGTTTGCGAATCATACCCTTGCGCCCGTCCCGCCTAGCGTACGCTACATATAGTAGGCGGGAAGTAGTAGGCGGGAAGGCGGTGCAACGGAAGGGGGTTTTTAGCGCTAGCTGAGAATTGGGTCAGGCGGCAGGCCCAACATGCGCCCGACTTCATCGGCGATCGCCAGGCACGAGGTCAGCCCCGGCGAATCGATCCCAAACAGGTTGACCAGCCCCGGAATGCCGGTGTCTTCGGGCCCCACGATCGCGAAATCCCGCTCCGGCGCGCCGGCGCCGGCGAGCTTCGAGCGCACCCCTGCGTAGCCCGGCTGGAGCGCGCCGTCGGGAAGCTCCGGCCAGTAACGGCGGATGGCGGGATAAAACCGCTCCGCCCGGGCCGGGTCGACGTCGTAATTCGGCGCCGCCACCCATTCGAGATCGGGACCGAAGCGGGCGCGGCCGGCGAGATCGAGGGTCACGTGCACGCCGAGCCAGCCCGAGGCCAGCGGCGCCGGATAGATCAAGTGGCGAAACGGGGTTGGGCCTGAAAGCGTGAAATAGCTGCCCTTGCCGCAATGGAGCGGCGGGATGGTGTCGGACCGGGCGCCTCGGAGCGCGCGGGCGAGCCTTTGCGCTCCGAGCCCGGCCGAGTTGACGACCGTGCGGCAGAGAATCCGGGTGGGAGAATCGCCGCCGACATCGAGGACGACGCCCTTGGGATGCGTCTCGCCGCCCGCGACCGGGCTTTTAAAGGCAAGCGCCGCGCCCCGATCCTCGGCTTCGCCCCGGAGCGCCAGCATCAACCCGTGGCTGTCGACGATGCCCGACGAGGGCGAGAGCAGCGCCGCGTGGCAGCGCAGCGCGGGCTCGAGCGCGCGCACTTCGGCGGCGTCGAGCCGCCGGAGATCGGTTACGCCGTTGGCGGCGGCCTTGGCGCGGATGGCGTCGAGGGCCGGGATTTCGTCCGCGTCGGCGGCGACGAGCAGCTTGCCGGCGCGACGGTGCCCGACGCCCCGCTCGGCGCAGTAGCGGTACAGCGCCCGCTTGCCCGGCACGCACAACCGCGCCCGCGCCGAACCCTGGGGATAATAGATTCCGGCGTGGATCACCTCGGAATTGCGCGAACTGCTCGCGGTTCCGATCGCGTCTTCGGATTCGAGCACCACCACCTCGCGCCCGGCGAGGGCGAGGCGGCGCGCGATCGCGAGCCCGATGACGCCCGCGCCGATCACCGCCGTCTCAAGCGTGTCCATCGAATTTTCTTACGCCGCGCTGGCGCGGGCAGGGCGCGTGTTGGATATTTCTTCGAGCGGCGGCGCGCCCTGGGCCCGCAGCGTCCGCTCCTCGGGCGGCTTGCCATAAAGGGTGGTGCGCGGGCGGGGGGTGCGGCCGATCCCAAGGATCAGCGCGGCCATCGCTTGGGGCGCCATCTCCTGGCCGAACGACGCCCCGGCGGCCCGGGTGATGCTTTCGTTCATCAGCGTTCCGCCGAGATCGTTGGCCCCGGCTTGGAGCGCGGCGGCGGCGCCGTTCGGGCCCATCTTCACCCACGAAGTCTGGATATTCTTGATCCACGGATTGAGGGCAAGACGGGCGACCGCGTGCATGAGCACGGCTTCGCGGAAGGTGGGGCCGGCGCGGGAAAGTCCTTTGCGAAATATCGGCGCTTCCATCGGCACGAACGGCAGCGGCACGAACTCGGTGAAGCCGCCGGTTTGGCGCTGCAGATCGCGCACCCGGATCAGGTGCCGGGCCCAATGCTCAGGCGCATCGACGTGGCCGAACATGATGGTCGCGGTGGTCCTGAGCCCGCGGTCGTGGGCGGCGGCCATGATTTCGAGCCATCGCGCGGTCGCGATCTTGTCGGGACACAGCACGGCGCGAACCTCGTCGTCGAGAATTTCCGCCGCCGTGCCGGGGAGCGAGCCGAGGCCAGAGCGCTTGAGTTGGCCGAGAAATTCCGCCGCCGAAAGCCCGAGCGTGGCCGCACCGTGGTGGATTTCGAGCGGCGAGAAGGCGTGAACGTGGATATCCGGCGCCGCCTGCTTTGCCTGGGCGAGGATGGCGAGATAGGTGTGCCCGTCGTAGTCGGGGTGGATGCCGCCTTGCAAACAGACCTCGGTCGCGCCGCGCAACCAGGCTTCGCGGACGCGCCGCTCGATTTCGGCCAACGGCAGATCGTAGGCGGGCCCGCGCAGCGCCGGCGCCGTGCGGCCCTTGGAAAAAGCGCAGAACTTGCAGCGATAGGTGCAAACATTGGTGTAGTTGATGTTGCGATTGACGACGTAAGTAACCGCGTCGCCCACGGCCTCGCGCCGCAACCCGTCGGCTTCGCGCCGGACGGCCGCGACTTCGGGCCCGCGCGCGGCGAACAGCGCGCAAATCTCGGCCTCGGCGAGCAAGCGCCCGTCGCGGGCGCGGGCGAGGATGGCGGCCAGCCCCGAGGGCCCGAGCGCGGGCGCGGGCATGGAAGGCGGCATTTCGGTTTTGCCCGCGGTCCAATCGTCCCGGGCGAGCCCGTCGGCGTCCGCGAGCCTGAGCACCGCGGGTCTCGTTTCCGGGTCGAGCCATTCCGTTGCCGCGCGCACGTAAGCGGGGCGAATGGCGAGGCGGGGCGCCAAGGTTTTGCCGCAGGCCTCGGTGCGAACTTCGAGCTCGCGCAAGTCCGGCCACGGCGCCTCGGGGTTGACGTAATCGGGGGTGAGCGGGGAGACGCCGCCCCAATCGTCGATCCCGGCTCCGATCAGGTCTTCGAGCCGGCCCGGGCTCAAGTTGGGCGGCGCCTGGATGCTCATGTCCGGCGCGAAGGCGAGCCGAGCCAGCGCGATGGCGCGGACGTGGGCATCGAAGGCGGCGTCGGGACTCTCCGCCATGCGGGTCCGCGCCTTGGCGCGGAAGTTCTGGACGATGATCTCCTGGACGTGGCCGAAGCGCTCGTGCGCGCGGCGGATGGCGAGAAGGGTCTCCATGCGCTCGGTTTCGGTCTCGCCGATCCCGACCAGGAGCCCGGTGGTGAAGGGGACGCGGGCACTTCCGGCGGCTTCGAGGGTCGCGAGCCTGGCCGCCGGCTGCTTGTCGGGCGAGCCATGATGCGGCCCGCCCTTGGCGCAAAGACGGGCCGAGAGATTCTCCATCATCGCGCCCATGGAAACCGATACCGGCCGGAGTTTCCGGCAATCGTCCTCGGTCAGCACGCCCGGATTGAGGTGCGGCAGGAGCCCGGTTTGGTCGCGGACGAGCTTGGCCATCGCCGCGAGATAGGAAAGGGTGCTGGGGTGGCCGAGCCGGGCGAGCGATTCGCGCGCCGCCGCCCAACGCAGCTCAGGTTTGTCGCCAAGCGTGAACAGGGCCTCGCGGCAGCCGGCGTCCGCGCCCGCCCGCGCGATCGCCAAAACCTCGTCGGGCGACAAGTACGGGTCTTTCCCCGCGCGCGGCGCCTCGGCGAAGGTGCAATAGGCGCAAACGTCGCGGCAAAGCTTGGTCAGCGGAATGAACACCTTGGGCGAATAGGTGACCAGCGCGCCGTGCCCGAGGTCGCGCCGACGCCGCGCGCTCGCGAGCAGAGATTCGGTGTCGGCGGTCGCGGCGAGGGCGAAAAGGGCTTCGTCGGCAAGCCTCGTACCTTCGGCGGCGGCGCGAAGATCGGTCATGAATCCGTCCTCGCGCGCGCCGGTAGGGGTGCATCATTTAATGCGCGCCGCCGGGCCGGGATGCCCTGCCGGTGCAACAGGCCAAGGGTGCGCGAGTTCCCGGCTCGGGCGAGGTACGCCGCGACGTCTTCCGGCCGGTCGAGGTCGAGGGAAAGTCCGGGGCGCTCGACGACGGCGACCGAAAGCCCGGCGGCGCGGGCGGCGGCCTGGTGGCGGGCGCAACTCTCAGGCCCGAACGCGAACGGGAGCGAAACGCCGGGGCGGAGCAGCATCGCGTTGGTCCCGCCGTCGTGGGCGCGGGCGAGCACGATTTCGGCGTCTTCGGCGACCAACGCGGCGATGTCTTCGGGGGTCGCGGCGGGCAGGTCGGCATGGATAATGAGCGTCGCCCGTCCGGGTCGCGCGGGCTTAACCCCGCGCGCATCAAATGATGCACCCCTGCCGGGGTGCGTCGCGCGAAGCCAGGCGGCGGCGCCGGCGAGGCTGGCGTTGAGGCCGCCGTTCGGTTCCGGCGCATCGGGCAGCACCCGCGCGCCATGGTCGAGGGCGAGCGCGGCGGCGTCCGCGTCGTCGGTCACGACCGCGATCCCCTCGACGGCGGGCGAACGGCCGAGACAATCGAGCACGTCTTCGAGCATGGTTTTCGCAAGCATGGCCCTTTCTTCGGGTGACATGAGCGGCGCCAACCGCTTTTTGCCTTCGGGAAAAGCGCGAACCGGAACCAGGGCGAAAACGGGAAACGCGCGGCTCATGAACCGATCTCCAGGGCGAAGCCGAGAACCTCGGCGGCCAGTGTGGCGCGATCGGCGTCGCTCCGCATCACCGTTTTCGCGACCCGGACGCGGGGGCCCCGGATCGCTCCCGCCGCCGCCCGGTCGGCCTCGTCGACCACGATCCCGTCAATGAGCCCGGCGTAGTGTTCGGCGACCCAGCCGACCGAGGGGGTTTGGCCCAACTCGGCGATCATCTTGGCGGCGGGGCCCTTGACCGCGGCGCCCCCGACCAGGGGGGAAACGGCGACGATCGGCGCCGGACAGGCTTCGAGCGCCGCCCGCACCCCCGGCACGGCGAGTATTGGGGCGATGCTGACGAACGGGTTCGACGGCCCGAGGACGACGGCGCCGAGGGCGGTGTCCTTGAGGCGCTCGATCAGGCGCGCGGACGGCCTCGCGTCGTCGGAGCCGATGAAGCGGAAGCCCTTGATCTTGGGCTGGCAGCGCCGGCGAACGAAATAATCCTGGAAAGCGAGCGGGCCTTCTTCGGTCTCGACCACCGTCGTGACGCGATCGTCGGTCATCGGCAGAATCTCGACGCTGATATCGAACCGCCGGCAAAGCTCGGCGGTGACGGCGGAAAGGGTGCGGCCTTGGGCCAGGGCTTGGGTGCGGAACACGTGGAGCGCGAGGTCCTTGTCGCCGAGCTGGAACCAGGTTTCGCCGCCGAGCCGATCGAGCGTCGCCATGAACGACCAGGTTTCGTCGGCGCGGCCCCAGCCCTCGACCGGGTTTTCGATCCCGGCGAGCGTATAGAGCACCGTGTCGAGATCGGGGCTGACGGCGAACCCGAGATGAACGAAATCGTCGGCGGTGTTGACCGCGACCGTAAGCCGGGCGGGATTGCCGAGCGCGCGCGCGAGCCCGCGCGCCATGCGCGCACCGCCGACCCCGCCCGATAGGACAACGACGTGGCCGGAAAGAAAAACGGAAGACTCGCTCATGGGCCAGTCCGGAATATTTTAGCACCGACCGGAACCGTTCCCCCTTCACCCGTCGAACCGCTTTGCGGTTCGACCGGATAAGGCGCGGCTCGCGCCGCGCCAGCCCTGCGCAACCCTCTCCCCCCGCAAGTCGCGGGGGGAGAGGGAAGGGTGAGGGGGGGTCCAGTCAAGTTGATGCCGTCTCAGCGGAACAGATCGAGGGCGCGGTCGCGGATCAACGCCGCCGCGGGAGCGTCCGGGCCTTCGAGTTTGAACCCGCGCACGATCACGACCGGAATCCCCTCGTCGGCCGCGCCCATCAAAAGCGACGCGGCGGCGGCGATCTCGTCGCCCATCGCGATCTCGGTCACGCGCAAGGCCCGGCCGAACAAGTCGGGCGACCCGCGCCGGTCGCGGAGCGCTGGGATTCCGGCGGCGCCGAGACAAACGCCCACGACCCCGTTCCGCCACGGCCGGCCGAAGCTGTCGGTGACGACGACGCCGAGCCGGCAGGCATAACGCACTTCGAGCGATACTTTCAGGCGCGCCGCCGACCCGTCCGGGTCGAGGGGCAGCAGCAGCGCCGCCTCGCCGCCTTTGGCGTCGACGTTCGATTGATCGACGCCCCCGTTGGCCATCACGAACCCCAACCGGTGCTCGACGATCAGGACGTTGGGGGCGGTTCGCACCACCGCCCGCGATTCGGAAAGAATCAATTCGACCAGGCGCGGGTCCTTGCCCACGGTCTTGGCGATTTCGCGGGCGCGGGGTCCGGGCGCGACGGTGGCGAGCGCGACCTGCCGCCCTTCCGCCTTGGAGACGATCTTCTGGGCTGCCGCGACGATGTCGCCGTCTTCGAGGCCGAGTCCTTCGCGCTCCAGCGCGGCGGCGATCAGTTGGGAAAGATCGTCGTTGGCCCGGACCAGCGGCAGGCCGGGAACCGGGATCAGGGTGACGGCGGGCACGAGTCACTCTCCCGGAGTGGATAGCGATCGAATGGCACCACCCCCCTCACCCTTCCCTCTCCCCCCGCTACTCGCGGGGGGAGAGGGTTGCCCCGCCGGCTTTGCCGGCAACCGTTTTTCGCGCGCGAAGAGCGCGCGAGGGGGGTTGGCGCGGCGCTCGGGCCGCGCCTTACCCGGTCGAACCGCAAAGCGGTTCTGACGGGTGAGGGGGGATGATTCCATTCGATCTCACCCCCCTAAAGCGCGGTGCCGTCGGTTTTCTTGCCGACGATGCGGATGCCGGCGCCGTCCACCTTGTAGAGGCGGTTGATGGTGATGAGAACCGAGGTCAGCGCCTCGGCGGCGATCGAATTGGCGAGCGGCCCGCCGTGAAAGCCGCGCAAGCCCGCCGCCTCGACCAGCCCGATCACGGTCGCGCGCGCTTCGGCGTCGTCGCCGAAAACGAGCACGTCGCATTCGATTTCGCCGTCGCCCTGGAGCTTGGCGGCGGAAACGTTGTGGAACGCCGACACCACCCGGGCAGAGGGATCGAGGGCGCGGCGGGTGCGCGCCGCCGCGACGCCGTCCGCCGGCAACTGGACGGTGCCGACCTTGGGCGGCACCAGCGGCACGGTGGTGTCGATGACGAGCTTGCCCGCGCACCCGGGCGCGATGGCGGCAAGGGTCTCCGCTTGACTGGCAAAAGGCACCGCGAGGATCACCACCGAAGCTTCGCCAGCCGCGTCGGCCTGGCCCGCGCCGCGAACGGAACCTTGCTCGAACCCGGCGGCCGCGGCCTTCGCCTTGGCCGGATCGCGCGAGCCGATAACGATGGGATAGCCGGCCCGGGCGAGGCGCTTGGCGAGGCCCGAACCGAGCGCGCCGGTGCCGCCGATCACCGCGATCGTCGGTTTTGAAGATTCAGCCAAGATTCATCTCGGGCAAAGGCACGACCCGGACCCCGGCGGCGACGAGGGCGTCGCGGGCGGCGGTGGCGACCGCGACCGCGGTCGGCTCGTCGCCGTGGACGCACAGGGAATCGACCCGGCACTTTATTTTCTTGCCCTGGCGCGAGGTCAGCTCGCCGTCGAGCACCATGCGCACCACCCGCTCGGCGGCGAGCTTCGGGTCGCGGATCACCGCGCCCTCGATCTTGCGCGAGGTCAGATTGCCGTCGTCCTCGTAGAGGCGATCGACGAAGCCTTCGCGCGCGTATGTGAGCCCGAGTTTCTCCGCCGCCTTCTCCATCACCGAGCCCGACAGCAGCACGTAGATCAACTTCGGATCGACGGTCTTGATCCCCCGGCCGATGGCGAGCGCGTAGTCCTCGTTCTCGGACGCCATGTTGTAGAGCGCGCCGTGCGGCTTGACGTGGGTGACCCGGGTTCCGGCGTAGGCGGCGATCCCCTGCAGCGCGCCGATCTGGTAGGCGATCATGTATTCGAGGTCGGCCGGCTTCATGTCGATCCGTCGCCGCCCGAAGCCCCAAATGTCGTTGAAGCCGGGATGCGCCCCGACGCTGACGCCGCGTTTCTTGGCGCGGGTGACCAAACCGTGCATGACCGTGGGGTCGCCGGCGTGAAAGCCGCAGGCGACGTTGGCGGAAGTGACGATCCCGAGCAGGGCCTCGTCGTTGCCCATGTCCCAGGCGCCGAAGCCCTCGCCCATGTCGGCGTTGAGGTTGATCATGCGGGTCATGCGACGATCCTCGGGATGGGGCGCGAAGCGAAAGGGTAATTGCCCGGAAAACTTTTATCAAGTATAGAACAACAAAGTCGCATTATCCTTTTCGGACAACGAAGTTCGAGGGAGTCCCAGCAGGTCGAGGCGGCCCATGGAAGCCCAAACCATCGAGCCCAGGTTCCTGGCCCAGGGCGATGCCGCCTTGGTGGTCGAATTCGGCGATCGCATCGATCGCGCCGTCAGCGCGCGGGTCAACCGCCTGGCCGACGCGGTCCGCGCCGCCGCCGTTCCCGGAATCTCCGAGGTCGTCCCGACGTTCCGCTCGCTCTTGGTGTTCTACGACCCGCTCGTCCTCGATTTCGACGGCGCGATCGCCGGGGTGCGCGGGCTGCTCGGCTCAGGCGCCGGTGCGGGCCGCAAAGTACGCCGCGTGCATATGCCCGCCTGCTACGACGAGGACTTCGGGCCTGATCTCGCCGAAGTCGCGGCCCACGCCGGCCTGTCGCGGGCCGACGCCATCCGGCTCCATGCTTCGGTCGATTACCACGTCTATATGCTCGGATTTCTGCCCGGCTACGCCTACATGGGCGACGTGCCCGATGCGCTGCGCATGCCCCGGATCGAGACCCCCCGGGTGCGGGTGCCGGCGCGCTCGCTCGCCATCGCTTTCGGCCAGACCGGCATCTATCCGCTCGAAAGCCCGGGCGGCTGGCGCCTGATCGGGGTCGTGCCGGTCGAGATGTGCGACATGACCAAATCGCCCCCGGCGCTGCTCCGCCCCGGCGATCTGGTGCGCTTCCATCCCATCGAGCGGAAATCCTTCGACGCCATCCGCGCCGATTGGGTCGCGGGGCGGGGCAAAATCGAGATCGAGGAGGCGGTGGCGTGAGCGCGCTTCTCGTTCGCCAGGCCGGCGTCCACACCACGGTCCAAGACCGGGGCCGGTTCGGCTTCCAGGCCCAAGGGGTTCCGGTTTCGGGCGCGCTCGATCCCGAGATGCTCAGGCTCGCCAACGCCCTGGTCGGCAACGGGCCCTATGAGGCGGGCCTCGAAATCATCCACGCCGGCCCGGCGCTGGAAGTGGAAGCGGAAAGCGCGCGCGTCGCGCTCGCGGCTTTTGGCGGCTCGCTTCAAGTCGAAGGCGAGAGAGCCCGGACAATTCCGCCCTGGCGGAGCGTCACGTTGAAACGCGGCCAGCGTATTTTCGTCAAGGGCACCGGCCAGTCGGTGTGCGCCTATCTCGCGATCGAAGGCGGGTTCGATTTGCCAACCGTGCTCGGGAGTCTCTCGACTTACGTGCGTGGCCATTTCGGCGGCTTCGAGGGCCGCGCCCTCAAAAGTGGAGATCGGATTCCCTTGAAGCGCGCGGGTGCCTCGGATCGCGCCGACATGTGTTTGTCCTCGGCCCCCAAAAACGAATCCGGACCCCTGCGCGTCGTCCCCGGGCCGCAAGCGGACCTGTTCGCGCCCGAGGCCTTCGAAATTCTCTGTTCCTCCACCTACACCGTCGGGCGCAACTCGGACCGCATGGGGCTGCGCCTCGAAGGTCCGGAATTGCCCCATCTTCGCGGCCACGACATCGTTTCCGACGGCATTGTCACCGGCGCGATCCAGGTGCCGGGCGACCGCCGCCCGGTGCTGCTGATCGCCGATCGCCAGACCGCCGGCGGCTATCCCAAGATCGGCGCGGTTGCGACCTGCGATCTGCCCCGCGCCGGCCGGCTCGGCCCCGGCGACAAAGTGCGCTTTGCCGCCGTCACCGTGGCCGAAGCGCAAATCTTGGCTCGCCGCCGCTCGGGCGAGATCGAGGCCTTGGCCTCCAATCTCAAGGCCGCGGGCGGCGAATTCGATCCCGCCCGGCTCTACGACACCAACCTGGTGAGCGGGGTCGTCGCCGGCGAGCCCGACGAAGAAGGAGGACAGGCCCGATGATCCCCGCCAAGCGCCGTCGCCCCGATAGGGGCGCATCGAATAATGCGCGTAAGCGGACGAAAAATGCCTCTCTCGCCCGCGCCTTCGGACGCAGCCGCGTTCCCCTTTACATCCAGCTCGCCGGCCTGCTTCGCCGCCGGATCGAGGACGGGGCCTTTGGCCCTGGGCAAAAACTCCCGACCCTCGAAGGATTGGAGCGCGAGTTTCAGGTGGCGCGGGTGACCGTGCGCCAGGCGGTCGATCTCCTGGTGAAGGAAGGGCTGGTGTGGAGCCAGCAGGGCAAGGGCACCTTCGTCGCCCGCGCGGTGCCGGAGCGGCGCTGGCTCCGGCTCGCCAACGATCTCGACTCGCTCGCAAGCATCGTCGCCGTCAACGTGCCAAAGTTCGTGACGGTCGCGAGCCCGCCGCCGCTGCCGCGCCTGGGCCCGGGCGACGGCCGCCATTCGCCCGCCGGCTACCGGTATCTGCGCAGCGTCCAGTACCGCGATGGCGTGCCGTTCGCGGTCGTCTCGGTGCACATCGACCGCGCCGTCTACGACCGCGCGCCGGAGGAATTTCTCGCCCACACCGCGTTGCCGGTTCTCGTCCACCATGAGCGCGCCCGGATCGCCCACGCCTACAACACCGTGACCATCGGCGGTGCCGACCCGGAAGTCGCCGAATACCTGCGCGTCCCCTTGAACGCGCCGACCGCCGAGGTCCATTGCGCCATCGTCAACCGCTCAGGGCTGGCGATCTACGTCGCCGATATGGTCTATCGCGGCGACTGCGTCCGGCTCGATGTGGATTTGTTGAAGGGGGCGGGGGTGGGGCGGTAAGAAAGTCCCTCTCCCCTTGCGGGAGAGGGTGGCCGCGCTAGCGGCCGGGTGAGGGGTGGAGCGAGGTGTGCGGGGCCTACATAAGACTCCCTCTCCCGCAAGGGAGAGGGAACTTTACTCACCCGAATCCCTGATCCATCGCCCCATCGCCCACCCCCATCGCCCGCGGCTCACTTCCCGAGCTTGGGCACGATCTCGCGGGCGATGATTTCGATCTGCTCGCGTTCGTAGCGGTAGGGGACGAAGATAATCCGGTCGACTCCCGCCGCCACGTGTTCCTTAAGCTGGGCGAGGCAATCGTCGACGGTGCCGATGATCGCGCTCTCGGGCGTCGATTCGCTCCACGACGCGATGTCCCACTCGGTGCTTAGCCACTCCATCATTTTCGGCTTCACCGCCTCGCGGCTTTTGCCGATCATGATCGGAAGCTGGTTGGTGCTTTGCATCTTGGCCGGGTCGCGCCCCGCCGCGCGCGCGTAGTCGCAGACCTTCTTCCAGCCGGTCGTGAATCCCTCGGGCTTGTAAAAATACGTGAGCCAACCGTCGCTCTTCTCGCCCGCGCGCTTGAGCACCGCCTCGACGTAGCCGCCGATCAAAATCTGCGGGCGCGGCTTCGACGCCGGCTTCGGGTACATCACCGCGCTGCGCATGTTGTAGGGCGGCATCTCGGCCGAGACCGAGGGCTCGGTCCAGAGCCGGGTGAGGATTTCGAGGTTCTTGTCCATGATCTTGCCGCGCTGCTCGAACGGCACGCCGACCGCGTCGAACTCGCGCTTGTACCAGCCCGAAGCCATGCCGAGGATCACGCGGCCGCCGGAAAGCTGATCGAGCGTCGCAACCTGCTTGGCGAGCAACAGCGGATTGCGGAGCGGCAAAACGAGGATTCCGGTGCCGAGTTTTATCTTGGTGGTGCGCGCCGCGACCGCGGTCAGCATGGTCAGCGAATCGCAGATCGGAAAATGCGGATCGGTGCCGAGCAAGATGTGGTCCCACACCCAAAGGGATTCGAATCCGAGTTGCTCGACCCAGACGCCGTATTCGAGCAGCGCGCGCGCGTCGGGGATTTCCGGGAACCGGGTGAAGTTGCGCATGGCGATGCCGGACATGACGGTCGTGTTGGGCATGGGGTTTACCTCGGGCGAAGATGTGAAAGCGTCAGGCGGTGTAAAGTTGCGCCGGGTCGAGCTGGCGCAAAACTTCAAGCTCCCGTCCGGTCGGCAAGTCGGTGACGGTCGCGTTGGGCGCGAAGTCGATCGAGAATCCGGTGTTGGCGCGCACCTGGTCGGCGGCGACGCCCGGATGCAGCGCCTCGACCCGGAGTTTCTTGCTCGCCGGATCGACGCCGAGAATCGCCAAGTCGGTGACGATCTTGTGCATGCCTCCGGTCGGCAACCCGGCGCGCGCGCGGCTGTCGCCGCCGGAGAGGAATCCGGGGCTGGTGATGAAGTCCACTTTTTCGACGAAGCGGCGTTTTTCGTGTTTCATGGCGACGACGATCTTGGCGAGGCTGGCGATATCGTTGCCGCCGCCGGTGCCGGGCAATCGGGTTTTGGGCTTGGCGGGATCGCCGATGAACGAGGTGTTGATGTTGCCGTAACGGTCGATCTGGGCGCCGCCGAGGAATCCGATATCGACGTAGCCGCGCTGGAGCAGCAGCAATACGTCGGTGATCGGGAGAATCATATTGGCGCGGCGAGTGCAGCGCTGCTCGTTGGTCGAGGGCGGCAGCTCGCCCGGCACGATGAACGGCCCGAGCACGCCGCCCTCGAACAACAGCGTGATCCCGGGGGCGTGCAGGCGCTGGGCCAGCGTGGCGGCGAGCAGCGGGATGCCGACCCCGGCGAACACGGTCTGGCCGTCGGCCAACGTGCGGCTCGCCATCACCGCGAGCAGTTCCGACGAGGTGTAGTTGCGTTGCAACAAACTAGTCATCGTAGATGCTCCTGCCGGCGCGAGTGGCGACCAACAGATCGTTCAGGCCGAGGCGATCGAGATACTCGGTCCAGGATTTCGGCTCGAAGTAGAAGCGCTTGAGATAATCCTCGACGCCCTTTTCGACGTCGGCGCGGGTCATCTCGGCGAACAGGTCCATGTGCTTGAAGAAGGGCTCGTAGAGCCCGTAGCACTCGTGCGGGGCCGAGCCGTAAGGAACTTCGGCGACCGCCTCGACGGTGAAGAACGGAAACGCGGTCTGGTCCGGCTGGCGGCGGATCTGGTCGTTGGAAACGATGCGCTCGGTGGTCAGGATCACGCGCTTGGCGGCCAGCGCGAGGTCGTGGTCCATGAACGGCAGGCCGTCGATTTGTGGATTGCCAAACTGGTCGCAGCGCTGGACGTGGATGATGGCGACGTCGGGGTTGAGGGCGGGAAGGAGCAATAATTTTTCGCCGGTGAACGGGCAGACGAAGTCCTTGGTCGTGCCGGCGCGAAGGCGGCCGACATCGGAACCCATCATCGAGCGGGTCGGCATGAAGGGCAGCCCCATGGCCCCGGCGCGGTAGCGGAGCCCCATCGACATGTGGCTCCATTCCTCGAACTCGGCCCGGCCCGATTCGGTCCAGGCGCGCATGACCCGCGAGATGCCCCAGACGATGCCTTGGCTGAACCAGGACGTAATGACTTTCTTGGCGATGCCGGAAGCGAAGACGATATCGCCGTCGGACGAAACGATGCTGCGCGAAAAGGTGAGGTTCCGGCGCCTGGCCCGGACCAGCGCCCAGATCAGGGCGGACGGCGTGCGCGACATCATGCAGCCGCCGATGGCGACGTGCTCGCCGTCACGGATCAGCGCGGCGGCGGCGTCGAGCGTCACGACCTTGTCGTGCAAACTGCGGTCGCGCCCGGCGGTTTCGGCGCGGAGCTGGGCGTAGGGTTTGACGGGCGGGGTTTGGGGCAAGGTCCGGTCTCTCCGTTCACGCTGTGCCGGCGTCGCGATTGAAGGCGGAGATCAACTCGTTCCAGACCGGAACCGCTTGGGCGAGGCCGTTCCAGAAGCCCTGGTCGAGGCGGCGGTCGAAGTCGGCGAGCGCGATACCCTGCTGCTCGACCCACGTGAAGTAGCCGAGGTTGAAGATGCGCCGGCGCTCGCGGTGGTCGAGTTTGCGCACGTGATCGCCGTCGAGGCCGGTGAGGTGGCGGGCGAAGGCGCCGGCGGCGGCGGCGGCGTCGAAGCCCTTGGGGTAATCGCGGGCGAGCACCTTGGCGCGCTCGCTCGCGTAGAGGGACGCGTTGTCGGTGGCGACCGTCAGGATCGCGTCGTCGGCGCCGAGATCGAGGTGGCGCGCGACTTTGATCGCGGCGAGCACGTTGCCGATGCTCGAGATGCCGAAGGAACCCAGGGCCTCGACCGTCGCGGCGGGGACGCGGGCGCGGGTCTTCAGGTGATCGAGTCCGGCGGGAGAGTTAAAGAGGAGATTGACGTCGTCGGTGGCGCGGTCGCTCACCGCCACCACCATGTCGGAGTTCATGACGTTATGAATAAGCGGAATGTGCTTGTCGCCGATGCCCTGGATGTTGTGGGCGCCGTAGCCGTTATAAAGCATGGTCGGGCACTCGACCGGCTCGACCGGGACGATCTTGGCGCCGAACTTCTCCTTGAGGTAATCCCCGGCGGCCAGCGTTCCGGCCGAGCCGGTGCAGGCGACGAAGGCGGCAAGCCGCGCGGGCCTTTTTCCGGCGACGTGGGCGAAAATCTTTTCCATCGCTTTCCCGGTGCAATGGCGGTGGACGACGTAGTTGGCGAACTCGGAGAACTGGTTGATCACGTCGTTGGCGGGATCGCGGGCGAGCGCGGCGCAGGTGTCGTAGATTTCCTTGACGTTGCTCTCGGTGCCCGGCGTGCGGACGATGTCGGCGGGATCGGCGACCCAGCGATCGAGCCATTCGAAACGCTCCCGGCTCATGCCTTCGGGCAACACCGCGATGCCGCGGCAGCCCATGAGGCGCGAGATGGCGACGCCGCCCCGGCAGTAGTTGCCGGTCGAGGGCCACACCGCGCGCTGCCGGGTCGGGTCGAACATCCCGGTCACGAGGCGCACCACCAGGCAGGCGTAGGCGGGCAGAACCTTGTGGGCGCCGATCATCGGGAAGCGCTCGCCGAGCGCGACGATGATCCGCGCCGGAACGCCGGTGAGCGCTTCGGGCAGCTCGACGTAGCCCGGCACCGGCGCCGGGGCGCGACGGTCGGGGCCGTTGTGCCAATGGACGCGAAGCAGATTGGCCGGATCGGGGCGGTCGGGATCGACGTCCTTGGACGCGGGCAGGCGGCTGGCGACCGGATCGGCGATCTCGTCGAAGGTCGGAAGCCGGACGCGGGCCTCGCGCGCGCGGGCGACGGCGCGCTCGCGCGTCGCCCGGTCGGCCAGATCGACCGGAAGTTTGAACGGATGCACGGAAACGCGCTCTCCCAACTGGGTTTTTTGAATGATATCTACATTAGGAAAACAGGGCAATAAAAATGCATCAATATAACGACTTGATAAAATCAAACCCCGGCGCAATAGTTGTTTCTTCCCGCCAGGGAGGAGGCGAAATGGCCGAGGGCATGGGCGTGGGCGCGGCGGTCCGCAGGCGCGAGGACGAGCGCCTGCTCAAGGGGCGCGGCCGCTTCACGGGCGACATCGCGCTGGTCGGGATGAAGGATATCGCCTTGGTTCGGAGCCCGCTCGCGCACGCCCGCATCCGCGCGATCCGTGTTCCGCCCGAACACCAAGGCGCGGTCTTTACCTGGGCCGACTTGGCCAAGGGGGGCGTCAAGCCGATCCGCGCCGTCTCGGGCCTTCCCGGATTCAAGATTTCCGACCAGCCGCCGTTGGCCGACGGCAAGGTCCGCTTCGTCGGCGAGCCGGTCGCGGCCTGCGTCGGGCGCACCCGCGCCGAAGCCGAGGATATCGCCGCCCTGGTGGAGATCGACTTCGAGGAATTGCCGGTCAATGCCGACACGCTCGAATCCGCGCGCGCGCCCAAGTCCAAAATTCACGATCATTGGAGCGACAACCTCTTTCTCGAAGCCGATACGGTCGTGGGCGACATCGAGACAATCGCGGCCAGCGCGCCGATCAAGGTTTCGCGCCAGATCCGCATGGCCCGCCAGTGCATGGTGCCCCTGGAAGGCAAGGGCGTGGTCGCGGTGTGGGAGCGTCAAGCGGAACAACTCACGGTTCATACCTCGACCCAGATGCCGCACATCGTCCGCCAGGGTCTGGCCGAGTGTCTCGGCGTCGATCAGGGTTTGATCCGGGTGATCGCGCCCGACGTCGGCGGCGGCTTCGGCTGGAAGGGGCTGTTGCAGGCCGAGGAGGTGATCGCCGCCTGGCTCGCCCGGGCGCTCGACCATCCGGTGCGCTGGACCGAGGACCGGCGCGAGCACCTGGTCGCGGCGGCGAACGCCCGCGAGCACCGCTACGACATTACCGCTTACGCCGACGCAACGGGCCGCCTGCTCGGGCTCGACGCCCGGGTCCTCGTCGATGCCGGCGCCTATTCGGCCTATCCCTTCTCGGCCTGCCTCGAGGTGGGCCAAGTCGGCAGCATCCTGCCCGGGCCCTACGACTTCGCTCATTATCGCTGCCACGCCGTTTCGGTGTGCACCAACAAGCCGCCGATCGTGCCTTATCGCGGGGTCGCGCGCACCGGCGTCTGCTTCGCCATCGAGCAGATCATGGACGCGATCGCGGGTGCGGTCGGGCGCGAGCCGCACGAGGTCCGGCTTCTCAATCTCGTTCCGCCCGAGAAGATGCCGTTCGTCAACGTCACCAAAAAGCATTTCGACAGCGGCGATTACCCCGAATCGATGCGCCGGGCCGTCGCCGCCATCGACCTCGCCGGCATCCGCAAGCGCCAAAAGAAAGGCGAGGCGGACGGGCGCCGGATCGGGCTTGGCTTGGCGATCTACTGCGAACAGGCCGGGCACGGCACCGCCGTCTATCACGGCTGGGGCATTCCCATGGTGCCCGGACACGAGCTGGCCCAGGCGCGCATCACTCCCGACGGCGGGATCGAGATCCGCGTCGGCCTGCAATCCCACGGCCAGAGCATGGAAACGACGCTGGCCCAGGTCGCGCACCAGGTTCTCGGCGTCGATATTTCCAAGATCAAGGTGGTGCACGGCGATACGGGGTTGACGCCGTTCTCGACCGGCACCTGGGGCTCGCGCGCGGCGGTCATGGGGGGCGGCGCGGTCGCGGCGGCGTGCAAGGTTCTGGTCGAGCGCGCGACGAAGATCGGCGCCCATCTCCTCCAGGCAAAACCGGGAGACGCCAAATTCGAGAACGGCTTTGTGCGCGCCGGCTTGGGCCACGTGCCGTTGGCCGAGATCGCGCGGGTCTGGTACCGGGCGCCGCAGCTTCTGCCGTCGGACGTGGACCCGGGCGGCCTCGACGTCACCGCCGGCTACAAGCCGAAGTCGGACCAGGGCACGTTTTCGTACGCCAGTCACGCCGTGGTCGTGGCGGTGGACACGGAAACCGGCGCGGTCGAGATTCTCGATTACGTGGTGGTCGAGGATGCCGGCGTCATGCTCAACCCGATGGTGGTGGAAGGGCAGGTTCTGGGCGGCATCGCGCAAGGAATCGGAACGGCGCTGTACGAAGAGGTGCCCTTCGATGCCGAGGGCCAGCCGCTCGCCTCCACCTTCGCCGACTATCTGGTGCCCGGATTCCCCGAGATTCCGCCGATCCGAATCGTGCACATGACCACGCCGTCGCCCTTGACCGAGTTCGGCCAGAAAGGCATCGGCGAGGGCGGCGCCATCGCGCCGCCGGCGGCGATCTGCAACGCGATCAACGACGCGCTGAAGCCGCTCGGCGCCACGCTCACCGATACGCCGATGTCGCCCAAGCGCGTGTTCGCGGCGATCGCCGCGGCCGTCCCGCCGGTAGGCGGGCCAACAAACGGTCGCCGCGTCACGCCGCTCGGCGTGCATTCGCACGACGATTCGCTCGCGGCGGGGAATAAACCGTGAAACCGGTCGATTTCGATTACGAGCGGCCGGCGACCCTCGATGCGGCGCTCAAATTGCTCGGGCGCGAGGACTTGAACGCCAAGCCGCTCGCCGGCTCCCAGTCGCTCGGGCCGATGCTGAATTTGCGCCTGGTCCAGCCGGAACTCTTGGTCGACATCACCGCGATCCCCGAGTTGGCGTCGATCCGCGAAGAAAAAGGTTTTCTCGTCCTCGGCGCCTGCGTCACCCACGCGGCGCTGGAGGACGGCGGCACTCCCGATCCCACCCGGGGCGTGCTCGCGCGGGTGGCCGCCGGGATCGCCTATCGCGCGGTCCGCAACCGCGGCACCGTCGGCGGGAGCTTGGCGCACGCCGATCCCGCCGCCGACTGGGTCTCGGTTTTGGCCGCCCTCGGCGCCGACGTGGTCGTCGCGAGAACGGGCGGGCGGCGAACCGTGCCGGCCAAGGACTTTATCCGGGGTACGTTCGAGACCGCGCTTGGGCCCGGCGAACTGGTCGTTGAAATCCGGATTCCGGCGCTGTCGGCGAACGCGCGCTGGGGCTACGCAAAAATATGCCGCAAGGCGGGCGAGTTCTCGCACGCCACCGGGGTGGTTCTGATCGACCCGGCGCGCAAATTCGCGCGCGCGGTGATCGGCGCGGTCTCGGGCCCCCCGATCGTCGTCGACGACGCCAAGATCGCCGAGCGGGACCCGGGCGAGGCCTGGGTCTCCGCCCTATTCGCGGGCACGCCTTTGGGCGACGACGCCTACCAAATCCGCATCCATCACGTCGCGCTCAAGCGCGCCATCGCGGAAGCCCGTGCGCCATGAAAAACCTCGCGCTCGGCGTGAACGGAAAAAAGATCGCGGCCTCGGTCGAGCCGCGCACCCATCTCGGCGATTTCCTGCGCGAGCAGCAGTTGCTCACCGCGACCCACTTGGGCTGCGAGCACGGCGTCTGCGGCGCGTGCACGGTGCTGCTCGACGGCCGGCCGGTGCGAAGCTGCATCACCTTGGCGGTCGCCTGCGAGGGCGGCCAGGTCACGACGCTCGAGGGACTCGTGAACGATCCGGTGATGATCGAACTCCGCGAGGCGTTTGCCGCCGAACACGGATTGCAATGCGGCTTCTGCACGCCGGGCATGCTGGTCTCGGCGCGCGACCTGGTGCTGCGCAAGCCCGCCGCCGACGATCGCGCGGTACGGATCGAGATGAGCGGGAACCTTTGCCGCTGCACCGGCTACGGCGGCATCGTCCGGGCGATCCGCCGGGTGCTCGACGCGCGCAAGAAAACAAAGACCTGAAGGGAAACATCCGAGCCATGCCCCAGATCGCGCAAAGCTTCAACATTAAATTCCCGCTCGCGGTTGTGTGGCGGATGCTCGCCGACGTCGAGCGAGTGGTGACGTGCATGCCCGGCGCGGCGCTCACCCAGCCGCCCGAAGGGGGCAAGATCGCGGGCGAGATGTGGGTCAAGCTCGGCCCGATCGTCGCCGCCTTCGCCGGCGAGGGCGAACTCGCCATGAACGACGCGACCTACACCGGGACCATTCGCGGCCAGGGCATGGATCGCAAGAACAATTCGCGCGTCCGCGCCGAGGTCGAGTTCAAGGCGAGCGACGAAGGCGCGGCGACCCGAGTCGACATCGCGGTCGATTTTTCGCTCACCGGAACGCTCGCCCAGTTCAGCCGCGGCGCGCTGGTCGAGGAGATCGCGCGGCGCCTCGGCGCCGAATTCGCCCGCAATCTCGAGGCCCGGCTCGCCGCCGCCGGGGCCCCGGTGCCGGCTGGCCAGCCCGCCGAAGCGAAGACGGGCGAGGCCTTGAACGCGGGCGCGCTCGCTTTCGCCATGATCCGCGATTGGATCAAGGGATTTTTCGCCCGCCTGTTCGGCCGCCGCGAAGGAGGATCGTGACCGGGAACGGGCCGGGACGGACTCGCCCATCCCGGGAACGGATGCTAGCCTGGACTTAAGAGGACGAAAACAACAAGGAGCCCTGGGCACCAGGGCCGCGCGTTTAGCCCAACCGACGACTTCAAAACCAAGGAGGATAACCATCATGTTGAGGAAAAGTTCCACGATCCTGGCCCTGACTCTGGCGGCGTTCGCCGCCGGCGACGCGGCGGCCCAGGAAGCGATCAAGATCGGCGTCACCCAGCCGCTCACCGGAGCGGTGGCGGCGTCGGGCAACTACGTCACCAACGGCGCGCGGATCGCCGAAGAGGCGATCAATCGCCAGGGCGGCGTACTCGGGCGTAAAATACAACTGATCATCGAGGACAACAAAAGCAATCCCAAGGAAGCCGTCGCCACCGCGGAGAAGCTCATCGTCCGCGACAAGGTGCCGGTGATGATGGGAGCGTGGAGCTCGACCTACACGCTGGCGATCATGCCGAAGCTGATCGAGTACGGCGTGCCGATGCTGGTCGAGACGTCGTCTTCGGGCAAGATCACCACCTCGGGCAATCCGTGGATATTCCGCATCAGCCCGACCTCGGAAATGGAAGCCCAGGTGTTCGGCGGCAAGCTCGACGAATTCAAGCCCGCGATCAAGAAAGCGGACTTCCTCGCCGTCAACAACGACTTCGGCCGCGGCGCTTCGGACGAGTTCCGCAAGATGCTGGACGGCAAGAAAGTCACGGTCGGAATCACCGAGGTCATGGACCCCGCCGCGACCGATCTTTCCGCCCAGCTCGCCAAGATCAAGCAATCGGGCGGCGACACCCTGTTCGTCACCTCCGGCGTCGAGCAGATCACGCTCGTGCTCAAGCAGGCGGCCGAGCAGCGCTTGGCGCACCGGATCATCACCACCGGCGGCTCATCCTCGCCCGATCAGTTGATCGCGCAGGCCGGCGCGGCGGCGAACGGCAGCCAGCACATCCTCTTCTTCGCGCCGTGGTTCCCGGAGATGGCGTCCAACGCCGACGTCGCTCGGGCCTTCGTCGACGAGTGGAAGAAGAAGAACTACGAGTTCGCGGGCCTGACCGAGGGCTTCCGCGGCTGGGATGGCATCCACACCATCGTCGAAGCGATCAAGATCGCGGGCAAGGCCGAACCCAAGGCGATCCAGGAAGCGCTCTGGAAAACCAAGGTCAAGGGCGTCAACGGCAACATCGCCTTCATCAAGCACGGCGGCCCGGCCGGCCAGGAAAGCGGCCAGAGCGTGCCCAACGTCTATATCGTCCAGATCAAGGACGGCAAAGTCGCGAAGCCGTAACGACCAGGGTAGGTTGCGATCGATTGGCATCGCCCCCCTCACCCAGCTCCGGGTAAGGCGCGGCCCGAGCGCCGCGCCAACCCCCCTCGCGCGCTCTTCGCGCGCGAAAAACGGTTGCCGGCAAAGCCGGCGGGGCAACCCTCTCCCCCCGCCACTTGCGGGGGGAGAGGGGAGGGTGAGGGGGAGGTGTGCCGTATGATCGCAATTCGCTTTAGGGCTTGATCCAGGGCTAAGGGGGCGCGATGGACCAGTTTCTCCAGCACATCGTGAACGGAACCATCCTGGGCGGCACCTATGCCCTGCTCGGGATCGGGCTGACGCTGATTTTCGGCATCATGCGCGTCGTCAATTTCACCCACGGCGAGCTTTATGCCTTCGGCGCCTACATGGCGTATCTGCTGGTGCAGGTGCTCCAGGTGAATTTCTTTCTTTCCCTCGTTCTCGCCGCGGCGCTGGGGGTCGCGCTCGGGGCGCTGATCGAATTCGTGCTGCTCCGGCGACTGC
The DNA here is from genome assembly GCA_009693905.1 of Rhodospirillales bacterium. GTDB lineage: Bacteria > Pseudomonadota > Alphaproteobacteria > Rhodospirillales > 2-12-FULL-67-15 > 2-12-FULL-67-15. Next base: position 19,730 of record SHWG01000002.1, on the reverse strand, counting down.
GCGGCGCGGACATCGACACGGTCATGCTGGTGATGATCGGCGCCGGGATCGCGCTCCAGAATTTCTGGCAATTGGCGTTCAGCGGCGTCGCCAAGTCCATCAACCATCCCTTTCCCAACCTGCCGCTGGTGTTCGGGCCGGTTTCGGTCGCGCCGATCCGGATCTTCGTGATTATCGTCGCCATCGCCCTGCTGATCGGATTTTATCTGCTCATCAACCGCACCCGGATCGGAGTGGCGATGCGCGCCTCGTTCCAGGACCCCGACGTCGCCGCCCTGATGGGCGTCAATATCCCGCTCATGCGCACGCTGACGTTCGGGCTCGGCTCCGGCCTCGCCGCCATCGCCGGCGCGCTCTTGGGTCCGATCTTCGTCGTCACGCCCACCATGGGCGATCTGGTCGCGCTCAAGGCCTTTGCCATCGTCATTCTCGGCGGGCTCGGCAACATCGTCGGCGCGACCATCGGCGGGTTCGTGCTCGGCATCGTCGAGGAATTCGGCGCCGGATACATTTCGTCGGGCTATCGCGACGCCATGGGCTTTCTCCTCATCATCGTGGTGCTGGCGTTCAAGCCCCAGGGGCTGTTCGCGGCCAAGGAACGGATCGGATGAGCGCAAGGATATATCCTTGGCTGTTCGTCGCCTTTCTCGCCTCGGTGCCGCTGTGGATCGGCAACCAGTACTTTCTCTATATTCTGACCTCGGCCGGTATTTTCATCATCGCCGCGATCAGCCTCAATCTGCTGCTCGGCTTCACCGGGCAGCTCAGCCTCGGCCACGTCGCGTTCTTCGGGATCGGCGCCTATGTGGCCGCGCTCTCGACGCTCGGCTTCGATCTCGAGTTCGGCTCGGCGCGGTTCGTATTCCCCCGCCAGCCGGTGTGGGTCGGATTTTTCGCCGCGATCTTGGTCGCGGGCGGCTTCGGCCTTCTGATCGGCAAGCTCGCCTTCCGGGTGCGCGGCGCCTATTTCGTCATCGTCACCATCAGCTTCGCCCAGGTGATGCGCATGATCGCGCTCAACTGGGTCGACCTGACCGAAGGGCCGATGGCGCTCAACAACATTCCGCCGCTCTCGCTCTGGATTCCGGGCGAAGGCGTGGTCGGGTTTTTCAAGAAGGAATACAACTATTACCTCGTCCTCGTGCTTGCGGTTCTCTCCTATCTTCTGGTGCAGCGGATCGTCCGCTCCCGGGTCGGGCGGGCGATGATCGCGTTGCGCGAGAACGAGCCGCTCGCGCTCTCGGTCGGCGTGGACGTGACCCGCTATCTGGTGGTGGCGACGGTGGTTTCGGCGGGAATGGCCGGCATGGCCGGCGCGCTCTACACCCATTACATCCGGATCGTCGATCCGGACGTGTTCTTGTTCATCTACACGGTGACGATGGTCATCATGGTCGTCACCGGCGGCAAGGGCACGCTGGCCGGGCCAGTGGTGGGCGGGTTCATCTTCGGAGCATTACCCGAACTTTTGCGCGAGGTCGCGAGCCCCGAGGTCCAATGGATCCTCTACGGCATCGCCATGATCGCGATCGTGTTCTTCCTGCCCCAGGGGATCGTGCCCGCGCTCGCCGCCCGCTTCGCCGCCCGCCGCGGTCCCGGCGCGAAGCCGGAACCGGAGGCGCGTGCGCCATGACCGGTCATTCGTCTGGGCGGCTTTCGCCGCCGGGGGCGCTGCTCGAGGTTGCCAATGTGGCCGTCCATTTCAGCGGGCTGGTGGCGATCGCGGACCTGAATTTCCGCGTGCCCGAAGGGCGCATCTTGAGCCTGATCGGCCCGAACGGCGCGGGCAAGACCACCGCCTTCAACGTCATCACCGGTTTTCTCAAGCCGACGGCGGGCCATGTCCTCTACCGCGGCCACGACCTGACCCGGCTGGCGGCGGACAAGATCGCCGGCCTCGGGGTCGTGCGCACCTTCCAGCGCACCAGCATTTTCGGCGGCTGCACCGTCTTCGAGAACGTCTTGATCGGGTCGCACTTGCGCGGGCGAACGGAAACCTGGCGTGCGTTGCTGCGCTCGGCCCGCGTGGACGCCGAGGAGCAGGCGCTGGCCGGGCACGCCCGCGAGATTCTCGATTTCGTCGGGCTCGGCGCGCGCTCGGGCGAGCTCGCCGGCAACCTCGCCTATGGCGAGCAACGGCGGCTCGGCATCGCCATCGCGCTTGCCGCCGATCCGAAGCTGTTGCTGCTCGACGAACCGGCCGCCGGCCTCAATCCGTCCGAGACCGAGGAATTCATGCGCACGGTCGGGCGCATCCGCGAGCGCGGCGTGACGATTCTGCTGGTCGAGCACGACATGCGCCTGGTCATGTCGATCTCGGATACGGTGGTGGTGCTCAACAACGGCGTCATCATCGCCGAGGGTCCGCCCGAGGCGGTGCAGCGCGATCCCGAAGTGATCCGCGCCTATCTGGGACAGGGATACAAACGTGCTGCAGGTTGAAGGGGTCACGGTCCGCTACGGCCATGTCGCGGCGGTCCGCGAGGCGACGCTGCGGGTCGAGGCGGGCGAACTGGTGACCCTGATCGGGGCCAACGGCGCGGGGAAAAGTACGCTTCTGAAGGCGATCTCCGGATTGCTGCCGCTGGCGGCGGGCGAAATCCGCTTCGAGGGCCGCAGCCTCGGCAACGCCTCGGCGCGCGCCGTGCTCACCGCCGGCATCGCCCATTGCCCAGAAGGAAGGCGCGTGTTCCCCCAGCTCACGGTGCGGGAGAATCTCGACATGGGCGCGTACCTGCGCCGCGATCGCGTGGCGGTCGCGAGCGATCTGCGCGAGGTCTTCGCGCTCTTTCCCAGGCTGGAAGAGCGCCGCGCCCAGGCCGCCGGCACGCTCTCGGGCGGCGAGCAGCAGATGCTGGCGATTGCCCGCGCGCTGATGAGCCGCCCCAAGCTGATGCTGTTCGACGAACCCTCGTTGGGCCTCGCGCCGACCCTGGTCGAGCGCACGTTCGAGATCGTCGCCGAGATTCGTCGTCGCGGAACGACGGTGCTGATGGTCGAGCAGAACGCGCTCGCCGCCCTCGGCATGTGCGATCGCTCGTACTTGTTGGAAACCGGGCGGATCGTCCAGCACGGCACCGGCGACGAGATGCTCGCCAATCCGCACATCCAGAAGGCGTATCTTGGCGGGTGAGGGGAACCCGGGCGCCGGACGCCTGGCGCGGTTGGCGCTGCCGGCGCTGCTGCTCGGCGCGGTCGGGATCGGGTTCGCGCCGATCTTCGTGCGCGTCTCCGAGCTCGCGCCGACCGCGACCGCCTTTCATCGCGCGTTTCTCGCGGTTCCGGTGCTGTGGCTGTGGTGCGTTCTCGAGCGCCGCCGCCATCCCGAAGTCCTTCGCCCGGCCGAAAGGGGCGACATCGCCAAATTGATTCTCGCCGGACTTTGCTTCGCCGGCGATCTCGCCGCCTTTCATTGGTCGATCGTCACCACCTCGGTCGCCAACGCGGCGCTGCTGTTGAACTTCATGGCCATCTTCGTCACCCTCGGCGCGTGGATGCTGTTCCGCGAGCGGCCCAAGGCCGTGTTCTTGGCCGGCCTGGCGACCGCGCTCGCAGGCGCGGGCGTGCTGATGGGCGAGAGCTTGAATCTCTCGGCGCGGCAACTCGGCGGCGACGCGCTCGGCTTGCTCGCGGCCCTTTTTTACGCCGGTTACATCTTGATCGTGGGAAGACTGCGGCCGCGGTTTTCGACCGCGACGATCATGCTCTGGACCACCGCGCCGATGGCGCTCGCGCTGATCCCGGTCGTCTGGATTTCGGGCGAAAATGTAATCCCGCAAACGGCCAATGGACTTGCGCTCTTGATCGGGCTCGCGCTCGTCTCCCACGTCGCCGGGCAAGGGCTGGTCGCCTATGGCCTGGCGCAACTCCCGGCGGCGTTCGGCTCGGTCGTTCTTTTGTTCGCGCCGGCGGTATCCGCCTTGCTCGCCTGGGCGCTGCTCGCCGAGCCGTTGTCCTGGACGCAGATTCTGGGCGGGCTGATCGTGCTTGCGGGAATCGAACTCGCCCGCCGGGGGAGCCGCTGAAAACACCCCCTTGCACTCGCCCCTCTCTCGGCTACCTTAAAGGGGTTCCCCCCCCCGCGCGCTTCGCGCGCAAAATGTCAAGCCGGCTTCGCCGGCGGGCGGAGAGCGGACGAGAATCGCGTCATGAAGCGTGGGAAAGTTCGGCTTATGGCAACCATCGGAACCTGGATTGTCGCCGTGGGCCTGATCGCGGTCGCCGTGGTCGCGGTTTCGCGCACGGTCGGCGCCGATTGGCGCACGGCCAACCGCGAGTCCGCCGGCATCGCCCCCGACCCCGGGATCGTGCGCGAAGCGGTGGCCCAGGTCTATGCCGCGCGCGCCTACGGCTGGCGCGGCGCGTTCGGCGTGCACACCTGGATCGCGGTCAAGCCGACGGACGCGGACAGCTTCACCGTCTATCAACTCATTGGCTGGCGCGTGGCGCGCGGCGGCGAAGGCCTGGTGATCGACAAGCGGCCCGCCGACCAGCGCTGGTTCGGCGCGACGCCGGAACTGCTCGTGGATTTGCGCGGACCGGGCGTGGACGCGGTGATCGCCAAGATCGACACGGCGGCCAGGGGCTATCCCCACAACGGCGATTACGGCCTGTGGCCGGGGCCCAACAGCAACACCTTCGTCGCCCACGTCGCGCGCGAGGTGCCGGAGCTTCGCCTCGATTTGCCGCCGACCGCCATCGGCAAGGACTATCTCCCGAACGGCGGCGTGCTCGCGTCCGCGCCGTCGGGCACCGGCATGCAGGTCTCGCTCTTCGGGCTCCTCGGCGTTCTCGCCGGCGTGGAGGAGGGGGTCGAGGTCAATATTCTCGGTCTTGTTTTCGGCATCGACCCTCTCGATTTCGCGCTCAAGCTCCCGATCGTTGGGCGCCTGGCGCCGAGCCCGCCGGTCGACCGGCCGCGGGGCTTGGTCGGGGGCGCGGTCCCGCCGCTAGGCGGGCAAAATACAGAATCGCCCGCCGCCCCCGGTCTTTCGGATTGGCGGCCCGCGCCGCCGCGCGCGGGCGAAGGCTCGTGACGCGCGTTTCCTCGGCCGTTTCCCGTCCCTCTCCCAATCACGACGCCCGGCCCACGAACGGTGCGGCGGACATGCTGGTCCTGCATTACACCGGCCTCAGGACCTGCACGGATGCCCTGGACCGCTTGTGCGATCCCGCCGCCAAGGTCAGCGCCCATTATCTGATCGACGAAGACGGCACGACCTACGCGCTGGTGGCCGAAGATCGCCGCGCCTGGCACGCCGGCGTGTCGTTCTGGCGGGGCGAGCGCGACGTCAATGGGCGCTCGCTCGGGATCGAGCTGGTCAACCCCGGCCACGAGTTCGGCTACCGCTCGTTCCCCGAGGCGCAGATGCAGGCGTTGCTCGAACTCGGCCAGGATATCGTCGCGCGGCATCCGATCCCGGCGCGCAACGTGGTCGGCCATTCCGACGTCGCGCCGGCGCGCAAGCAGGATCCGGGCGAGTTGTTCGACTGGCCAAGGCTCAGCCAACGCGGCATCGGGCTCTGGCCGAACAAGGTCGAGCCCGTCGCGGCGCCCGAGTCCGAGGTTGTCGCGATGCTCGGCGAGTACGGTTACGACACGGCCGAGCCCCAGGCCGCGATCTTGGCGTTTCAGCGCCACTTCCACGCCACCCGCCGCGATGGCGTCGCCTGCGCCGAAACCGCGGGCCGGATCAAGGCGCTGTTGCGCCTCGTCGCTTAGCGGCATACCTTCCCTTTCGAGCCAGACGGCTGGATGACCGCGACCCGCCTTCGAGCGGGGCGAGGAAAGTCCGGGCTCCATGGAAGAACGGTGCCGGGTAACGCCCGGCGGGGGCGACCCCAGGGACAGTGCCACAGAAAGTAAACCGCCGCCCAGGCTTCGGCCTCGGCGGTAAGGGTGAAAGGGTGCGGTAAGAGCGCACCGCGCTCCCGGTAACGGGAGCGGCAAGGCAAACCCCACCGGGAGCAAGACCCAATAGGGACGGCACGCCGGCCGCAAGGCCGGCAAGCGGCTTCCGTGCCGCCGTCCGGGTTGGTCGCGCGAGGCGCCCGGTAACGGGCGTCCCAGAGGAATGGTCATCCATCGCGCCTTAAAACGCGGGGACAGAACCCGGCTTATAGGCCGTCTGGCTCATTTATTCGAACTAGTGCCGGGGTTCAAAAATACCCCCCCGATCGTCACCCCGGCCGAAGCGAAGCGGAGAGCCGGGGTCCATGCTTCCTTAATCATCTTCCCTAAGACTTTGTTTACTTTGCTGCTCCCATATTGTTGCGGTCGCCGCCGAACCTTGTAGTCCCATGATATTCCACAACATCCGCCGCAACGGGGGATCGCGCGGGATCGGGACAGACCCCTTGGCGGCAAAACGGATACTCGCAATGACCGCGCCCAGCTCCGCCCCGCCCCGCCACGTCCCGGTGATGCTTGCCGAAGTGCTTGCGGGACTCGCGCCCAAGGCCGGCGCGATCTACGTCGATGCGACCTTCGGCGGCGGCGGTTACGCCACCGCGCTCCTCGAAGCCCGGTCGCGGACAAAGATTTTCGGCATCGATCGCGATCCCGAAGCCTTGGCCGCGGGTGCGCCGCTCGCCCGCCGGTTCAAAGGCCGCCTCACCCTCGTCTCCGGTCGCTTCGGCGGCATGGTCGGCCTTTTAACCGGCGTAGGCGTGAAGCGTGTGGACGGCATCGCCTTCGATCTCGGCGTTTCGTCGCGGCACCTCGACGATCCGGAGCGGGGATTTTCGTTTCGCGCCGACGGACCGCTCGATATGCGCATGAACGCCGCCGATTCCACCCAAGCCACCGCCGCCGATGCCGTCAACCGCCTGCCCGAGGCGGAACTCGCCGACATCATTCGCCGCTTCGGCGAGGAACGCCTGGCCGGACGCATCGCGCGGGCCATCGTCGCGGCGCGCGCCGTGGCGCCGCTTAAGCGTACCTTTGAATTGGCCGAGATCGTGCGCCGGGTCGTGCCGCGCGCGCGCGACGGCATCGACCCGGCGACCCGCACGTTTCAGGCGCTGCGCGTTTACGTCAACGACGAGTTGGGCGAGATCGAGCGCGGCCTCGCCGCCGCCGAAACCCTGCTCAAGGCGGGCGGACGGTTGGCCGTCGTTTCCTTCCATTCCCTCGAAGACCGGATCGTAAAGACGTTTCTTGCCGAACGCTCCGGGCGCGTTCCGGGGCCGTCGCGCCACAGCCCGGTTCCCCAGGGGCCCGCGCGCCCGCCGACCTTCAGGCTCATGGCCGGGATCCAGCGTCCGTCGGAGGCCGAGGTCGCCGCCAATCCGCGCGCGCGTTCGGCCCGCTTGCGCGCGGCCGAACGCACCGATGCGCCCCCGTGGAACGACGCGAAGTCGTGCGCCCACCGGCGAAGCCGGCATTATTTGATGGCGCGCCTTCCGGCGCGACGCGCGCAAGCCCGCCGACGGAGAGCGGCATGAGGCGGCACGGAATCGCGCTCCGCGGCGCCGCGACCGCGCTCTCGGTCGCGCTCGCCGGCGCGCTCAGCCTCGGTCTCTACGTCGTCAAGCATCGCGTGGTCGAGCATGAAGGCCGGCTGACCGAAATCAACCGCGGCATCGCCCGCGACCAGCAGGCGATCCACGTGCTGCGGGCGGAATGGAGCTATCTCAACGAACCCGCGCGCCTGCGCGATCTCGCCGGGCGCCACCTCGGCATGACGTCCGCCACCGGCGCCCAGTTCGGAACGCTGCCGGCGTTGCCCACGGCGGACTTGCGCGCGCCGAGCGCACAATCACGCCTTGCGCCCGAGGAGGAAAAGCCGTGATCCGCCGTGCGTGGTTTAGGAACCGAGGAAACGAAACGCCTGTCCCCGGCATTATTGCCGCGGCCGCCAGCCGGACCTTTGCCTTCGAGGGCCAGGGCTTGCAGGCCCTCGAAACCGGCCGCAATCGTCTTTTGGTGGCGGGCGCGGTGATCGCCTTCGCTTTCGTCGCCGTCGCCGTGCGCCTGGTTGACGTCGCCGTCCTCAAGGGCGGCGAGCCGCGCATCGCCCGCTCGACGCCTCCCCACGCGGCGACCGCGCGCGCCGAGATCGTCGATCGCAACGGCGTGCTGCTGGCCACCAGCCTGCCGGTCGTTTCGCTTTACGCCAACCCGCGCGAGGTTCTGGACGCGGCCGAGGCCGCCGCCAAGCTCGCCCTGGTGTTTCCCGATCTCGACCGGGAGCAGATCGAGGCCAAGCTCGCTTCCCGCGCCCGCTTCGTCTGGATCAAGCGCAATTTGACCCCGCGCCAGAAGTACGAAGCCAACCGCCTCGGCATTCCCGGCCTCGAGTTCCAGGTTGCCGAGCGCCGCGTCTATCCGCAGGGACGCGCGGCGGCGCACGTGCTCGGCCTCACCGACGTGGACGGGCGCGGCATCGCCGGAGTGGAACGGATGTTCGACGCCCGCCTCGCCGAAGGCTCAGGCGCGCTCGCGCTTTCGCTCGACGTTCGCATCCAGGATATCCTGCGCGAGGAGCTCGCCCTCCAGATGAAGGAGTTCCGCGCCATCGGCGCCGCCGGGGTCGTGTTCGACGTCCAGACCTTCGAGGTGCTGGCGATGGTTTCGTTGCCCGACTTCGACGCCAACGACTCTTCCGCCGTCGCCGGAACCGAATCCGCGTTCAACCGCGTCACCAAGGGCGTCTACGAAATGGCCTCGACCTTCAAGCTGTTCACCGTCGCCATGGCGCTCGATTCCGGAACGGTGGGCTTGCGCGACGGCTACGACGCCAGCCGCCCGATCCAGATCGCCCGTTTCACCATCACCGACTACAAGGGCAAGAACCGCTGGTTGTCGGTGCCCGAAATCCTGGCCTTTTCCTCCAATATCGGCGCGGCGAAGATGGCGCTCGATGTCGGCACGCGGTTGCAGCGGGAATATCTCGACGGCTTCGGGATGCTCAAGGTCCCACCGGTCGAACTGCCCGAAACCGGCGCGCCGCTCGCGCCCGCGCGCTGGCGCGAGATCAACACCATGACCATTGCCTACGGTCACGGCCTCGCCGTCAGCCCGTTGCAACTCGCCGCCGGCGTCGCCGCGATCGTCAACGGCGGCCAGCTTCGCCCGGCCACGATCTTGAAGCGCGAACCCGGCCATGTGCCCGAAGGCACCGCCGCGATCGGCGCCGAAACCTCGCGCGCCATGCGCGAGCTCATGCGCCTCGCCGTCGTCCACGGCACCGGCAAGAACGCCGACGCCAAGGGCTACACGGTCGGAGGCAAAACCGGCACCGCCGACAAGCAGATGGGTCGCGTTTATCGCCGGGACGCGCGCATAGCGTCTTTTGTCGGCGCGTTCCCGATCCACGAGCCCCGCTTCGTCGTGCTCGCCATGATCGACGAACCCAAGGGCAACGCCTCGACCCACGGCCTCGCCACCGGCGGCTGGATCGCCGCGCCCGTGGTGCGCCGCATCGTCGAGCGGCTCGGGCCGCTCGTCGGCCTCGCGCCCGACGACGCCATCGAGAATCCGCCGATGCCGGCACCGCGCCCCGGTAGGGGCGCGACAGACAGCGCGCGCGTCACGCCGTTAGGCGCGCCTTCGCACGTCATGCCGTCAGGCATGCATTCGCATGACGATTCTCCCGCGCGCCCGCGCCCGATCGAAAGTGTGGCCGCGGCCATCGTGGGCGTAGGTGGCGGCGTTGCGTCTCATTGATCTTGTGAAAGGACTGACCGAGGTGAACGCGGTTGCGATCCCTCCCGAACTCGAGATTGCCGGAATCGGAGCCGATTCGCGCGCCATGGCGCCCGGATTTCTGTTCGCCGCGCTCGCCGGAACCAAGACCGACGGGCGCGCATTCATCGCCGATGCGCTGGCCCGGGGCGCGGTCGCGGTGCTCGGGCCGGCGGAAAGCAAGCCGCTGGCGCCGGAAACCAAGGCCGTTTTTCTTTCCGCCGCCAATCCCCGCCGCGCCTACGCCCTGCTGGCGGCGCGCTTTTTCGCCCGCCAGCCGGCAACCGTGGCCGCCGTCACCGGCACCAACGGCAAGACCTCGACGGTCCACTTCCTGCGCCAGATCTGGACGAGCCTCGGGCTTCGCGCGGCCGGTATCGGCACCCTCGGTATCGTCGGCTCTCAAGGAGAGACGCTGCGCGCGGGCGGGCTGACCACCCCCGATCCGGCGGAGCTGCACCAGACACTTAAGGAGCTTGCCGAGACCGGCATCGAGCATCTCGCGCTCGAAGCCTCGAGCCACGGCCTCGACCAATATCGCCTCGACGGGGTGCGGTTGAAAGCCGCGGCGTTCACCAACCTCACCCGCGATCATCTCGATTATCACCGCGACATGGCCGCCTATCTCGTCGCCAAGCGCCGCCTGTTCGCCGAGCTTTTGCCCGAAGGCGCCACGGCCGTCATTCACCTCGACGCCCCCGGCGCCGATACGATCCTCGATGCCTGCCGCGCGCGGCGCTTGAAGGTCATCACCTACGGCGAGGACGATACCGATATCGCGCTGCGCTTTGACCAAGCGACGCCGGGCGGGCGGAAACTCGATCTCTCTCTGTTCGGGGCCCGGCGCGCGGTCGAATTTCCCCTCGTAGGCCTGTTCCAGGCGGAGAACGCGCTTTGCGCGCTGGGCTTGGCAATTGCTTGCGGCGCCGATGCGCGGGCGGCGGTGGCCGCGCTCGAACACCTCGGCAGCGTCCCCGGCCGTCTGGAGAAAGCGGGCGAAACGAAAACCGGCGCCGCCGTCTATGTCGACTACGCCCACACCCCCGATGCCCTCGTCCACGTGCTCGGCGCGTTGCGCCCGCACGCGCGGAGAAAACTTTCCCTCGTATTCGGCTGCGGTGGCGAGCGCGATCCCGGCAAGCGCGCCGAGATGGGCCGCATCGCCGCCCACTTCGCCGACGCCACGATCGTCACCGACGACAACCCGCGCGGCGAAGACCCCGTCGCCATCCGCCGCGCGATTCTTGCCGCTTGTCCCGGCGCTGTTGAAATCGCCGACCGGCGCGAGGCCATCCGCGCCGCCGTCGCGCGCTTGAAGGCGGGCGACGTTCTGGTCCTGGCGGGCAGGGGGCACGAGCGGGTTCAGATCGTCGGGACGGATGCCCTCCCTTTCGACGACGCGGCCGAGGCCCGCGCGGCGCTCGGCGAGGCCAAACCATGATCGCGCCCAGGCGCCCCGGCAGGGGCGCGTCATTCAATGCGCGCGGGGATTCGCCCGCGCGGCGCCCCATTCTCTGGACCGCGGCCGAAGTCGCACTCGCCACCGGGGGCGACGTGGGTTCCGTTGACTGGCAGGCAAGCGGCGTCTCGATCGACACGCGCACGATCCAGGCGGGCGATTTATTCGTCGCCCTCAAAGGCCCCAGGCTCGACGGCCACGCCTTCGTCGCCGATGCCTTCAAGCGCGGCGCGGCGGCGGCCGTGGTCGCCCGCCACGGTAGGGGCGCGACATTCGATGCGCGCGGGGTTAAGCCCGCGCGCGTGCCCGAAGGATTGGGCCCCGATGCCGCCCTGGTTCGCGTCGCCGACACCCAAGTTGCGCTGGAGGGTCTCGGTCGCGCCGCGCGGGCCCGTGCCGACGCGCGCGTCGTCGCCGTCACCGGCAGCGTCGGCAAGACCGGGGTCAAGGAGGCGCTCCGCCATGTTCTCTCCCGCCAAGGCTCGACGACGGCGAGCGTCGGCAGTTTCAACAACCAATGGGGCGTGCCCTTGAGCCTGGCGCGGATGCCCAGCGACGCCGCTTTCGGCGTGTTCGAAATCGGCATGAACCACGCGGGCGAGATCACGCCGCTGGTCAAGATGGTCCGGCCGAACGTCGCGGTCGTGACCGCGATCGCGCCGGTGCACATCGAGTTCTTTCCCAGCCTGGAGGCGATCGCCGACGCCAAGGCCGAAATCTTTTTCGGCGTCGAGACCGGCGGCGCGGCGGTGCTGCCCGCCGAAAACCCCTATTACGCCCGGCTCGTCGCTTCCGCCCGCGCCGCGGGGGTAGAGCGCATCGTCACCTTCGGCGCGGTGGATCGGCCCGAGGTCACCGTCCGGGCGCGCAACTTCGAGCTTCACGCCGACGGCTCGAACGTGGAAGCCGAGGTCGCGGGCCGGCGGATCGCATACCGGCTCGGCCTCGCCGGCCGGCATTGGGTGGCGAACAGCCTCGCCGTGCTCGCCGCCGTGTACGCGCTGGGCGCCGACGTGGCCGCCGCCGCCGCCGGCTTGGCCGACGTGCCGGCGATGAAGGGCCGCGGCGAGCGTCATCGCGTCGCCATCGGCGCCGGCGCGTTTCTCCTGATCGACGAGAGCTACAACGCCTCGCCCGCCTCGATGGCCGCGGCGCTGGCCGCCGCGGGCGCGGTCGCGCCGGGGCCGGGCGGGCGCCGGATTGCCGTGCTCGGCGACATGCTGGAGCTCGGGGGCGAAAGCGCCGCGCACCACGCCGCCTTGAGCGGCCCGCTGCGTGAGGCCCGCTTCGATCTTGTCTTTACCACCGGCCCGCACATGGCCATGCTCGCGAAGTCGCTGCCGCCGGCGATGCGGGGCGGCCACGCCGAAAGCGCCGCGAGCCTCGCGCCGGTGGTGGTCGCGGCCTTGCGTCCGGGCGATGTCGTGCTGGTCAAGGGATCGGCCGGAAGCCGGACCGGCACGATCGTCCAGGCTCTGCTCGTACCGCCCGCGAACAACGGCGCCTGAGGGGACCTTCCATGCTCTATCACATTCTCGTTCCGCTCAGCGACCAGTTCGGCGTGATCAACGTCTTCCGCTACCTCACGTTCCGGACCGGCGGCGCGGTCATCACCGCGCTCGCGATCAGTTTTCTGATCGGGCCGGCGATGATCCGGATGCTGCGCCAGCAGCAAGCCGACGGACAGCCGATCCGCGACGACGGTCCCGAGACCCACCCGTTGACCAAAAAAGGGACGCCGACCATGGGCGGGCTCTTGATCCTGATCGCGATGGTGTCGGCGACGCTGCTGTGGGCGGATTTGCGCAACCGCTACGTCTGGGCCACGCTGGGCGTGACCGCCGCGTTCGGCCTGATCGGGTTCATCGACGACTACATCAAGGTGGTGCAAAAGCACAGCCGCGGCCTTTCGGCGCGAATCAAGTTCCTGTTCGAAATCGCCATCGCCACGGTGGCGGTGCTGTGGATCGTTTCGATCGCGCCGCCGGCGCTGGCGACCGCGGTGGCGGTGCCGTTCCTCAAGACGGTATTGCTCAAGCTCGGCGGATTTTTCGTCGTCTTCGCCGTCCTCGTCGTCGTCGGCACCTCCAACGCCGTCAATCTGACCGACGGCCTCGATGGGCTGGCCATCGTTCCGGTGATGATCGCCACCGGGGTGTTCGCGCTCGTCGCCTATCTGGTCGGCAATACGGTGTTCGCCAACTATCTCCAGCTCCACTATGTCCCCGGCGCCGGCGAGCTCGCGGTCTTTTGCGGCGCCCTGATCGGCGCCGGGCTCGGATTCCTGTGGTTCAACGCACCGCCGGCGCGGGTGTTCATGGGCGATACCGGCGCGCTCGCGCTCGGCGGCGCGCTCGGCACCGTCGCGGTCGTGACCAAGCATGAATTGGTGCTGGCGGTGGTCGGCGGCCTGTTCGTGCTCGAGACCGTCTCGGTCATCGTCCAGGTCGTGTCTTTCAAGTTGACCGGCAAGCGGGTCTTCCGCATGGCGCCGCTGCATCATCATTTCGAAAAGAAGGGCTGGGCCGAGCCGACCATCGTCATCCGCTTCTGGATCATCGCCGCGATCCTGGCGCTGGCCGGGCTCGCCACCCTCAAGCTCAGGTGAGACACGCGCGATGATCGAGGTATTCCCCTTCGCCGGCTTGCCGGTCGCGGTCTTCGGGCTCGGCACGTCCGGGATCGCCGCCGCCAATGCGCTCAAGCTGGGCGGAGCCGAGGTCTGGGCCTGGGACGACAGCGAAGACGCGCGGGCGCGGGCCCGCGCCGCCGGCGTTCCGCTGGTGGACTTGTATCTTTGCAACTGGCGGGAGCTGACCTCCCTGGTGCTGAGTCCCGGCGTGCCGCTGCATCATCCGGCGCCGCACCGGGTGGTGATGCTGGCCCGCGCCGCCGGCTGCGAGGTGATCGGCGACATCGAGCTGCTCGCCCGCACCCAGCGCGACGCGGCGTATATCGGGATCACCGGGACCAACGGCAAATCGACCACCACCGCGCTGATCGGCCACGTCTTCAGGACCTCGGGCCGGCCCGCCCAGGTCGGCGGCAACATCGGCCGTGCGGCGCTGGACCTGGATCCGCTCGGGGCGGACGGCGCTTACATTCTGGAGATGTCGTCCTACCAGCTCGAACTCACGTTCTCGATCACGTTCGACATCGCCGTGCTGCTCAACATCACGCCCGACCATCTCGACCGTCACGGCGACATGGCGGGCTATATCGCCGCCAAGCGCCTGATCTTCCACCGCCAGACCAAGCCGCGCACCGCCGTGATCGGCGTGGACGATCCTCGGTGCGAAAAGATTTACCAGGAACTCAAGGTCGCCGACGAACAGATGGTGATCCCGATCTCTTCGACCCGAAGGGTCGATGGCGGAATCTACGCCCAGGGCGGCACGCTCCACGACGACGCTTTCGTCGCCGGACCGGCCGGACGCCACGTCGCCGTCGCCGACCTGGCGGCGTTCCGCACCCTGCCCGGAACCCACAACGCCCAGAACGCGGCCGCGGCCTATGCGGCGTGCGTCGTGACCGGGATCGACCCGAGCGTCGCCATCGCCTGCCTCAGAAGCTTTCCCGGTCTCCGCCATCGCCAGGAGACCATCGCCACCATCGACGGAATCGCCTACGTCAACGACAGCAAGGCGACCAATGCCGACGCCGCGGCCCGCGCGCTCGCCTGTTATCCGCGCGTTTACTGGATCGCCGGCGGGCGGGCCAAGGAGGGCGGGCTTGCCGCCGCCGCGCCCTACTTCGACCGCGTCCGCCGCGCCTTCCTGATTGGCGAAGCGGCGCCCGCGTTCGCCAAAATCCTCGAAGGTTCGGTCCAGACGACCCGCTCTGGCGATCTCGCGGCGGCGGTCGCCGCCGCGCACGAAACCGCGCTGGCCGAGGGCGAGGGCGGGGTGGTGCTACTCTCGCCGGCGTGCGCCTCGTTCGACCAGTTCGCCAATTTCGAGGCGCGCGGGGAAGCCTTCCGGAAATTGGTCCAGGCGCTGCCCGGCCGGCGGTCCGAGCCCGAGGAAATCTCGGTTGCGCCCAAGCGGGGCGGGGGCCAAGCATGACCCCGTTTGCCCGCACCGATACCAGTTTGCTCGCCCGCTGGTGGTGGACGGTGGATCGCTGGACCTTGGGCGCGGTCGTGATTCTGCTGGCGCTCGGCGCGATCTTGACCATGGCGGCCTCGCCCGCCGTGGCCGAACGGCTCGGCCTCGATCCGTTCCATTTCGTCCGCCGCCAGTTCGTGTTCCTCGCCCTCGGCATCGCGTTGATGCTCGCGGTCTCGTTCCTCTCGCCCGAGGGCGTGAAACGCCTCGGCGCCGCCGTGCTCGCGGCGTCGGTCGTCCTTCTGGTCGCCGTGCTGTTCATGGGGGTCGAGATCAAGGGCGCGGCGCGCTGGATTCAAATCGCCGGCGTCTCGATGCAGCCGGCCGAATTTGCGAAACCCGCGTTCGCGGTGGTCGCGGCCTGGTTGTTCGCGCGGCGCCGGACGGACGAGCACTTTCCCGGCTTCGCGCTCGCGAGCGGGCTATTCGCCCTGATCGCCGCCCTGTTGCTCCTGCAACCCGACGTCGGCCAGACGCTGCTGATCGCCGCCGTCTGGGGCGTGCAGTTTTTCCTCGCCGGATTGCCGCTGATTTTGGTGGCGGCGATCGGGATCGGCTTCATCGGCGCGAGCGTCGGCGCTTATTTGGCGTTCTCCCACGTCCAGACGCGGGTCGACCGTTTCTTCGATCCTTCCGGCGGCGAGGGCTTCCAGGTCGCGCGCGCGCTGGACGCGCTGCGCAACGGCGGCCTGCTCGGTCGCGGTCCCGGCGAAGGGCAAGTGAAGCGCGTGCTGCCCGACGCGCACGCCGACTTCATCTTCGCCGTCGTCGGCGAGGAATTCGGCGCGATCACCGGCCTGATCCTGATCGGGCTGTTCCTGTTCCTGGTTCTGCGCGGATTCTCCCGCGCCTTCCGCGACTGGGACTTGTTCGTGATGATCGCGGTCGCGGGATTGCTCGTCCAGTTCGGCCTGCAGGCGATCATCAACATGGCCTCGGCCATCAACCTGATGCCGCCCAAGGGCATGACCCTGCCGTTCGTCTCCTACGGCGGCTCGTCCACGCTGGGGATCGCGCTCGGCATCGGGATGGTGTTGGCGCTGACCCGCGAGCGGCCGGGCGAGCGGACCACGCACCAAAGCAAAAGGCTCCCGCGATGACGACACAAGGGTTTGCGCGCGTCACGCCGGCAGGCGTGCATTCGCACGACGAGTGCACGACCGGCGGGCTCGTCGTTCTCGCGGCCGGGGGCACCGGCGGCCACCTATTCCCGGCCGAGGCGCTCGCCGCCGAACTCTCAAGCCGCGGGTTCAAGCTCGCCCTGGTCACGGACGCGCGCGGACATTCGCTTGCGCGCGCGGGCGGCGATATGGGCACGCATCGTATCGCCGGAGGCCCGCTTGCCGGCAAAAGCCCGTGGGCGCGGGCGGGCGCCGTGTTCGGCCTCGGCCTCGGCACGGTCCAGGCGTTCGCGCTGCTCGGCCGGCTCGGGCCCAGCGCCGTGGTCGGCTTCGGCGGGTACGCCTCGTTTCCGACCGTGCTCGCCGCGATGCTTAGAAGACTCCCGACCGCGATCCACGAACAAAACGCCGTGCTCGGCCGCGCCAACCGCCTGCTCGCGCGCGGCGTGGGCCGCGTTGCCACCTCGTTTGCCGCGACCCAAGGGTTGCCTCGGGCGACGGCGGCCGGCGCCGTGCGCACCGGCATGCCGGTGCGTCCCCAAGTGGCGGCCTTGGCGGGACAACCCTACCGGGCTCCCGAGGCGGGAAATCCGGTCGCGCTGCTGATCCTCGGCGGCAGCCAGGGGGCGCGGATTTTCGCCGACGTCGTCCCCGCGGCCATCGCGCGGGTGCCCGAGGACTTGCGCCGGCATCTTCGCGTCGCGCAACAGTGCCGGCCCGAGGATCTGGAACGGACCCGCGCGGCTTACGCCGCCATCGCCGTCGCGGCGGAACTCGCGCCCTTCTTCGCCGACGCGCCGGAGCGCATGGCGCGGGCCGCACTGGTCATCGCCCGCGCCGGGGCCTCGACGGTGGCCGAAATCGCCGCCCTCGGCCGGCCCGCTTTCCTGGTCCCTTACGCGCACGCCGCCGACGACCACCAGAGCGCGAACGCCCGCGCGCTCGCGGATATCGGCGCCGCCTGGACGATCGCCGAAGCCGACTTCACGCCCGAAAACCTAGCCTCGCTTCTGGTCCGCCGGCTCGCCGACCCAAGCGGGCTCGCCCGCGCCGCAAACCTCGCCCGGACCCTGGCCCGCCCCGACGCGGCGCGCGCGCTGGCCGACGCCGTTGCCGCCCTCATCCCCGCGACCGCCGCCGAAAGAGACCAGCCATGATCGCCATTCCGCTGTCCATCGGGGTCATTCACTTTGTCGGCATCGGCGGCATCGGCATGAGCGGCATCGCCGAGGTCCTGCACAGCCTGGGCTACAAGGTCCAGGGCAGCGACCTCGCCGAGGGCGCCAACGTCAAGCGCCTGCGCGGGCTCGGCATTCCGGTCGCGGTCGGTCACGCCGCCGCCAACCTGGGCGAGGCGCAGGTGGTGGTGGTGTCCTCGGCGGTCAAGCCCGACAATCCCGAAATCGTCGTCGCCCGCGCCCGCTTGATCCCGGTGGTGCGCCGCGCCGAAATGCTGGCCGAGCTGATGCGGCTCAAGTGGTCGATCGCGGTCGGCGGCACGCACGGCAAGACCACGACCACGTCGCTGATCGCGGCGGTGCTGGACGCGGCCGGATTCGATCCCACCGTCATCATCGGCGGGATCATCAACGCCTGGGGCAGCAACGCCCGTCTCGGCAAGGGCGGCTGGCTGGTGGCCGAAGCCGACGAGTCGGACGGCACCTTCGTCAAGCTGCCGGCGACGGTCGCGGTGGTCACCAACATCGACCCCGAGCACCTCGACCATTACAAGACCTTCGACGCGCTCCGCGCCGCCTTCGATGCGTTCGTCGAGAATATCCCGTTCTACGGGTTCGTCGCCCTGTGCATCGACCACCCCGAAGTCCAGGCGATGCTGCCCAGGATCGCCGACCGCAAGATCGTCACCTACGGTTTCAGCCCGCAGGCCGACGTGCGCGCCGTTAACGTCACGGCCGGGCCGGACGGCTGCCGCTACGACATCGTCGTGCGTTCCGCGCGCGCAAGTCCGCCGCATGTCTCGGATCGCAAGAGCGCCAGCCAGCAAACGATCGAGGGCGTGTACCTCCCCATGTTCGGGGTTCACAACGTCGAAAATTCGCTCGCGGCGACGGCGATCGCGATCGAGATGGGGATCGACGAAGCCGCGCTCAAGCGGGCGTTTTCCGGCTTCAAGGGCGTCAACCGCCGATTCACCCGGGTCGGCGAAGCGGACGGCATCGTCGTCGTCGACGACTACGGCCACCATCCGGTCGAAATCGCGGCCGTGCTCAAGGCCGCCCGCACCGCGACCAAGGGCCAGGTGATCGCGGTGGTGCAACCGCACCGCTACACCCGGCTCCACTCTTTATTTGAAAGCTTCTGCACCTGCTTCAACGACGCCGACGCGGTCGTCGTCGCCGACGTCTATGCCGCGGGCGAGGCGCCGATCGCCGGCGCCGACCGCGACGCCCTGGTCGAGGGGCTGCGCCGGCGCGGGCATCGCCAGGCGATCGCACTCAAAGACCCCAAGCAACTCGCCGAGACCGTTTTCCCGCTCGCCAAGTCCGGAGACATGATCGTGTGCCTCGGCGCCGGCAATATCACCGCCTGGGCGGCTGCGTTGCCGGGCGAGCTGCAACGCCTGCGCAACCGCCCGGGGAAGAAGAAATGATGGCGGCGAAAAAACTTCCCGACGGGTTGCTCGCCCGTCTGCCGCCGGTCCGGGGA
Organism: Rhodospirillales bacterium; assembly: GCA_009693905.1. GTDB lineage: Bacteria > Pseudomonadota > Alphaproteobacteria > Rhodospirillales > 2-12-FULL-67-15 > 2-12-FULL-67-15. Next base: position 689 of record SHWG01000002.1, on the reverse strand, counting down.
CGGACCACGGCGAACGCGCCGCTCGGCCGGGTGACTTGGTTCCGCACCGGCGGAACCGCCGAAGTGCTGTTCCGCCCCGCCGACGCCGACGACCTCGCGGAATTTCTCAGCCGCCTTCCCCAGGACGTGCCGCGCACGGTGGTCGGGCTCGGATCGAACCTGTTGGTGCGCGACGGCGGCGTTCCCGGCGTGACCATTCGCCTGGGGCGCGCGTTCGGCCTGATCGCCTGCCAGGACGAAACCGTCCGGGCCGGCGCGGCGGCGCTGGATGTCTCGGTCGCGCTCGCCACCTGCGCGGCTTCGATCGCCGGGCTCGAATTCCTCTCGGGCGTGCCCGGGTCGATCGGCGGGGCGCTGCGGATGAACGCGGGCGCCTTCGGGCGCGAAATGAAGGACGTGACCCTCGAAGCCCAGGCGCTCGACGCGAAAGGGGCGCGTCACGAACTCGACGCCGCGGCGTTGGGGTTCGGCTACCGCCGCTCGGGCGTGCCCGAAGGGTGGATTTTCCTCGCCGCCGTGCTCAAGGGCGAGAAGGGCGATCCGGGCGCGATCGCGGAGCGCATCGCGGAAATCCGCAAGGCCCGCGAGGCGAGCCAGCCGACCCGCGCCGCCACCGGCGGCAGCACGTTCAAAAATCCGCCGGGGATGAAGGCGTGGGAACTGATCGAGCGCGCCGGCTGCCGGGCTTT
>SHWG01000081.1 GCA_009693905.1 Rhodospirillales bacterium | reverse complement strand
CCCGGGGATCGAAGCCGGCCAAGATGCGGGCCGATGTCGGTCCTGTCAAGAACAGCCGCGCGAATCTTCAAGCAAAATCAATAGTATGGTTAACCGGGTTAAGAAGGAGTTAGCGGGGGCGAAACGCGCGGCGTCAGGTTCTGGCTATGAAAGGGTTCGCCCGCCATCGACATAGATCGTTTGCCCGGTGATGAAATCCCCGGCCGCCGAGGCGAGAAGAATGGCGGCGCCGATGATGTCTTCGGGTTGCCCCAGCCGGCCCATCGGTATTTTTCCCAATGCGGTCCTGGCATAGGTTTCGTCTTCGAGGAATTTCTCGGACATGGGGGTGCGGATCACCGCCGGCCCGATCGCGTTGACGGTGACGTTATTGCGCGCGTATTCGAGGGCTAAGACGCGGGTCAGGCCAATCAAGGCGCTCTTGCTCGCCGCGTAGGCCGCGTAATTGGGATTGGCGACCGTGCTCGAGACCGACGCCAAGGTGATGATCCGCCCGCCGCCGGCGTCGATCATGGCCCTTGCCGCCGCGCGCGACATCAGGAACACGCCCGTCGTGTTGGCGGCCATCGATTGCTCGAACTGTTCCGCCGGCAGAGTCAGGGAGGAGCCGAGAAAAATAACTCCGCCGCAATTGAACAAGACGTCCAAGCGGCCGAACTGGCCGAGCACCGTCGCCACCGCCTGCTTGCAGGATTCGTCGCGGCGCACATCCAAGCCAAATCCGAAATGGCCGGGGCCGGGGAGCGATGCGGCGAGCCGCTTCGCCTTTCCCTCGTCCATGTCCGCGATCGCGGCTCGGGCGCCCCTCTTCGCGAAGGCCAAGGCCAGGGCGGACCCCAATCCGCCCGCGCCGCCGGCGAACAAGACGGTTCGTCCGCTGACGTCGAAGAGAGAATCGCTCATTGCGCCACCCATCCTCCGTCCACCGGGATCGCCGTCCCCGTGATCGCCGCCGCCGCGGGCGAGCACAGGAAAAGGACCGTTTGCGCGATTTGCTCGGGTGTGACGAAGTTAAGAGAGGGTTGCTTTTCGCGCAACAACAACGCGAGTGCGTCGGCGTTGGAGCATCCTTCCTTGCGCGCGCGGGCCTCGATCTGAACCTGGACCAGCGGCGTATCGACATAGCCGGGGCAGATCGCGTTGCAGGTGATCCCGAAGGCCGCGGTTTCCAAGGCGACGGTCTTGGTCAGCCCGACCAGGCCGTGCTTGGCCGCGACGTAGGCGCTCTTGTCGAGGGACGCGACCAGGCCGTGGACCGAGGCGATGTTGACAATGCGGCCCCAGCGCCGCGCTTTCATGCCGGCGAGCGCGTGGCGAAGCGCGTGGAAGGCGGCCGACAGATTGATGGCGAGGATTTCATCCCATTTTTCCGGCGGAAATTTCTCGACCGGAGCGACATGCTGGATGCCCGCGCAGTTGACGAGAATATCGACGCCGCCGAAACGTTTTTCCGCGGCGGCGATCAGGGCGGCGATCTCGTCCGGCCGGAGCATATTCGCTCCATGGTAGATCGCCTCGCCGCCCGAGCGACGCGCCAACGCCACGCGCAAAGCCTCGATTTCCGCCGCCGCGCCGAATCCGTTGATCAGAATATTCGCTCCGGCCTGGCTGAGGGCCTCGGCGATGGCCCGGCCGATAACTCCGGTCGAACCCGTCACGACGGCATTTTTTCCCTTCAGCATCGCCAATCTCCGCGGTTCACGAATCGTCGGCGGAAAACGTCCGCGCCATCTTTGCCGAGGATTCGCGCAGCACGGGAACGAAGCGCAACGCCTTTTCGAGCGTGAGCCGGGCTTGCGGCGCGGACATGGCGATCCCGGCGCACATCCGTTTTTTGCCCGGAAGCATGACCGGCACCGCGACGCAGACCACACCCGACATGAATTCCTGATTGTCGGTGGCAACGCCCGCCTTGCGGATTCGGCTCAATTCCCGAACCAGGCCTTCGGGATCGGTGATGGTATTCTCGGTGTAACGAACCAGGGGATTGGTGTTCAGGAAATTTTTCTGGTCGCGCGCCGGCAGTTGACTGAGAAACAGCTTGCCGATCGCGGTGCAGTGCATCGGAACCCGGCTGCCCGGACCGAACCGGAGACCGAGCGGCCATTGGGACTCGACCCGGTCGATATAGGCGATCTGATTGCCGACGACGACGCCGATATTGCACGTCTCGCCGGTCGTCTCGGCGAGTTTTTCAAGGATGCCGTGGCGCGGGCCGCGCCCCGCGGCCGCGGCTAAAACCTCGAAGGCGAGCCCAATCAGCCGATCCCCCTCGATCAGCCGGCGGTTGGCCGGATCGCGCTTGAGAAAGCCCATGTCCTCGAGGGCGGTGGCGATCCGGTGCCCGGTTGGCTTCGGGAAATTGAGGAGCGCGGAAACCTCGGAAATGGAAATCGGACGGCGATGATCGGCGACCGCCTCCAAAATCCCAAGCGCCTTGGCGGTCGCCCCGGCGATTTCCTTGGCGTCGTCGCCCGCGCCCGGCGGCGTCGGATTTTTCTTCGATTTCGACCTTGGCATCGTCTCTCCCGAGGGGCCGGTTCAGGCCCGCGATTCTGACAATTGGCGAAATTACGTTGAATGAGACTGTTTTTCTTATATTTTGGAACTTATCATATGGCCCAAGACCCGATAAATCGCCCCTGAGGCCGCCTATTTTATTGGAAATAATCATAAATTCAATGCTATCCGGAGGCGATTCGCGAAGGATACTAACATGACCAAGGTTCTGGTCGCCAACCGCGGCGAGATCGCGCTCCGCGTCATTCGCGCCTGCCGGGCCGAAGGGTTCAAAACCGTCGCCGTCTATTCCGATGCCGACCAGAACTCGCCCCACGTCTGGGCCGCCGACGAGGCGGTCCGGATCGGCCCGGCGCCGGCCAATCAAAGCTATCTGCGGCCCGAGATTCTTCTCCACGTCGCGCTGAAAACCGGCTGCGGCGCCGTCCATCCCGGCTACGGGTTCCTGTCCGAGCGCGCCGATTTCGCCGCCCAATGCCGCGCCGAGAAATTGATTTTCATCGGCCCATCGCCCGAAGTCATCGCCCTCATGGGCGACAAGGCGGAGGCCAGGCGCACGGCGATGCGGCTCGGCGTCACGGTCGTGCCCGGTTCCGAAGGTGCCGTCGCCGATGCCGCGTCCGGCGCGCGCGCGGCCGAAAAAATCGGCTATCCGGTCCTGCTCAAGGCCCGCGCCGGCGGGGGCGGGCGCGGCATGCGCGTCGCCCGGGCGGCGGCGGAGTTCGGCGATTTATTCGCCCAGGCCCGGGGCGAGGCGGAAGCGGCCTTCGGCGACGGCGCGATCTATCTCGAGCGTTTCGTCCAGCGCGTGCGGCACATCGAAGTCCAGGTCTTCGGCGATAGCCGGGGCAACGTCCGCCATGTGTGGGAACGGGACTGCACCGTGCAGCGCCGCCACCAGAAGCTGGTCGAGGAATCCCCGTCCCCGGCGCTGCCGGCGCCGGTCCGCGCCGCGCTCTGCGCCGCCGCCGAAAAGCTTGCCCGGGGCGTCGGTTACGTCGGGGCCGGAACGGTCGAATTCATCTTCGATCCGGCCCGCGACGAGTTCTATTTCATCGAGATGAACACCCGCATCCAGGTCGAGCATCCGGTGACCGAAATGGTCTGCGGCGTCGATCTGGTGCGCGAGCAGTTGCGGGTCGCCGTCGGCGACGGCCTGTCGTTTGCCCAGGCATCCCCGGAAACGCGCGGCCATGCCATCGAATTCCGCATCAACGCCGAAGACCCGGACCGGGGATTTCTTCCCGCGCCGGGGATGATCGAGGTTTGGCGCCCCCCGGCGATGCCCGACGTCCGTCTCGACAGCCACGTTTACGAAGGTTATATCGTTCCACCCTTTTATGATTCCCTTCTCGGCAAGATGATCGTACATGGCGGCACCCGCGGCGAAGCCATTGCCCGGGCGGTCAAGGCCTTCGCCGGATTCCAGATCGCCGGAATCGCGACGACCCTTCCGTTCCATCGCCGGCTGCTCGCCCACGATGACTTCATCGCCAACCGCATTCATACCCGCTGGGTCGAAACCGACTTCGCCGGCAAGGAGTCCCAACCATGAAGCCCAAAACCCCATCGCGGCGACCGATCCGCCTTGTCGACGTCACCTTGCGCGACGCCCATCAATGCCTGTGGGCGACGCGGATGACGACGGCCATGATGCGGAACGTCGCCCCCCTTCTCGACGACGCGGGCTTCGAGGCCATCGACCTCGTCGGCGGCGCGGTGTTCGACGTCTGCGTCCGCTATTTGCGCGAGGATCCCTGGGAGCGAATGCGAATTCTCAGCTCCTGGATTCGGAAAACCCCGCTGATCGTTCACACCCGCGGCCAAAGCTTGTTCACGTTCGAATTTTTCGCCGACGACGTCGTCGAACTCTCGGCCCGGCGCTTCGCCGCCAACGGCATGCGCTATCACACGCCCTACGATGCGCTCAACGACATCCGCAATCTTGAAATCCCGATTCGCGCCGGCAAATCCGCCGGCCTGCACGTCGTCCCCGGCCTGGTCTATACCTGGAGTCCGGTGCACACCGACGCCTATTACGCGAACAAGGCGCGGGCCTTGGTAAAACTCGGCGTCGATGGCGTGTTTTTGAAGGATCCGAGCGGTCTTTTGACGCCGGAACGGGTCGCGAGTCTGGTGCCGGCGCTCAAGAAGGAGCTCGGCGATCTGCCCCTGCAACTCCACAGCCATTGCCTGAGCGGGCTTGCGCCCTACGTCGCCCTGCAGGCGGTCGCGCACGGAGTCGACGTCGTCCACACCGCGACCTCGACCTTGGCCAATGCCGCGTCCCACCCGCCGACCGAATTGTTCACGCGCAATTGCCGCCGCCGCGGATTCGACGTCGCCGTCGATCTCGCCCCGATCGAAAAGGCGGCGGCTCGGCTGGCCGAAATCGCCGCCGGCGAAGACAAGCCGATCGGGGCCCCGGTCGAATACGACGAGTTTCATTTTCACCACCAATGCCCCGGCGGGATGATCTCCAATCTGAAATACCAGCTTGAGACGCTTGGCTTGACCGACAAGCTCGAAGCCATCCTCGAGGAAGCGGGGCGGGTCCGCGCCGATCTCGGCTATCCGATCGTCGTCAGCCCGTTCGCCCAATACATCATGACCCAGGCGGTCTTGAACGTGGTGAACGGCAAGCGCTTTGCCGTCGTTCCCGACGAGGTCCGCCGCTATGTGTTGGGCGGCTACGGCGAAATTGCCGGCCCGATCGACCCTAACCTCTATGACCAAATCACGCGCGGCGAGAAACCCATCACTGTCCGCCCGGGCCTGCGGGTGCCGCCGGCCTTGGCGCGGCTGCGCCAGGAACGCGGGCCGTTTGCATCGGAGGATGACCTTCTGCTCGCGGCGTATTACAACGATACCGAATACCGGGCGCTGAAGGCCGCCGGGCCGATCAAGACGGATTATGTCGCGCCGGAAGCGCCGCTGGTAAGCCTGGTCAGGAAAATCGCGTCCCGCCCCGATATTCGCTCGTTCCGCATCGTCCACCGCTCACCGACCTAATGGAGGCCTGTTGATGAATACCCCGGTCATCATCACCGTCGCGATCACCGGCTCGGTGCCGCGCAAGAAAGACAACCCGACCCTGCCGGTGACGCCCGCCGAGCAGATCGAATCGACCCACGCGGCGTTCGAGGCCGGCGCGGCCTTGGTCCACATCCACGCCCGCAATCCGGACGAGACACCGTCGTCCAAGCCCGAGCTGTTCGCCCAGGTGCAAGAGGGCGTGCGCAAGCATTGCCCCGGCATGATCGTCCAGTTCTCGACCGGCGGGCGCGGGCGCAATCAGGCCGAACGCGGCGCCATGCTCCATCTCAAGCCGGACATGGCCTCGCTCGCGACCGGATCGGTCAATTTTCCGACCGCGATCTACGAAAACCCCCCGGATTTCGTCGAAGGCCTCGCCAAGACCATGCTTGAGGGCGACATCAAGCCGGAAGTCGAGATCTTCGACCTCGCCATGCTCTACAACGCCGCCAACCTGGTGGCGAAGGGACTGCTCAAGGCTCCCGCGCACGTCCAGTTCGTCTTGGGGATTCCCAACGCCCTGCCGGCCCGGCGCGGCATTCTCGAATTCATGATCAAGGAACTCGGCGAAGTGTTGCCGGGCGCGACCTGGACCGCGGCCGGGATCGCGCGGCATCAGGCCGAAGTCAGCGACTGGGCGATCGAGCTTGGCGGCCACACCCGCACCGGGCTCGAAGACAACATCAAGGCCGACAAGACCCGGCTGGCCGACGGCAACGTCGAGCTGGTGCGATTGGCGGCCGAGCGCTGCGCCCGCCACGGCCGCCGCCCGGCGACGCCGGCGGAGGCGCGCCGCATCCTCGGGCTTAGAGCGAACTGACCCCAGAACCCTCTCGCCCGCGAAAGGTCACCAGCGTGTCTCTCAGCTCCAAAGACGTCGCCGAAATCATCAAGATCATCGACGCGAGCGCGCTCGATGAATTCACGATCGAACTCGCCGACCTCAAACTCGTCATTCGCCGGCGCGGTCCGGGCGGCGAGGCCAGCGCGACGGCGATCCCGTTATCCCAGCCGGCCACCGTGCCCGCCGTCCGGGCGCTTCCCCGGACCGACGGCGCGCTCGAAGTCCGGGCGCCGATGGTGGGAACGTTCTTTCGCGGCCCGTCGCCGAAAGACCCGCCCTTCGTCGAGGTCGGAAGCGTCGTCAAGCCGGGCCAGCCGCTCGGCCTGATCGAGGTCATGAAGCTCTACACCACCCTTGAGGCGAAGCAAGCGGGGAAAGTGGCCGATATTCCCGCGGCCAACGGCGCGCTGGTGGAATACGATCAGGTTCTCTTCGTGATCCAGCCGCTTCGTGATCCAGCCGCTTTGATTTGATTTCAGAAAATCAACCCGACGGTGGCGGTCGCGATCACCAGGGCCAGCACCGTGCGGCGGACCGTCGCATCGGCCGCCGTTCGTTGCAGGCGCGAGCCGATCACGATGCCGGCAAGATAGGGCAGGGTCAGGATCGCGATCATGACCGCGTTGCCGGCGGTCAGGATGTCGTGCAGGGCGAGAAGGGCCAGGAGCAACGCCGTCGCCAAAAAAACCCAGACGATAAAGTTAGCCCGGTTCTGAGCCGCCGTATGGCTGCCCGCGCTGAGAAACAGAGGAGTCAACGCCGCGATCGACGTCGCTCCCATGACAAATCCGCTGGCCGCGCCGATTCCCCCGTACAGGGCGGTGCCGACCGGGCGCCGATACCGCCACCCGCTCATCAGAACGACCGCGGCCGCCAGGATCGATCCGCACAAGATCTTTTTCATGAGCAGCGGCTCGACCGCCAGCAGGACCTGAAGCCCGATCGGCATGCCGATCGCGGTCCCGATCGCCAGGGGAACGACCACGGCGCGGGCGGCCTCGGCGCGGGCGTCGGGAAGCAGGCGAACGTTGCCGAACATATCGACCCACATCATCACGCCGATGCTGACCGCGGGCGGGAGAAAAAGACCGAGAATCGGAAGCAGAAACAGCGGCCCGCCGAACCCGGCGAACCCGCGGATAAATCCGCCGATCACCGTGGCCGGGACGAGAACCCAATAAAACAGGGACGGCTCGCCCATCGGTTAATGCTTGTGGCCTGGGTTCGCGCCGTGGTGGGGGTCCGGCGTCGCCGATCCCGCCCTCCCGTGGGGGCCCATCGCGCCGGGGGCTTCGACCGTGACCTCGAGCGCAACATCGCCGGCTTTCGCGAACGTCAGGATCAGGGGAAACAAATCGCCCTCCTTGAGCGGGCTTTTCAGGCCGACCAGCATCAAATGCGCGCCGCCGGGAGCCAAATCGGCGGGACGATCGGGAGCGATCTCGATCGTCTCGACCCGGCGCATGCGCGCGATGCCGTCGGCGATGGTCGTCTCGTGGACTTCCACCGCCTCGGCGACGGGGGAGCGGGCGCCGATCAAGCGGTCTTTCGCTCCGGGGACGGATTCGATCTTCAGGTACGCCGCTCCGGTGCGCGCGCCCGGCGCCGTCGCCCGCGCCCAAGGATGGGAAACGATCACCCGGCCGCTTTCGTAAACGCGGGCCTCCGAGCGGAAAGCGCCCGCGACCCCGGCGAGGACCAAAACGATGACGGGGATAACGGCGCGCGCGATCATGGGGGGCTTCCTGAAGGCCTATTTCGGCGACCTTTGGCTCTAATGACCGGGAATAAAATTGCATTGGACATATGGCAACCGCGACTTACATTCTTTCCCGGGAAACAATAAAGGGATCGGGCTTTCCCGTCACGACGACTTTTGCCCGCCGCCCGATAGGGCGGCATCAATCATTGGCGCGGGCTCTCGCCCGCGACGCCATCCCCATAGCCGGCAGCCGGCCACGGAGAAGTTCGCCATGCTTTGCTTCCATCTGACCGAAGACCAGGAACGCCTTGTCGCGCGCGCCCGCGCGTTCGCCCGCGACGTCGTCGCCCCGCACGTGGCGGAGATGGACCGCACCAACAACTATCCCTGGCCGGTGGTC
>SHWG01000080.1 GCA_009693905.1 Rhodospirillales bacterium | reverse complement strand
GTCCAGGGCAACCTCGCCATCCTGCCTTCGGACCTGGCCGCCGATTTTCACCGCTTCTGCCAGGCCAATCCCAAACCGTGTCCGGTGCTTGCGGTGTCCGACCGGGGCAATCCGCGCATCCCGATGCTCGGCGAAGATATCGACATTCGCACCGACTTGCCCGGCTACCGGATTTGGCGGGGCGGCGAGATGGTCGAGGAGGTTCCCGACATTCGCGCCCATTGGCGGGACGATCTGGTGTCGTTCGTCATCGGCTGCTCGTTTTCCTTCGAACAGGCCCTGACCGAGGCCGGCATCGAGCTTCGCCATATTTCCCAAAATTGCAACGTGCCCATGTACCGCACCTCGGTCGCGACCGTTCCGGCCGGACCGTTCCGGGGCCCGCTGGTGGTCTCGATGCGGCCGATGAAACCCGCCGACGCGATCCGCGCCGTCCAGATTACGTCCCGGTTCCCCTCGGTCCACGGCGCGCCGGTTCATATCGGATTCCCCGCCGCGATCGGCATCCGCGACCTCGCTAAGCCCGACTACGGCGATGCGGTCGAGGTGCGCGCGGGCGAGCTGCCGGTGTTCTGGGCTTGCGGCGTGACGCCCCAATCGGTGATCGCGGCGGTCAAGCCCGGGTTCTGCATCACCCACGCGCCCGGCTCGATGTTGGTGACGGATTTGCTCAACTCGCATCTCGCCGCGTTCTGATGGGCGTGCGACGCCATAAGACCTACGCCGATCTCCGCTCCGCTCGCTGGTACGGCGCCAAGGACCTGCGCGCGTTCGGGCACCGCTCGCGGACCAAGCAGATGGGCTTTTCCCGCCAGGACTGGGAAGGCAAACCGGTCATCGCCATCGTCAACACCTGGTCGGAGATGAACCCCTGCCACGCGCACCTGCGCACCCGGGCCGAGGAGGTCAAGCGCGGGGTCTGGCAGGCGGGCGGGTTCCCGGTCGAGATGCCGGCGATGTCGCTGGGCGAGCCGTTTATGAAACCGACCACCATGCTCTATCGCAATCTGCTCGCGATGGAGACCGAGGAACTCCTTCGCGCCAATCCGATCGACGGCGCGGTGCTGCTCGGCGGCTGCGACAAGACGGTGCCGGGGCTGCTGATGGGCGCGATCAGCATGAATATTCCCGCGATCTTCGTCCCGGCGGGGCCGATGCTCAGGGGCAATTGGAACGGCGTTACGCTTGGCAGCGGCAGCGACGTCTGGAAATACTGGGCCGATTTGCGCGCCGGCGCCATCACCGAGGACGATTGGCAGGGGATCGAAGACGGCATCGCCCGCAGTTTCGGAACCTGCATGACCATGGGCACCGCTTCGAGCATGGCAATCCTGACCGAGACGCTCGGGCTTTCGCTCTCCGGCGCGGCCTCGGTGCCGGCGGCCGATTCCAATCATCCGCGCCTGGCGAGCGCGAGCGGACGGCGCATCGTCGAAATGGTGTGGGAGGACCTGAAACCCCGCGATATTCTGAGCGCCGATTCGTTCGATAACGCGATTGTCGCGCTGAACGCCATCGGCGGCTCGACCAACGCGGTGGTGCACCTGGTGGCGATGGCGGGTCGAGCCGGGATCGCGCTTTTGCTGAGCCGCTTCGACGCGCTTTCGCGGCGCACGCCGTTTATCGTCAACCTCCGCCCCTCGGGGCAGTACCTGATGGAGGATTTCCATTACGCCGGCGGCAGCCGCGCGTTGCTGGCGCAACTGAAAGATCATCTCCGCTTGGACGCCCGCACCGTCATGGGCGGCACGCTGGGCGAGGCCGTCGCCGGCGCCCGCGTCGTCAACGAAGACGTGATCCGTTCCACAGCGAAGCCGCTGCGGTCCGAAGGCGGCATGGCGATCCTCAAGGGCTCGCTCGCGCCCGACGGTGCGGTGATCAAACTGACCGCGGCTGAGCCCAGGCTGCTCAAGCACCACGGCCCGGCCGTGGTGTTCGAGGACTACAACGACATGGCGGCGCGGATCGACGACGAAAATCTGGCCGTTACCCCCGACTCGGTCCTGGTGCTCAAGAACGCCGGGCCCAAGGGCGGCCCTGGAATGCCGGAATGGGGGCAGTTGCCGCTGCCGAAGAAACTGCTGCGCCAGGGTGTGCGCGACATGGTGCGGATATCGGACGGGCGCATGAGCGGTACCAGCTACGGTGCCTGTGTTCTTCACGTCGCGCCCGAATCCGCCGTCGGCGGGCCGCTCGCCCTGGTCAGCGACGGCGATCTGATTGAGCTCGATGCCGACGCGCGCCGGCTCGATCTGCTCGTGAGCCCTGAGGAACTGGAACGCCGGCGCCGGGCGTGGAAGCCACGGCCCGCGCCCTACGCGCGCGGCTTTGGCGAGATGTTCCTCGCCCACGTCACCCAGGCGGACAAGGGCTGCGACTTCGATTTTCTCGAAGGCGCGGCCCCGACGCCCGAGCCGGAAATCCACTAAAGCTCAACTCGGGGGCGTCGCTTCGGCGCGCTTTCCTTCGGCGCGCTGGAGCAGAAGAATCCCGAACAAAATCCCGAGCCCGATCGCATCCGTGATCAAGCCGGGTTTGATCAGCAGGAGCGCGGCGGCGAACAAGGCGACCCGCTGCCACAGGGCGAGCGGCCGGAGCAGATACCCCATGAGCGAGGAGGCCAAGATCGCCGTCCCGATCGAGGCGCTGACGAAGGCGGTCAACGAATCTTGCCAATCTCCGATCAACAGGAGCGAAGGTTCGTAGATGAACATGAACGGCACGATGAAGCCCGCGGCGCCGACCCGGATCGCGGCGTATCCCGAACTCCAAAGATCGGTCTTGGCGAGCGCGGCGGCGGCATAGACCGCGAGCGCGACCGGGGGTGTGATCGCGGACAGAATGGCGAAGTAGAACGCGAACATGTGCGCCGCCGGCTCGATGGCGCCGAGCTTGACGATCGCCGGCACCAACAGCGAGACCATGATGATGTAGGCGGGCGTGGTCGGCATGCCCATGCCGAGAATGATCCCGGCGATCGCGGTGACGACGAGGGCCAAGAGCAAGCTGTCGCGCGCCAGCTCGACGACGATGTTGGTGAACGTGATGCCGAGCCCGGTGAGGGTGACGGCGCCAACGACGATGCCGGCGGCGGCGCAGGCCATGGCGACCGAAAGCGCGTTCTTGGCGCCTTCCTCGAGCGCCTCGAACACCCCTTGCCAACGGAGTTCGCGGCGCGTACCCGCGCGCAGCATCGCGACCGGGAAGCAGGCAAGCGTTCCGACGAGCGCCGACAGCGGCGCGCTGTAGCCGCCGAACAACCCGGCGAGGATGATCACGATCGGGATGAACAGGTGCCCGCGCTCGCGCATGACCTTCCCGAGCGGCGGAATCTCGCTCTTCGGCAGGCCGTGAAGGCCCGAGCGCTTGGCCTCGAAATGGACCGCGAAGAAAACGGCCACGTAATAGAGGATCGCCGGGATCAATGCCCAAAGCGTGACCTGGAAATAGCTCACCGCCAGGAACTCGGCCATGACGAATGCCGCCGCGCCCATCACCGGGGGCATGATTTGGCCGCCGGTCGAGGCGACCGCTTCCACCGCGGCCGCGAACGAGGGCTTGAACCCGGTCCGCTTCATCAAGGGAATCGTCAACGGCCCATCCACCATCACGTTGGCGACGGCGCTGCCGGAGATGGTGCCGAACAGGCTCGAACTCACCACCGCCACCTTGCCGGGGCCGCCGGCGGTGTGGCCGGTGATGGCGAGTGCGAAGTCCATGAACAACTTGCCGGTTCCGGTCCGCTCCATGAAGCTTCCGAACACGACGAAGATGATCACGTAGGAGGCGGAGACGCCCAGCGTCGAGCCAAAAATCCCCTCGGTCGTCAGGTAAAGTTGATCGAGCAGCGTCTGCGGCTCGACCCCGAAAATGAACAAGGCATAGGCGACGAAAATGGCGGCGGTGATCGGCAGCGCCCAGCCGATCACCCGGCGGGTGGCTTCGAGCACGAGCAGGATCGTGAGGATCGCCGCGACCCAGTCGCCGGGCTTGAGATCGTCGATGTAGTAAATACGGGTGACGATGTATTGATAGTTGACGAAGACGTAGCCGATGGCGGCCAAACTAAGGGTGACCAGGACGAAATCGTACCAGGGAACCCGCCGTGCGCCTTCCTGGGCACGGAAGGGAAAAAACAGAAACACCAGCACCAGCGCGAACAGCAAGTGCGTGCCGCGGAAGATCATCGCCTCGGGCGGGCCGGTGCCGGCGATCCACATGTGGTAAAGCGACATGGCGACGGCGATGGCCCACGTCGCCACGCGCACGCCACGCTCGAATTGAGCCTGTAAATTTGACATCGGAACCAAAGAAAAAACGGCGGACGCCAGATTTCAATATTCGCCGCGAGGATTCGCTCGCGGCGGCCCCGCCGGTTTCGTCAGGAGGATTAAAGCGCGCCGGCTTCCTTGTAGAACTTCCGTGCGCCGGGATGGAGCGGCACGCCGATGTCCTCGGCCATCATCTTGGGCGTGAGCCCCTCGACCGCTTTGACGACGGCGGTCAGATCGCCGATGTTGGCGGCCATGGATTTGGCCATGGCGTAAACCTGGGCCTCGGGCAGCTTGCAGCTCACCACCAGATGGGTGGCGTAGCCGATCACCTTCACGTCGTTGGCGATCTTGGGGTAGGTTCCACCCTTGACGGTGTTGAGGGTGTAGCCCGGGTTGATCTTCTTCATGGCGCCGATTTTTTCGCCGATGTCGAGCAGCTTGATGTCGCGGGAAGAAGCGATATCCATCACCGCTGACGCCGGAATGGTGGTGCCCAGCGTAAAGGCCTGGGCGTGCCCGTCCTTCAACAGCGCGACCGCGTCCGAGTAGGAAACATAGCTGACCTTGCCGAGCGTCTGATAATCGAGCCCGTAGACCTGAAGCACGTGGCGCGAGATTTCCTCGGCGGTGTTGCCGCGCGGCTGAACGGCAAGGTGCTTGCCCTTCAAGTCGGCGACCGAGTTGATCTTGGCGTCGGCGAGCGCGACCACCTGGAAATACTGCGGGTAGAGGGTGGCGAGCTGGCAGACATTGTCGTGCTTCTTGTCGAAGGGCGTGGTGCCGTTGATCGCGTCCACGGTCGAGACGCTGTTGGCGAAGCCGATGTCGGTCTTATTTTCCTGGACGCCCTTGACGTTGGCGATACCGGCACCGGGCAAGGTTTGGACCGTCACCCCGGGGAGAACCTTCTCCCACATCGACTTGAGCGAACCGCCGAGCGGCACCCACGAGCCGCCTTGCGGCCCGGTCATCATGCGCAGCGTTTCGGCGCCGCTCGCGGGCTGACTGAACGTCATCGCGGCCACGGCGGCGCATGCCGCCGGAACAAAAAACCAGGCGCGACAAATGCCGCCGGGTCTTTGGGTTTTGGCGCGTTCGCGCCCGGCGGCGGCCATCAGAACGAGTTTATTCATGGTTTTAGTCTCCCTGTCGGGCGGGGACGCGGCGACCTCGGCCGCACCGCCTTCCGCCCAGCATGGGTAGGGGAACGCCCGCCCGTCAAGGGCCCCCGGACGGTCGCCTTGCCGTCTAAGGTTGGCGGTAGGTCCCGCTACCACTTGAGCGCGGTGAAGATGTTGGAAAAGTGGTCGGTCCAGAGTCGGCCCTTGCCGGTCGGCTTGAGGTCGTGCCAGCGGCCGTCGGCGCGGATGTGGTCGGCGGTCGGGCCGGGCCGGGCCATGATCACCCAGGTCGAGCCGAACGCGCTTGGTGTATTCGCCGGCGCGTCGTATTCCTGGATGAAGACGTCGATCCCGGCGTCGGCGCCGAGGCTCGCCAACACCGGCTTCAAGTCGAGGTAGCGGTTGGAGATGTGATAGACCAGCACGCCGTCCGCCTTGAGCTTGGCGAGGTATATCGCCATGGCCTCGCGCGTCAGCAGGTGCACCGGCACCGCGTCCGAGGTGAAGGCGTCCATGACCAGGAGGTCCTGGGAGGCGTCCGGCACCTTCCGTAGCGTCAAGCGGCCGTCGCCGAGCATGACCTTCTTGTCCGGGGGGCAATCGCGCATGAAGGTGAACAGTGTGGTGTCGCTGGCCATGCGCTCGACCGCGGGGTCGATTTCGTAATAGGTGAACATCTGCCCCGGCCGGGCCAGGCACGCGAGCGCGCCGGTGCCGAGGCCGAGCACGGAGAGGTGCGCGCCCGGGCGGGTCAGGACCGGGAACTGGAATACCTGCGTGATCGGGCTGCCGGGGAAATAATAGGTCTGGGGAATCAGGCGGCGGTCCGGGTCCAGGCTCTGCGAGCCGTGGTTGGTGGTGCCGTGATACATGGTCATCGCCGGCGGCTTATCGTCCTGGGTCACCCGGATGATGCCGAAGAAGTTGCGCTCGGCCTTCAGCTCGGTGGAGCGCCCGCCGATCGGAAACAGAACCTGAGCGAGCAGGATCGCGGACGCGATCAGGCCGAGCCGCCACGGCCTTTTGGCCGCCGAGGCCGCGATCAGCGCGAGAATAATCCCGATCGTCGTCTGCATCGAGGAATCGGCGTCGGTGAAGGTGTCGGGAAACCGCTCGAGCGCGAACAGCAGCACCACGAACACCGCGCCGGGCAGGACAAGATCCTTGAGCACCGGGCGGGGAACGCTTTCGGCGCCTGAACCGGGTCGCAAATACAGCGCGAGCAGCAGCACCAGCGGGTATTCGACCAGCGCGGTGAAGGCGACGGGCGCGACGATGGCGTTGAAGATGCCGCCGAGCACGCCGCCGAGCGAAAGCAGGAAATAGAATTCGGTCAGATGCTCGGGATCGGGACGGGTGCGGGCGAGTTCGCCGTGGCAAACCAGCGCGGTGACGAAAAACGCGAAAAAATGGAGCGCGATGGTGAAAAATGTCGCGCTGCCGCCGCCGCCGCCCCAAAACAGCAGAATCACCACCGGCAGGACAAAATAAGGCTGCAACAGGATGGCGGTGTCGTGCGGGATCGGGGGTTTGCGCGCGAAAGCGACGATGAAGGTGAGGAGATATCCGGCGAGCGGGAGAATCCAGAGCAGCGGCACCGCCGCGATGTCGGTGGTGACATAGGTGGTGAGGCCGATGAACAGGCTCGACGGCGCGAACGCGAGCAGAACCCAACGGAGACGAACGGCGCCGGAGATCGTGTGCGCCATGATCGCGCCGATTTGTTCGCGCACCTTCGGCGCAATGCCCGCCGCGTTCGCCCGGAGCGCGACGAACGAGGCGAGCGCGATGCCCAGGAACAGCACGACGTAGAGCCCGCTCCAGGCCGAGATCTGGCCGGGGATGGTCAGATACACCTCGGCCACGGTCGGAAAGCCGAGAAGGCCGATCAGGCTGCCGACATTGCTGGTGACGTAGAGAAAATAGGGATCGGCGGCGGCGGGATGATCGGTGCGCGCGAACCAGGCTTGCAGCATCGGCGCCGTCGCCGAGAGCATCAGGAACGGCGCGCCGGCCGAAGCCGCGAGCAGCAGGAACAACCAGCCCATCGGGTTGTCGCTGGTCGGTGGCTCCCAGCGGCCGGCGTCGAACCCGATTGGCAGCGCGACCAGCGACGCCGCCAGCAGCACGACGTGCAGAATCGCCTGGCGCTGCACCCCGAGCTTGAGCGAAAAGTGCACGTAGCCGTATCCCGCCAGCAGCAGCGCCTGGAAGAACACCATGCAGGTAGTCCAGACCATCGGCGTGCCGCCGAGCAGCGGCAGGATCATCTTGCCGATCAGCGGCTGCGACCAAAACATCAGGAGCGCGCTCAGGAACAATGGCAGCATGAAGAGGGCGAGCAGCAGCCCCGGCCGGCCGGCGGTGTGGTTCATGGAAGGAGAGTCCCAGGAAAAAATTGAGACGACGCGGGCCGCACTCTACTACCCAGACCGTGCGGTTGACAATTGACGGGTTTGTGAACTCCTCGCCGTTGGGGCGTTGACGGCCGGTGCCCTATGCGATATCATGATATCAAATCGGAGGCGCCGATGGCCCAACTCGTGGTTCGCCGCTTGGACGACGCCGTGAAATCGAAGTTGCAGCGCCGCGCCCGCCGTCACGGCCGCAGCACCGAAGAAGAAGTCCGCGACATCCTTCGCAACGCGGTCAAGGAAGAGGGCGCCGCGCCCGCGCGGCTGGGTTCGCGGCTCGCGGCCCGCTTCGCCCGGATCGGGCTTGCGCGGGATATCCCCGAGTTGCGCGGCCAGCCGGCCCGCCCGGCCGACCTGAAGCCGTGATCCTGCTCGATACCAACGTGATCTCCGCGTTGATGCGGCGCGAATCCGACCCGGCCGTGGTCGGATGGCTCGACCGCCTGCCGGCCGAGTCCGTGTGGATTACCTCCATCACGATTTTCGAGGTCCGGTTCGGACTCGATCTTCTCGCGGCGGGTCGCCGCCGCCGGCAATTGGAGGAAGCCTTCGTTAAGGCGCTCGCAGAGGATTTCGAAAACCGCGTCCTTGCCTTCGACCGGGCCGCCGCCGAGGCGGCGGCGGGAATCGCCGCCCGCGAGCGGCGCGCGGGGCGCACGATCGAAATCCGCGACGTCCAAATCGCCGGAATCGCGGCGGCGCGCCGGGCGACGCTCGCGACCCGGAACGTCAGGCATTTCGAGGGA
>SHWG01000079.1 GCA_009693905.1 Rhodospirillales bacterium | reverse complement strand
CGGCGCCTCCTGGAAACCCGCGGCGCGACGCTCGCCGACGACGTCGCACCCAAGGAGAAAGGGTCCACGCCGGCTCCGGCGCCGGCTGCCGCCGGCAAAAAGAAATAGGCTTGCGGCCGCGTCCCTCAGCGATTCATTCGATTATCGACCAAATCCTTGACCACCGCCGGGTCGGCCAACGTCGAGATGTCGCCGAGGTTGCTGGCGTCGTTCTCGGCGATCTTGCGCAGGATCCGGCGCATGATCTTGCCCGAGCGGGTCTTGGGCAGGCCCGGTGCCCATTGGATCAGGTCGGGTTGGGCGATGGGTCCGATTTCCTTGCGCACCCACTGCACCAATTCACGGCGCAACTCCTCGGTCGGCTGTTCGCCGAGCTTGAGGGTGACATAGGCGTAGATGCCCTGGCCCTTGATCGGGTGCGGATAGCCGACCACGGCCGATTCCGCGACCGTGTGGTGGGCGACCAGGGCGCTTTCGACCTCGGCGGTGCCGAGGCGGTGGCCAGAGACGTTGATCACGTCGTCGACCCGGCCGGTGATCCAGTAATAGTCGTCCTTATCGCGCCGGCAGCCGTCGCCGGTAAAATACCTGCCGGGGTAGGTGGAAAAATACGTCTGCACGAACCGGTCGTGATCGCGGAACACGGTTCGCATCTGGCCCGGCCATGAATCGAGAATCACCAGATTGCCCTGGCACTCGCCCTCCAGGATTTTGCCGTTGGCATCGACGATCGCGGGCTGGATTCCAAAAAACGGCAATGTCGCCGATCCCGGTTTCAGCGCGATCGCGCCCGGCAACGGCGTGATCAATATCCCGCCGGTCTCCGTCTGCCACCAGGTATCGACGATCGGGCAGCGCTTGTCGCCGATGACGTTGTAGTACCACATCCACGCCTCGGGGTTGATCGGCTCGCCGACGGTGCCCAAGACGCGGATCGACTTGCGGCTCGTCTTCTGGACCGGGCCGTCGCCCTCGCGCATCAGCGCGCGAAGCGCGGTCGGCGCGGTGTAGAAGATATTGACGTTGTGCTTGTCGCACACCTGCCAGAAGCGCGAGGCGTCGGGGTAATTGGGCACGCCCTCGAACATCAGCGTGATCGCGCCGTTGGCGAGCGGCCCGTAAACGATATAGCTGTGCCCGGTGACCCAGCCGACGTCGGCGGTGCACCAGTATATATCGCCGTCCTTGTAGTCGAAGATGTATTGGTGCGTCATCGCGACATAGACCAGATAGCCGCCGGTGGTGTGGAGAACGCCTTTGGGTTTTCCGGTCGAGCCCGAGGTGTAGAGAATGAACAGCGGGTCCTCGGCGTTCATCTCTTCGGGCGCGCACTCGGGTTGGGCCCGCGCGCAGACCTCGTGGTACCAAACGTCGCGGCCTTGGACCCAGTTGACCGCGCCGCCGGTGCGCTTGACCACGATCATTTTTTTGACCGATGGGCATTTCTTCAGGGCTTGATCGGCGTTGGCTTTCAGCGGAATCTTCTTGGCCCCGCGCAGGCCTTCGTCGGCGGTGATGACGCAGTTGGAATCGCAGTCCTGGATGCGCCCGACCAGGGATTCGGGCGAAAATCCGCCGAACACCACCGAATGGACCGCGCCGATGCGCGCGCAGGCGAGCATGGCGTAGGTCGCCTCGGGGATCATCGGCATGTAGATGGTGACCCGGTCGCCTTTTTTGACGCCCTCGGACTTCAGCGCGTTGGCGAGCCGGCAAACGTGCTCGTGAAGCTCCTTGTAGGTGATCTTCTTGCTGTCCTTGGGATCGTCCCCTTCCCACAGGATCGCGGTCTGGTCGCCGCGGGTCTTGAGGTGCCGGTCGATGCAGTTGACCGACGCGTTGAGGGTGCCGTCGTAAAACCAGCGGACATGGACCGGCGGCTGGAAGCTCGTGTCCTTGATCTTGGTATAGGGCTTGATCCAGTCGATCCGTTTGCCGTGTTCGCGCCAGAACCCTTCCGGGTCCTTGATCGAGCGCTCGTACATCGCGCGGTATTTCTTGGAATCGATATGCGCGGTTTTGGCGAGAGCGTCGGGAACGGGGAAAAGTTGGTAATGCATGGGAATCAAGCCTCTTCCTGGGGTGCGCGGGGCGCGCACGGGTCGCTCCATCGTCCGTTCGCGGCGACGGTTGAGCTTAACTTTATCCCTCGGCGGGGTGGGGGAAAAGGGGGATAGGCCCTAACCGGAGAGACGCACGGTCCCGTCCTTGACCACGACCGCGACTGGAACGATGGATTTACCGGCGCACGGACCCTGGACGCAAAAGCCGTCTTCGATGCGAAACAGCGCGCCGTGGGTCGAACATTGAATCAAGGTCTTGTCCAGGGTTAGGAACTGTCCCGGCTGAAAATCGAGCGGCGCCCCGGTGTGCGGGCAGCTGTTGACGTAGGCATGGACTTGCTTGCCCCGGCGCACCGCGAGCACGCCCAGGCGCGCGCCGCCGGGCCGGGTCACGATGAATCCATTGCTCTCGCCGTCGGCGATGGCGGCGAGCGGGCAAAGAACGACGCCGCTCACGGCGCGATTCCGCCCAGCGCGCAAATCCGCGCCCAGGACTCATCGTCGATGGGCATGACCGAAAGCCGCGACTGGCGCACCAGGGCGAGATGGGCGAGCCCCGGCTCGGCCTTGATCCGGGCGAGCGTCACCGGGGTTTTAAGCGGCGCGCGGGCGCGAAAATCGACCATGCCGAAGCGCCCGGTGGCGTCGGTTGGGTCGGGATAATACGCGCGGACGACCTCGGCGATTCCGACAATTTCCCGCGCCCCGCCAGAATGATAAAAGAACGCCCGCTCGCCGATTTTCATCGCTTTCAGGTTGTTGGCGGCTTGGTGGTTGCGCACGCCGTTCCACGGCTCGACGCCTTTTTTTACGTGATCCTCCCACGACCACGCCTCGGGTTCGGACTTCACCAGCCAGTACGCCATGTCAGTCCGTTTCCGCGCCGACCGGGCGGGCGAGCAGGCCGGCGATCGCGGCATCGAGATCGGCGCCGCGATTGAGCACGGCGTCCACGGCGGTGCAAATGGGCATCTCGATCTTGAGTATGGCCGCCAGCGCCACCACCGAGGACGCGGAGAAGACCCCTTCGGCGACCGTGGTGCGCTCGGCGAGGATGGCGGCGAGCGGCCTGTTCCGGCCGAGCGCGAGGCCGAGCGAGAAATTGCGCGATTGCACCGCGTTGCAGGTCAGCGTGAGATCGCCGAGGCCGGAAAGGCCCATAAGTGTTCCTGCCGTTCCGCCCTTGGCCAGGGCCATGCGGGTCATTTCCGCGAGACCGCGGGTGATGAGCGCGGCGCGGGCGTTGTCGCCGAGTTTGCGGCCCTCGATGATGCCGCAGGCGATGGCGAGCACGTTCTTGACCGCGCCGCCGATCTCGGCGCCGACGACGTCTGAGCTGGTGTACATCCGGAACCGGGGCGTGCCGAGCGCCTGCGACAGCGCCTCCGCCAGACCCAAGTCCTTCGCCGCCAGCGTGACCGCGGTCGGAAGATCCCGCGCCACTTCGGAAGCGAACGTCGGTCCCGACAGCACCGCGACCGCCGCGCCCGGGAGTTCCTCGGCCAGCACTTCGCTCATCAGCGCGCCGCTTTTCTGCTCGATGCCCTTGGCGCAGATCAGCGCCGGGGTTCCGGCGCGCCAGACGGGCGCGAGGCGCCGCGCCAGCCGGCGCATATGCTGCGCCGGCATCGCCAACAGCACCGCGTCGGCCTTGACGGCTTCGGTCGGATCGGTGGTGGCCCCGATCTTCGGATCGAGGGCGATGCCGGGAAGATAAAGCGGATTGATGTGGCGGTGGTTGATATCCTCCGCGACTTCGGGCTCGTGCGCCCAGACGACGACCTCGCGGCCGGCGCGCGAAGCGATCATGGCGAGCGCAGTGCCCCACGCGCCCGCGCCGACGACACCGATGCGTTGCAAGGATTTTTCGGCCATGCGCTGGAGTGTGCCCGCCCGGAACTTAGGCCGCAATCACGCTTTCACCCCCGCGCCCAGCGCCTTGGGAGCATGGGGATCGAGCGGCCAGCGCGGACGGGCCGCGAAATCGAGGGGGTCGGTCAGGCCAAGCTTGAGCCGCTCGATCCCGGCCCAGGCGATCATGGCGGCGTTGTCGGTGCAGAGGCGCGGCGGCGGGGCGACGAGACGAAGACCGTGCTGCTCGGCGAGCCGGCCGATCCGCGCGCGGATTTCGCCGTTGGCGGCGACTCCGCCCGCGATCACCAGGGTATCGCCCCGGGGATGCCGGGTCCGGAACGCGGCAATGGCGTTCCCAGTGCGCTCGGCGAGCGTGGCGGCGGCGCGGTCTTGGAACGCCGCCGCCATGTCGGCGACGGCGCCGGCGTCAAGCGGGCCATGGTTCGCGACCATGCGAGCGAGCGCGGCCTTGAGCCCGGAGAAGGAAAAATCGCAGCCCGGTTTTCCCAGCAGCGGGCGCGGAAGACCGAAGCGTTTGGGGTCTCCGCTTCGCGCGGCGCGTTCGATCGCCGGCCCGCCGGGATAGCCAAGGCCCAAGAGCTTCGCCGCCTTGTCGAACGCTTCGCCCGCGGCGTCGTCCACCGTGGTGCCGAGGCGGACGTAACGCCCGACGCCCTCGACGATCAGAAGCTGGCAATGCCCGCCCGAGACCAGCAGCAAAAGATAGGGAAATTCCACGTCAGCGACCAGCCGCGGGCTGAGCGCGTGACCTTCGAGGTGGTTGACGGCGATAAACGGAATCTTCCGCACGCTGGCGATGGCCTTGGCGGTGGTGACGCCAACCAGGACCCCGCCGATCAGGCCGGGGCCGCCGGTCGCGGCGATGGCGGCGAACGCATCGAGGCGCACGCCCGCCTGTTCGAGCGCGCGGGCAATGAGCCGATCGAGATGGTCGAGGTGGCTGCGCGCCGCGACCTCCGGCACGATGCCGCCGAACGGGCGGTGCTCGGCCTGCTGGGAGAGGATTTCGTCGGCGAGCACGCGCTTGTCGCCGGCGACCACCGCGGCCGCGGTCTCGTCGCAACTCGTCTCGATGCCCAGCACCAACATGGAAAATCCTTTTTCAATGCGGGAGGATAGCTTCCGGGAAGAGGTTGGACAAATTGCGTCTTGTGCAAACCGTTCCCGGCCGTACTCTGGATCGTGACCGGTTCCCGTTCATTTTAGCCCGCCGCTTGTTATGTCCCAGATCGCCCTTCGCATCGGCACCCGTGGAAGCCCGCTCGCGCTGGTCCAGTCCGAGATGGTCCGCCGCCGGCTACCCCCTGGAGATCAAGCGGACATTGTCGCCCTCAAGACCTCGGGCGATCTCATGGGCGACCGGTCGTTGGCGGAGGCCGGCGGCAAGGGGCTGTTCACCAAGGAAATCGACGAGGCTTTGCTCGCCGGCCGTATCGACATGGCCGTCCATTCGCTGAAAGACGTGCCGACCTGGCTGCCGGACGGAATCGTTCTCGCCGCCATCCTGGAACGCGAAGACCCGCGCGACGCCTTTATTTCGCTCAAAGCGCCGCGTCTGTTCGATTTGCCCAGGGGCGCCGTGGTCGGCACCGCCTCGCTCCGGCGCCAGGCGCAAATCCTCCATCGCCGTCCCGATCTCAAGGTGACGCTGCTGCGCGGCAACGTCGAGACTCGGTTGCGCAAGTTGGGCGAAGGCGCGGTGGACGCGACCCTGCTCGCGCTCGCGGGGCTTCGTCGCCTGGGGCGCGCCGACGCGGCGACCGAGATCCTGGAGCCCGACGAGATGCTGCCCGCGCCGGCGCAAGGGGCGATTGCCATCGCCTGCCGCGCCGACGACGAGCGGATGCGCAAACGGCTCCAAGCCCTCGACCACGCCCCGTCGCGGGCCGAGATCGTCGCCGAGCGGGCGTTGCTCGAAGTGCTCGACGGTTCCTGCCGCACCCCGATCGCGGCGCTCGCGCGCGCCGACGGCGATCGGCTCACGATGAAGGGACTTATCGCCAAGCCGGACGGAAGCCGCGTCGTTTCCGGCGCGCGCGCCGGCGCCACGGCCGATGCCGCCCGGATCGGCCGCGACCTCGGCGAATTTTTGCGCGGTTCGGCGGGGCCCGGCTTCCTTCCGGGGTTTTGAGGACTGCCGATGACCGCGCCCCCGTTCCGCGTTCTCGTCACCCGGCCGGCCGCGGACGCCGTGTTGCTTGCCGAGGCGCTGACGCGCTCGGGGATCGAGGTCTTAAGCGAGCCGCTGCTCGAAATCGTCAACATTCCGGGGCAGCCGGTGGCGGTCGAGGACGTCCAGGCGCTGCTGATCACCAGCGCCAACGGCATCCGCGTGTTCGCCGCGCGCAACGCCGCGCGCGATCTCTTGGTATTGGCGGTCGGCGACGCCTCGGCCGCCGCCGCCCGTGGGCTCGGATTCGCGCGGGTCGAGAGCGCGGCGGGCGACGTCGCGGCGCTCGCCCGGTTGTGCCAGCGGCAACTCGACCCCGCGCAAGGCGAGCTTTTGCATGTCGCCGGAACCCGGATTGCGGGCGATCTCGCCCAAGAACTCAGGCAAGCGGGATTCCGCTACCGGCGGGAAGAGCTGTATCGGGCGCGGGCGGCGACGGCGCTTTCGTCCGCGGCCGTCGCGGCCGTGCGCGCCGGCACGCTTGCCGGCGTTCTGTTCTTTTCCCCGCGTACCGCCGAAACCTTCGTCGCGCTCGCAGGCGTCGCCGGGGCGACGGCGCACCTCGCGCGCATGACGGCCTATTGTCTCAGTCGGGCGGTGGCGACAAAAGCTGGTGCAGCGGCCTGGAAACGGATCGTGGTCGCCGAGGAGCCCTCGCAGGACTCGCTTTTGGCTGCGATCGCCCGGGATATGCTCTAATCTCGTTGGGTCATGGACGAAGCTCCGAAATCCGGCGCGGATAAGCCCCCGGCCGTCCCTAAGCCGCCGCGCCCCGAGGGGGGCGCACATGAATATGCGCGGCGGGATTCGCCGCCGCGCCCATCCGCCGTGGTGCTGCCGACCGTGCTCGTTTCGCTCTTGGTCGTGGCGGCGGCGGGGGTTGGCGCGGCCGCCACCGCCTCGTTCTGGCTGCCGAAACTCAAAGAGGCGTTGGCGGCGCCCGACCCGCGCATCGCCGCGTTGGAATTGCGCGTCCGCGCGATCGAGGAGCGCGCGGGCTTACCCCCGCGCGCATCGAATGACGCGCCCCTATCGGGGCGACCCCCGCCGCCCGAGCCGGCCCCCGTCGCCGCACCGGCTCCCGTCGCCGCGCCGGCTCCGGCGTTCCCGCCCGCGCCCACCGTGGACAAAGCCGCTTTCGACGATCTCGTTCGCCGGCTCGGGGTCATCGAAAACGCCGAGGCCAAGGCCGCCCGCACCGACTCCACCGCGTCCGCGCTGGTGCTCGCCGTCGGCCAGCTCCGCGACACAGGCGCGGCCGGGCGGCCGTTCGTCCGCGAGATCGAATCCTTGCGCGCGCTGGCGCAAAATCGGCGCGAGGTGGCCGAAGCGGTCGAACGGCTCGCTCCGTTCGCGGCCAAGGGGGCGCCGACGGTTTCCATGCTGCGTGAGCGCTTCGACGGCGTAGCCCGCGCGGTGACGATCGCGGCGCGCGCGCAAAGCGACGGAACCTGGACCGATCGCGTCCTCGCCCGGCTTTCGACCTTGGTCGCGGTCCGGCGCACAGATGAGCGCGCGGTCGAGGGCACGCCGGACGCGGCTTTGCGCGCGGCGGAAAAGGCGCTCGGCCAAGGCGACGTCGCCAATGCCGCGGCGGCGTTGGAGAATCTCTCGGGCCCGGCCGGGGCGGCGGCCAGGGGTTGGCTCGCGGACGCCCGCGCCCGCGCCCTTTTCGACGCGACGCTCGCCGATCTGCATCGGCGCGCGGTGGCGGCGCTCGCCGGCGGGGGGTGATCCTTGGTCCGCTGGTTGCTTTATTTTGTGGCGGCGGCGGCGCTGGTGGCGGCGGCGGTGTGGCTCGCCGACAACACCGGCACCGTCACGCTGTCCTGGCGCGGCTGGCGGGTGGACACCTCGGTCGCGGTTGTGATCGCGGCCGGCGCGATCGTGCTGGTGGCGGCGGGAATCCTGCATCGGCTCTGGCTCCTGATCGCGCACGCGCCCGGCGATCTTCGCCAGTCCTGGCGGAGGCGGCGCCGCGAGCGCGGTTACGAGGCGCTGACCCGCGGCATGGTCGCCATCGCCGCCGGGGACGCCGACGAGGCCCGCCGCCAATCCCGCCGCGCCGAAGGGTTGCTCGACCAACCGCCGTTGACGCTTTTGCTCGCGGCGCAGGCGGCGCAGCTCTCCGGAGACGAGCAGGCGGCGGCGCGTTTCTTTTCGACCATGAGCGAAAAACCGGAAACCGAGTTTCTAGGCGTGCGCGGTCTGCTCGGCCAGGCGATCAAACGGGGCGACCGGCCCGGCGCGCTCGATCTCGCCCGCCGCGCCTGGCGGTTGCGGCGCGACAGCGCGTGGGCGTCCGACGTGCTGTTCGACCTGGAAACGAAGGAGGGCCGCTGGCTCGACGCCCGGGCAACGCTTGGCGAGGCGACCCGCCGGGGCGCGCTCACGAAGGAAACCGCCCGGCGGCGCGAGGCGGCGTTGCTGGTCGAACTCGCGCGCCAGGCGGCGGCGGAAGGAAG
>SHWG01000078.1 GCA_009693905.1 Rhodospirillales bacterium | reverse complement strand
TGAGGAATTGATGACGGTTCTCGCCAAACCATATGAGGACCAGGCCGAGTTTTCGGACTACACCAACCCACCGCGCCCAGAGGAACGTGTCTGCAGTACGTTCTGCGGTACCTGAAGGGCTAAACAACTGGTAAAGCTGTTCTGCCCGGCGGGAATTCCCCCCTGAACGACCAAGAAGGCTTCCGGTTTTGACCAGCCCGACGACCGTTCCCGCCAATCTTAGGATTCCCCGCGCCGAGTACGCGGCGAGAAGGGCGCGCCTGTCCGCCGCGACGCGCGCCCAGGGTCTCGACGGCGTCGTCGTGTGGGCGCGCGAAGGCACCGCCGCCGATCGCGCCGGCTATGGGATCTATCTCGCCAACTATTACACCAAGTTCTTCGCCGGTCTCGACGACTGCGCGCCCCATTTCGCCGCCTTGGGGCATGCGGCGGTCGTCGTGCCCGCCGATGGCGATGCCACGCTCGTCGTCGACATGCATTATCATTATTACCCGGCGGAGCGCGTCGCCGAGGCGATCGACGACGTCATCCACGACACCAATGTGGTGCGCGGCGTCGTCGGCGCGCTCACGACCAAAAACCTGACGCGCGGCCGGCTCGGCTTCGTCGGTTCGCAGATCGTCTCGGCCAAGCACTTTCAGGCGCTGAAAGACGCGCTTCCCGGCGTCGAATGGCGGATCAACGACGATCTCCTGATCGAACCCATGCTGATCAAGAGCGAGGCCGAATGGCGAATCATCCGCCATGGCTGCCGGGCCGTGAACCAAGTCACGGACGACGTTCTCGCCGCGGCGGTGGCAGGCGTTTCCGAATTCGATCTCATGCAGAAGGCCGCGCGCGGCTTGGCCGAGCGCGATTGCGAGCTGTGGTGGCTGAGGCCGGCCGGCATGCGCCGGCTGGAGAACGGGCAAATCTATTTCATGTCGGTGGTCGGGTGGTGCCAGGGCTATTTTTTCGACATCGCCCGCAACAAGATCGTCGGCGCGAAAGCGGGGGCGCGGCCGAACCCGACGCTCGAGGCCCTCAACACGTTCATTCTGCGTCAAGCCGAAGAGCTCAAGCCCGGGCGCACCGGCGCGGAAGCGGCGGCTTTCGGGTTGCGTTACTTTATCGACGAGCGTAAGGCCGTCACCCGCGCGGAAATCGAAGCCGGCGCCTTGTGTCCGTTCCCCGCCTTCGGCCACGGCCTTGGCCTCAACTATGGCCGGCCTTACGTGCGCGAAGGCGAAACCATGGTCTTGCAGCCCGGCATGTATATAGCCATTGAAGCCAACTATGCCGACCCGGTTCTCGGCATGGCCGAAGCCGAGGTCAATGTCGAAATCACCGCCGCCGGCCCGAAAGTGCTGACCAAACTTTAAATCCGATTGTAATTTTAGGACCTTGGTGCAGAATGCCGTGCGGCCTCAGCCAACGAAGGCCCGGTTCCAGGCGGCGATCGTCTAGCGCCTTGGACCCAGAACGGCGCGCACAGGGAGGCCTCCGTGCCCGAACTCGTCGTCATCCTGGCCATCAACGGCCTGATCTGGGGGCTGATCATCGCCCTGATCGCGCTCGGACTTTCGATCATTTTCGGCCTCTTGGACATCGTCAACGTCGCGCACGGCGACTTCTTCATGGTCGGCACCGTGCTCGCGTGGACGGTCATCTCCTATACCGGGAACTTCTGGCTCGCGTTTTTGATCGTTCCACTTATCGGCATGCTGCTCGGCTGCGCGGTCGAGCGTCTGGTGATCAAGCCGATCGAAAATTCGCCCGCCTTGTCGATCGTGGCCTGCTTCGGCCTCTCCCTCATCTTGCAGGAAACCGTGCGGGCGACCTTCGGGGCGACCCCGAAGCGCATTCTCGACCCGATCGGAATCACGATCCCGTTGCTGGGCCTGAACTACCAGATCTATCGGCTGTTCGCGGCGGCGGTCGCGATCGCCGCCATCGTCGCCTTCTTCCTGTTTCTCCATAAGACCAAATTCGGCACCTGGATGCGCGCCGTGCGCCAAGACCGTGAGACGGCGATCGCCTTGGGCCTGCCGTCGGACCGTATTTTCCTCGTCACCTTCGGGCTCGGCACTTCGATGGCGATGCTCGGCGGCGTGGTGGCGGCGCCGATCACTTCGGTCGAGTTCCGCCTTGGCCTCGACGTGCTGCCGCTCTGTTTCATGGCCGTGATCATCGGCGGCATGGGCAATTTGCCGGGAACCGCGGCGGCCGCGGTCCTGCTCGCTTTCATCGAAGGTATCATCACCAGCTTCACCGAGCCGACGACCGCGCGCATCATCTCGCTGGTCATTATGAGCGTGGTGCTGTTGGTTCGCCCCGAGGGTATCTTCGCGCGGAGACGGACGTGAAAGCGGTTCCGGTTGCGTCGTCCGCGCCGTCGCTTGGCGTTTGGCTGGCGCGCTTCACCCCGGGCCAAGGGTTCGTCCTGCTCGCCGTATTTCTCCTGGTGCTGCCGTGGCTGGTCCCGAACTATCAGCGCGTTTTCGTCGCCGAAATTTTCGTCTGGGGACTGTTCGCGATGTCGTTCGCGATCGTGTTCGGATACGGCGGCATGCTGTCGTTCGCGCAGGCCGTGTTCTTCGGCGCCGGGTGCTACGGCTTCAACCTCGGGACCTTCTACTTTGGCTTTAATACTTGGGGCGCGGTGATCTCGGCGGTTATCGCCGCTATGCTTTTCGCGATTCCGATCGGCTACATCGCGACCCGCGTGCGCCACCACCATTTCCTGATCGTCACCGTGATTATTTCGGTTCTCGTCACCACCATCCTCGATTCCGGACACTGGAAGTGGCTGGCCGGCCCTTACGTCACGCGCTCGCTCACCTTCGTTCCGGAAGTGCCGCTCGGCATCGTCTCGTTCAGCTTTTTCAGCGAGATGGTTGCTTATTATTTTACCGTGATCATGGTCATGCTCGCCGTCGCCGTCAGCTGGCTGCTGGTGCATTCGCCGTTCGGACGCGCGCTGCTCGCGATCCGCGACAACGAAACGCGGGCCAAATTGATCGGACTTAACGTCAACCGGCTGCGCTGGATCATGTTCGTGATCGCCGCCGGCATCGCCGGCTATTCGGGCGCGCTTTTTGCGCTGCTCGCCCGCTTTACCAACCTCGAATTCTTTCATTGGACTTATTCGGGCAAGGCGGTGGTCATGGCCATCATCGGCGGGGTCGGCACCCTGATCGGGCCGTTCGTCGGAACCGCCTTCTATCTGCTCTCGAACGAATACCTGTCGCAGTTCTTCCAGCAGTTCGTGATCGGCGTCGGGATTATTCTTTTGCTCGTCATCCGCTACGCCCCGGAAGGCCTGTGGGGCCTGTTCGCGGGCTGGGTACGAAGCCACCGGAGCCCCTGAACATGCCGCGCCGCCTCGCTCCACTTCAGATTCTTGGCCTGGCCTGTTTCGTCCTCCTCTTGGCGGTGCCCTATGCGCTGCCCCTGTTGGGCGCCAAGTTCTGGGTCAACATCGTCGCCGAAATCATGATCTGGAGCCTGTTCGCGGCGAGCGTGAACCTGCTGTTCGGCTACACCGGCCTTCTCTCGTTCGGCCAAGCGCTCTATTTCGGCTTCGGCGCCTACGGGGTCGCCCTCGGGGTCGACATTCTCGGGCTGTCATTCTGGCCGGCGGTGCTGTTTGGCGTGTTCGTGGCGGGGGCGTGCGCCGCCATCACCGGCATTTTCGCCGCGCGCCTGACCTGGCATTACTTCGCCATCATCACGGTCGTGTTCTCGCTGATCTTCTTTTTCGTCGCGGTCGGCTGGAAGAGCGTGACCGGCGGCGACGACGGACGTCCCTTCACCGTGCCGCCGGTGCTGAAGGTCGGCGGCGTCGAGTTCACGCTGCTGGATCCGACGTTCCAGTACTATTTCATCATGACGGTCGTCGGCGCGTGCTTCTACTTGATGCACGTCATCTTGAAAAGCCCGCTCGGTTATACGTTCATCGCGGTACGGGAAAACGCCTCGCGGCTCGGTCTCATCGGCTACAGCCCGTATCTCATCCGCTACATTTCGTTCGTCATCGCCGGCATCTTCGCCGGCGTTGCCGGCGTGCTGTTCGCGCTGTTCGCCCGTTACGTTTCGGCCCAGTACCTGTTCTGGACCGTATCGGGCGAGGGCGTGATCTGGGCTCTCATCGGCGGATCGGGAACGCTGTTCGGTCCGGTGCTCGGGGCCACGTTCCTGATCGTGGTGCGCGAGGAACTGTCGATCTATTGGGAACACTATCTGTTCGCCGTCGGCGTCATCGTCATTTTGTTCGTCGCCTTCGCGCCGGGGGGCCTGATGGGGCTGCTCACCCGCGCGCTTGACTGGCTGGCGAAAAAGCCGGCCGAACGCACCGCGCCCGAAATCGCAAAACCCGCTCCGCGCGCGAAAGGTCCAGGAGGCGGACCGTGAGCGAGTCGATCCTGCGCACCGAGGGGCTGACCAAGGCGTTCGGCGGATTGATCGCCGTCAACAACGTCAATTTCACCCACGCCACCGGCAAGCTGCACGCCGTCATCGGGCCGAACGGCGCCGGCAAGACCACCTTCTTCAACGTCGTTTCCGGTTTCTTCGCGGCGACCTCCGGCCGGGTTATCTTTCAAGGCCGCGACATCGTCGGCCTGAAGCCGCACCAAATCAGCCAGCTCGGCATCGCCCGCACGCTCCAGGTCAAAAGCGTGTTCGGCGGTCTCACCGTCCACGACAACGTGTGGATCGCGGCGCAAAGCCGCACCAAGTTCCTGCATCCGTTTCGCCCGGCGACGAGCTATCGCGAGACCGCGCGCAGGGTAGATCAAGTCCTCGATGAAGTCGGGATGCGCGATCACGCCCGTGAACTCGCCGGTAACTTGTCTTATGGCGACGTGGCGCTGCTCGAGATCGCGATCGCGCTCGCCACCGACCCCAAGCTTGTTCTGCTCGATGAGCCGGTTTCGGGCATGAGCCCGACCGAGACCGAGCGCACCGTCGCCATCATCAAGGACCTTGCCCGGCGGGTGAACGTGATCCTGATCGAGCACGACATGGAGGTCGTGTTCGGCGCCGCCGACGTGATCACCGTCATGACCCAGGGCATGATCCTGTGCGAAGGCTCGCCCGCTGAGATCGCCAAGGACCCGCGCGTTCAGGAGGCCTACCTGGGCGCGCCCGAAGACGAGGACGAGGCCCATGCTTAGGCTCGAAAATCTCCACGCCCACTACGGCAAGAGTCACATCCTGCAGGGCGTCAACCTGCGGATCGAAGACGGTGAAGCGGTGGCGCTCCTCGGTCGCAACGGCGTCGGCAAGACAACGACGCTTCGGACCATCATGGGTCTGACGCCGCCATCCGGCGGTGCCATTACGTTCGCCAACGTCCGGCTCGACCAAATCCCGGCGTACAAGATCGCCGGCCTCGGCCTTGGCTACGTACCCCAGGGCCGACGCATCTTTTCCAGCCTCAATGTATTTGATAATCTATGCCTCGGGCTGCCCGGCACGCCGGACGCCGCGCGGCTTGACGAGATTTTCGAGCACTTTCCGGTCCTGAAGGAGCGACTGAATCAGGAAGGCGGAACGCTTTCGGGCGGCGAACAGCAGATGCTGGCGATCGCCCGCTGCTTGATCATGCAGCCGAAGCTCTTGTTGCTCGACGAGCCGACCGAAGGGATCATGCCGAAGCTGGTGGCGACCCTTCGCAACGAGATCAGGGCGGCGAACAAGAAAGGCATTTCGATCCTGCTCGTCGAGCAGAACTTCCGCATTGCGCTCGCCTTGTGCACGCGCGTCTATATCATGGAGAAGGGCGTCATCAGCTACGAGGGAACGGCGAACGAATTGCGTAAAAACCCCGATATCGCGCATCGCTATCTCGGGGTTGCGATCAGCTGACGAAGGGATCACCATCCGCAAGTCCAACCACAGGGAGTCAAACGAAATGAGCGCAACACGCAGAAATTTCATGAAGACGGTTTTGGCCGGCGGTGTGCTCGGTCAAGGCCTCAATCTGACTTTCACCAAGGATTTGTTCGCCAAGCCGACCGGAAAGCCGATCATCATCGGCCACCAATGCGATCTCACCGGTGCCATTTCATCGTGGGGCTATTGGCTCGATAAGGCCGCCAAGGCGGCGTGCGATCATCTGAACGCGAATAACGGGATCGCCGGGCGGCCCGTCCAATACGTGGTCGAGGACACCGAGACCAACCCGCCGACCGGGGCGCGCAAATTTCGCTCGCTCGTGCAACGCAACGAGGCGGACTTCGTCCTCGGCTCGGTGCATTCGGGCGTGAATCTCGCATCCGTGCCGATCGCCAAGGAACTGCAGACGATCTATATGCCGCAGGGCATGGCCGCCGAAATGACGGAATCCAAGGGCAATCGCTACATCTTCCGAGTCGGCAGCGACACCTATTCGCAGGCTGCCGCCGGCGTCGAGTGGGCGGTCAAGAACCTGGGCAAGAAATGGAGCTTCGTCTTCGCCGACTACGCTTGGGGTTGGAGCCACTTCAACGAGCATAAGGCGCTGCTCGACAAGATGGGCGCCTCGATCGGCGATCCGATCGCGGTGCCGGTGGACGCCAAGGACTTGCTCCCCTACCTCGCCAAGGTGAACAAAGACGCCGAGCAGCTCTATTCGGTCTTCATCGGCTCGCAATCGGTCGCTTACTACACCCAGTCGAAGTCGCTCGGGCTCGATAAAAGGATGAATCGCTATTCGGTTCTGTGCACCCACGAGTCGATCTCGCCCAAGGAATTGGGAGGCGCATCCGAAGGCATCTACATGCTCGAATACATGCCGCGCGGGCTCAAGTACAAGGACACGGCGCATAACCGCAAGCTGCGCGATTTGATGAAGGTCGATCCGGTCGACGGCAAGGAAGAAGGCAGCAACCGCATCCTCGCGAGCTCGCACTACTGGGCGTCATGGGAATCCATCTTCTTTATCCAAAAAGCGGTCGAAAAATCGGGCTGGAAGACGAAAAAGGATACGCCCGAGTTCATCAAGGCGCTCGAGGGCATGAAGGTCGAAGAATCCTTCGAGCATCCGCAAGGCCCCAAGTATATCCGCAAGGAAGACCATAAGGCGGTCATCGACTTCTACATGAGCCGGGTCGAAAACGGCGAGATTCACGTCAAACAGAAGATCGACGCGGCGGACCTCGAGAAGCGCTTCCCGCCGCGCCATGACTTCACCAAGGAGTCGTTCTGAGACCCTCCCGGGGGTGGCGGGTAACGCCACCTCCGGGGATTTTCCTCAAAGGAAAAGGCGGAACGATCGTGAGTAGTTTCCCGGCTTACAAGGTGGCGGCCGCGCATGTGGCGCCGGTGTTTCTCGATACCGACAAGACCATCGCCAAAGCGTGTGCGTTGATCGAGGAAGCTTCCCGCCACGGTGCGAAGTTGATCGCTTTTCCCGAAACGTATATTCCGGCGTTTCCAGTATGGGCGGCCTTGCGCGCGCCGATCCACAACCACGACCTGTTCAAGCGCCTGGCGGCCAGTTCCATCATGGTGCCGGGGCCGGAAATCGCGCGCGTATCGGCAACGGCGCGCCGATGCGGCGTCGTCGTATCGCTCGGCGTCAACGAGGGCACCAAAGCGAGCGTCGGCTGCATCTGGAACTCGAACGTGCTGATCGGCGACGACGGCGCGATTCTCAATCATCACCGCAA
Source organism: Rhodospirillales bacterium (assembly GCA_009693905.1). Classification (GTDB taxonomy): domain Bacteria; phylum Pseudomonadota; class Alphaproteobacteria; order Rhodospirillales; family 2-12-FULL-67-15; genus 2-12-FULL-67-15. The sequence goes on along the minus strand of SHWG01000078.1, from coordinate 1,443 downwards.
GCTGGTCCCGACGTTCTTCGAGAAACTGATCTGGGCCAACGGCGACGGCGCCGGCCTGCGCGTGGTCGAGACCGCGCTCGGCCGCATCGGCATGCTGATTTGCGGCGAAAACACCAATCCGCTTGCGCGCTATACCCTGATGGCCCAGGGCGAGCAGGTCCATATCTCGACCTATCCGCCGGTATGGCCGACCAAGGATCCGAAAGCTGGCGGCAACTACAATCTCGAAAACGCGATCCGCATTCGCGCCGGCGCGCACTCCTTCGAGGCCAAATGCTTTAACGTCGTGGCCGCCGGGTACATGGACAAAGCCATGCGTGAAACCTTGAGCAATCTCGACCCGAACGCCGGGCGGATACTCGACGGCAGCCCCCGCGGCGCTTCGATGATTCTGGCGCCGACCGGCGAGCCCATCGGCAAAACAATGTGCGAAGACGAAGGTATCCTTTATGCCGACATCGATCTCTCTGCCTGCGTCGAGCCTAAGCAGTTCCACGACGTGGTCGGCTATTACAATCGGTTCGATATTTTCAAATTGACCGTCAACCGCTCCGCCAACCGTCCGATCTCGTTCGAAGCGGAAATCGGCGACGAGATCGCCGATGCCGCCGCTGGCGTCGCGAGCGAAGATACCGACGAGTCCCCTCGCGTTCTGAAGATCGGTGGTTGATGGTCGCGCTCGCCCAGCATAGCTTCGCTCGGCCGACCGCGGCGGTGCCTCCGGCCCAGGAAGTCGGCTGGGTGCTTGCTATGATTCTGATGGTGCTGGCGATGCCGCCCGCGATCTACGGCGCGCTAACCTACTATCGCTTCGGGATATTCGCGCCGTCGTATTACGTACCCCACGAGGCATTCTGGGCGGCCGTGACCGCCGGCGATTTCACGGCGTCGTTTGCCGCGCCGCTCTTGAGCGTGAACATGACGAGCGGCGATATCCTCGCCAATATGTACAGCGTCACCTTGGGCCAGTATGCGCTCTCGATCGCTCTCGGCGCCGCCATGGGCTTGGCCATGGCCAAGCAGGTTCGCCTGCTCAAGGTTTGTTCGGCCGGAGCCATCGGCGGCACCTCCGCCACGACCGGCGCGGGATTGTTCTCGACGGTGGCCGCGAGCAGCACCGGCATTCTCGGCTGTTGCGGCGCGGGGCTCGCCGGCGGGGTGCTGACGCTGCTCGGGGTCAGCAGCAATGTCGCCGGCCAACTCGCGGGCGCGTCGCTCCTGTTCCAACTCGCCCTGATCGCCGTCTTCGCCTTGCTCAATCTGCGGTTCGCGGCGCGCTTGAAAGGGCTCGGCGCGGCCTGAGCCGCCGACGCGCGCCGCTTATGCGCCGCCGCTGTCCTGGCGCGCTCGAAGTATTCCCCGCCGACCGGCCGGATTTCGGCGCGCCGATCCCCGCCGCGCCGCGCGCGTCATTATCAAGACCACCGCCCTAGAGCGGATTGC
>SHWG01000077.1 GCA_009693905.1 Rhodospirillales bacterium | reverse complement strand
GAGGTTTTGGCGTGACCTGTGGGATTTTTTATCGACGCGGGTGTCGTAGTCGCGTTTGCCGCGCTTCTGGTCGCGGCGGCGTGGGGGGATATCCGGAATTATCGCATCCCTAACGCCCTGGTCGGGGCGTTTCTCGTCCTTTTCGTTCTCGCTTTTGCTTTCGGACTGATCCCCCGGCGCGAAATCGTGGGCCATCTCGGCGCCGGCGTCGTTGTGCTTTTGCTCGGGATGGCTCTTTTTCGCTTCAATTGGATCGGCGGCGGCGATGCGAAGCTTATCGCCGCCCTCGCGCTGTGGGCGGGATGGCCCGAAGCGATTCGCCTCGTGATCGCCATGGCGCTGGCGGGGGGCGTGGTTTCAGTCCTGGTTTTGCTCCAAAGCCGCGTCGGCGGGCAACCCCCGGACACCGGGAACGATGACAACAGTAAATTCCGCCGGCGGGTGCCCTACGGCGTTGCCATCGCCCTTGCGGGCCTCGATTTTTGGTTTCGCAAGCTTGCCGCGCCGAATCTTCTTTCCATGAATTAAGGCGCCGCCCTGGCCGCTCCCGGGTTGAGGGTGCACGAGTTCGCGCTCCTTTTGCCGGTTTATATAGTGTTTATTTTGGGCATCATCGAATTCGGACGGATGATCTGGATCCGCAACACGATGGAATTCGCGGCCGAAACCGCCGCGCGCTATGGCGCCGTCACCTCCGGGGCGACGGAGGCGAAGATCGAAGCCTATGCCCTGACGCAGTTGATCGGCGTCGATTCTTCCACGGTCAGCTTTACCGGGACCACCGTCACCGCCAGCACCGTGACGGTCGTCGGGACCCATGCGTTCACCACCCTCGTCTCGGGCTATATTCCGATCCCCGCGATGACCATGACGGTGAGCGCCACCTTCGCGCGCTGAGGCGCGGGCGGGGTTAGCGCGCGAAAAGCGGGATCAGCGCCATCGCCTCGGCGATGGTGGGCGCGGTTTCGACCTTGAAGTCGGGAACATCCAGGGCCAGCGCCGCCGCCCGCGCGTCCGCATCCGAACCGTGGCCGCCGAGGACATGGACGCCGCCGGCGAGGCGCGCGCGCCTCGCGGCCTCCAAGTCGCCCGCCCTGTCACCTATCACCCACGACGAGGCGAGATCGAGCCCGAGCGCCGCCTCGGCGCGCAGCAACATGCCGGGGTTGGGCTTGCGCGCCGGGTGATCGGGATGGCGGTAGGGAACGATCCCCTCGGCATGGTGCGGGCAGGCGTAAACCGCGTCCACGAACGCGCGCGCCGCTTCGAGTCGTTCCAGGATGGTCCGTTGCACGGCGGCGAAGGCGTCCCAGCCGTAATAACCCCGCCCGATCCCGGATTGATTGGTGATCAGGATCACCGGCACGCCGCGCCGATTGGCCGCGGCGATCGCGACCGCCGCGCCCGGAACCAGGCGGACGTCCTCGGGCCGGGACAGATAACCGGTTTCCACGACCACCACCCCGTCGCGGTCGAGAAACAGGGCCGGGCGGGGCCGTGCGCCGGAGGAGGGGCGCGGCATCTCGCACCAGACCCCCTCGCCGTCGAGCGGAAAGGCATTGTTGCCAGCCGGGTTTGGGGATGATGTATGCATGGTGCGGCCGAAGAGAAGATACGCCGTCTGTGCGGGTAACCCAAGACCCGGCGGGGTAGGCTCTTGGGGACGCAAGGGGTATAATCGCCCGGATGTTCTCGGGAGGAAAAGGAAACGCAACAATGCAGACATGGCGTTACGGCATGGCGGCCATTTTGGCCGCCGGGGCGGGACTGGCGACGACAGCCGCAATGGCGGCGATGACCGCCGATCAGGTCAGGCAGCAGATCGAGCGGGAATCGGGCGGCAAGGTCATCAAGATCGAACCGCGCAAGTACGGGTCGCTCGAGGCGTTCGCGGTCACGGTGATGAATCCGGGAGGGAACAACAACGCCGGGTTCCAGGTCTATACCGTGATCGTCAACGCGGAGAACGGGACGCTCGTTTCCGAACAGCGCCAGCGGCAGCATTACTGAGCGGCATCGACGAACCGCGTCAGCGGTCGATAACGGCGACGCCGATCATGCAGTCGCGGGCGACGAGGCGGGCGAGCGCTTCTTCGTCCATCCCTTCGGTGCCCCTGGGCCGCATCGGCAACACCAGGTAGCGGAGATCGGCGGTGCTGTCGTGGACCTGGACGGCGACGTCCTCGGGCAGCACGGTGCCGAACTCCGCCAGCACGACGCGGGGTTCGCGCACCACCCGGCTCCGGTAGGCGCGCGACTTGTACCAATCCGGCGGCAAGCCGATCAGCAGGCGCGGATAACACGAACACAGCGTGCAAACGATGACGTTGTGCAAGCCGGGCGTGTTGGCGACGGCGCGGATGGGAATCGGCCCGGCGTCGATGCCGATTTCGGCGGCGGCGGCATTGACGTCGGCAAGCATGCGCGCCCGAAAACCGGGATCGACCCAGGCGCGCGCCACCACCCGGGCGCCTTGCGCCGGCCCGATCGCGTCGATCGCTTCGATGGTGCGGCGCAAGTCCTCGGCCGCGAAGATGCCCTTTTCGATCAGGAGTTCCCCGACCGCCTCGGCCATCAGTTGATAGTCGTCGAAATCGGAATCCTCGATGTCGGGCCGGTGCGGATGGGAGTGGGCATGGTCGTGGTCGTGATCGTGATCGCCGCTCATGACGGCCTCTCGTCCAACCAGTGCTCGAAAATATCGGCGATCAGCGTGTCCTGGCCCGAGCCGGCGTAAGCGGGCCAGAGATCGGGCTGGCGGAAGGCGACGCGGTAGAGCGTCCTGGGCGGCATTCCGGGGCGGCCATAAGCCAGATCCTCGGGATTGGGAAACTTTCCGGCGACAGATTCGATCACGCCTTCATGGCCGCGCAAAAAATAAGGCGTACGGATGTGACCAGGCAGGCTTGCCCCGCGGACCCGCACGCGCGTGCCGGGCGCGAAGACGCCAAAACCAAAAGACTCGGCGGCGAACTTCGCGCCCGGTTTATTATCTTGGCGGCCTGCGCCGCCGGGCGGGAAATTCCCGCTCACGGCCCGGCCTCGCGTCGCTTGCGGCCGGCCTCGAGCCAGCGCGCCTCGACTTCGGCCATGCGCCGGCCGAGATCGTCCATGCCGATCACGCCGCGCTCGATCAGGATATTGGAGATGGAGGAAATCCAGCGCTGGTAGTAATCGAGCCGGTCGTAGGCGTCGGGACCCAAATCCTCGATGCCCCGGCGCAACTCGTCCACGGTCATCACGCGGCGCTTGGAATCGATGAGCAGACGCAGGATCGCGTCCACCCTTTTTTCCCAAGGGGCGACGTCATGCGGGGTGGAGTCCACCGGACCCGCCGGAAGCCCGCCCATATCGTGATGACGGCGCATGGGGCGATTCTACACCCCGTTCCAGTCTATCGCGCAATCGAATTTCATCCGGGGAAAGCCCCGGGAACCGAGCCGGCTTTGGTCTTTTTGGCGGCGAGCCGTTCGGCGGTCTTGGGCTTGTCGACGATAAAGCGGACATGGGTTCCCCGGCCGACGACCTCGACGGCGTCATGGACCTCGAAGGAAAAGGTCACCCGGCGCTTTTCGACGGCGGCGATCTCGAGGCGAATATCGGCCCACATTCCGACCAGGGTCGGCGCCAGATGGTCTATTTCCACCCGTGCCCCGACGGAATCCTGTCCCTCGGACAGGAATTTCACCAGGAAATCCCGGCAGGCGTATTCCATGTCGTTGACAATCGAAGGCGTGGCGTAGACCCTGAATTCTTCGCCCATGAATCCGATGGTTCGGTCGCGGCCGACGACGACGCGGCGCGTATGGGTCACGCCGGGGGCAAGTTCGGACGGCATAGGGGGTTCCTTTCGGCTATTGTCGACGGGTCATGTTAAAGTACGCGGCGGCGGAACGGGCAGGGGAAATTAAGCATGAGGGGGATGACGGTGCGCAAAGGCAAAAAATTGGGCGCCGCGGCTTTGCAGCGGCGACTCAAAGGCATCCGGCTGCTTTCGTTGGACGTGGATGGGGTCCTGACCGACGGGGGGGTCTATTACGGCGATAACGAAACCGTCTCCCGGAAGTTCAATGTCCGGGACGGGGTTGGGATTCAAAAAGTCCTGGGTCGGGGAATCGAAGTCGCCTTCGTTTCGGCGGGAACGATTGGTACCCGATCCATCCACCACCGGGCGCGAACGCTGGGCGTGCGGCACGTGCTGACGGGGGTCGCGGATAAACGGGCCGAGGTCGAGAAACTCTGCCGGAAGCTCGAGGTACCCATGGCCGCCGTCGCCCACGTCGGCGACGATCTCAACGATTTGCCGCTGCTCAAGGCGGTGGGCGTACCGCTGACGGTCGCCGACGCGGCGCCGGAGATCCGCGCGTCCGCCCATTACGTCACGCGCCGGCCCGGCGGCGAAGGGGCCGTCCGGGAGATTTGCGATCTGTTGGCGGGGGGACGGCAGGGGCGATGATGGTTAATGCGCCCGGTTACCCCGGCAATCGGCGGATTTTGTGCCTTCGTGCGCGATTGTTCGCGGGGTCCGGGCCGGTTAAGATTCTCCGATGAGTACCTTGGGCGTGGATGGAGATCGAAAACGACCGCCGCCGAATTTCCTCCGGATTGGGGCGGCGTGGGCGTTGGTTTCGGTTTTATCCGGATGCGCCCGTCCGGAACTTGAACCCTATGTGTTCAATGCTTCCGAATTCAACCGCAAAAACATCGGCCGGCCCGCGAGCGTTCCCGGAATGATTCAGGTTTGCTATTCCGCGGCCGCCGCCACATCCGACGCGGTGATTCGGGTGGCGGAAGAGGAGTGCGCGAAATTCGGCAAGACGGCGCAATTGATCAGGCAAGGGGTTGCGGTCTGTCCGATGGCGACGCCGGTCACCGCCAGTTATCTCTGTTGTCCGAGCCCGGCCAACGTGAACCAGAGATATCGTTGCAGCGCGGGCGGAGGCCAGGTCGAGCGCCTCGACAACGACCAGGTCCGGGAAGCGCTGGCGGCCGAACGGCGTAAGGCGTTAATTTTGATCGAGGAAAACCGCATGATCCAGAAGAGCGCTGAAGCCTTCTGCGTCAAGGCCGGCTTCACCCGGGCCACCCCTGAATTTCAGGAATGCATACTGCGGCACTACGAGGCGGGCGCGGTCAGGGACAGCGGTGCTGGCAACAGCCAAGACGCGTCGCAGCGCCTCATTAAACAGGGCCAGGAGTTGATGCGCCAAGGTGCCCCGCAGACACGCGGCATCACCTGCACCCAAATGGGCACGATGACGCACTGCCGTTAGCAAGGAGAGAATTCCATAAAAAACCATCGACAGACATCCAGGCGCGTCGCCGTGGCGCTCGCCGCCCTGGTGGCGACCGGATGCGCGCAACAGAGATTGACCACCACCGAGATGTCGGCGACCGCTCTCGGCGCCGCCGCCGGCGGGGTGCTCGGCTTCCAACTCGGCGGCGGATGGGCGCGAACCCTCTTTACCGCCGGCGGCTCGATTCTCGGCGGCGCGACCGGTTACATGGTCGGGCGGCGACTCGAGATGTCGGATCGCGCCATGTACAGCCAGGTTTTGGCGGAGGCGCTTGCCGGTTCGGATGACGGCGAGACCCGCCATTGGCTGAATCCCGAAACCGGACGGAACGGCACCATCCGTCCGACCCGCTCGTTCCATCGCGGCGACGGGATGCAGCTTTGTCGCGATTACCGCTCGGCGGTGAATTTCGAGTCCGACGTCGCCACCGGGGCCGGCACCGCCTGCCGCGCGCCCGATGGCCAGTGGGTCCCGATCACCGCGGCGTTCGGTTGACCTTCACGCGCTTGGAAGTGGTCAAATTCGCCGTTGCCGCCGTCGTCTGCTACGGCGTTCTGGTCGGCGTGCTGTATTTCATCCAGCGCAGCATGATGTACTTCCCGTGGTCCGACGTGCCGGTCCCGGCGGAGAGCGGCGTGCCGGACATGAGCCCCATCCGCCTCGCGACCGCGGACGGGCTCACGCTCACGAGCTGGTATCGCCCGGCGCCGGCCGGACAGCCGACGGTCGTTTTTTTCCACGGCAACGCCGGCCACATCGGCCATCGGGGATTGAAGGCGCGCATTTTTCTCGATGCCGGGTTCGGTCTCGTTCTCGTCGGCTATCGCGGCTTCGGCGGCAATCCCGGCCGGCCCAACGAGGCCGGCCTCTACGCCGATGGGCGCGCCGTACTGGCGTTTCTCGCCGGCGCCGGCGTTTCGTCGGCTCGGGTCGTTCTCTACGGCGAATCGCTGGGTACCGGCATGGCCGTGCAACTCGCCTTCGAGGCGGCCCGGGACGGGACGCCGGTCGGCGCCGTGATTTTGGAGGCCCCGTTCAGTTCCGCGGCGGCGGCGGCGCAACATCACTACCCGTATCTGCCCGCGTACTGGTTGGTGAAGGATCGCTTTGCTTCGAGCGATAAAATCGCGGATATCCGCGCGCCGCTGTTCGTGATCCACGGCGCCCGCGACCAGATCATCCCCGAGCGGATGGGCCGCGAGGTTTTCGCCGCCGCCCGCGAACCCAAGGAATCGCTTTGGCTCCCCAAGGCCGACCACAACAGCATTTTCGAGCACGGCGTCGCGGCCGAGGTCACGGCTTTCGTTCGTCGCCGCCTGGGCACCCAGCCTTGAGCGGCGGCGCCCGCGAATCCCCCCGTCCGTTAACTAAGGCCTCCGGGGGCGAATTCGAGGGTCCGGCGCCCCGTAACGCCTTGTAGTATTAGATCATTTTAATGGTTAAGGGCTTGTTAACTTAAGATCGGATAGGACTATATTTCAATAGAATCAAGCGCATCGGCCTCATCCGAAGATTTCGGGGTGGGGCGACTGTGGCGTTTGGGCGCGCGCCCATTCAAAAGGCCCTTTGAATTTCGATGGCTCAGCTCCCAAAAATTCCATTTACCGGCAACCAAAATCAGGTTGCTCCGTCGCGTGGCGCTCCGGCCAATCCCGTACGGGGGATTGGACTATCGTCCCGAGGTTCAAGGGGCTGCCGCCGGAACCGGCGTCTTGCTCGGCGGCGCCGAGTTTTCCTATGAGCAGGGCCGGCGCGGCCCCGATCTTGCCTTCGATACCCGCCGGGAACAGCGCTCGGCCCCCCAAAGTTGGTCCCTGATCCAAGTTTCGAGCGAGACGTTCGCCCGGATACTGGAATCCGTCCTCGACGGAGGTGAGGGCGGTTTGCAGCCGGGATCGGTTATCGGATCGGCGAGCAGGCGTTTCCAGGACGTCATCGCCCGTGCCATCGCGACCTACGAAAACAACGCCAAGCTCATCCACGGCGAGACGGTCGCCCTCGGTGGGGCCGTTTCCATCAGGCTTTAGGGTCTGATTTTCCATCGTTTTTCGGCGTTTATGAAACCTGTGACCGTCGTCACAGGAGGATCGCCGCCGACGCGCTAACGTGGTTCCCATGGCCATTCAAAATACCCTTTCGACTGCGGTTTCCGGCCTTCTCGCCCAATCGTTTCGCGCGGCCGAAATCGCCAACAACATCGTCAACGTCGAGACCTCGGGATTCAAACCTTCCGATGTGCTGACCATCTCGATTCAAGCCGGCGATCGGGGCTCGGGCGTGTCGGCGCGGCGCCGGGAATCGAATGGCCAAGAATGCGGTGGCGGGGATACGGATCTTGCCCGCCAGTTCGCAAATCTGGTCCAGACCGAGATTTCCTATAAGGCCAACGCCAAGGTGGTTCGGACGGCGGAGGAAACCCTCGGCCAGCTTCTTAACGTCTTGGCTTGATGCCGCTCTTCGCCCCTGGCCAATTGATCCCCGCCCCATTGCTTCGATAATACGCCGCCGCCCGGCGGCGCAGGCCGCCCAAACCGACGACCGGGCGCGGCTGATGCCGCCGGGTCTATATTCCTCGGCGCTGGCGCGCCCGGCGGCGCAGGCCGCATTATTTATTTTCCCCGAATTTTGGTAGAAAATACGGCCGGCCGGTCGAGGAGCCTTCATGTCCACCGAAGTCAATTCCGCCTTCGATATCGCATTTTGGTTTTTGGACATGGCCGAGCGCTCGGCCGAACGCATGCAGCCGCAAAAGCTGCAGCGGCTGCTTTTTCTGTCCCAGGCCTATTACGGCGTCGCCTTCGAGGGGCGCAAGCTGATGCCCGCCGTTTTCGTCGCCGACGAAAGGGGGCCGCTGGAGCCCAACATTTACATCGCGTTTTCCCGCGGCCGGCCGAAGCTGGACGTGGATCTGTTCCTGCCGTTCGAGATTGAAAGTTTCCTCGAGGCGCTCTGGCGCCGGGTCGGCCATTATTCCGCCGACCGGCTGACGCGCATGACCAAGGAGACGATCGCCTATCGCCAGGCGCACAAGCAGGGCAAGCGCGCCGAAATCACGATCGAGGCGATGCGGCTTTCCTTCGCCCGCGGCATGGAGGCGCCGGCGCTCGACCAGGTGGTCAAACCCAAGGTGCTGCGCACCCCGTCGGGCCGTCCCGTCGCGGTCAAGGCTTGGAACCCGCTTGCTAAGTCCGCCGCGAAGCCGCCCGGGCGAGGGGGCTCCTGACGTGTTGACCCGGCGGACCGCGATGGGTTCGGCCGCCGCGGTTCTGGCGTTGACGTTTTTTGCGCAAGCATCGCGGGCGGACGAAATCCGCTTCGAGCGATCCGAATTGACGATCGCGACGGCGCGGGGCGAGCACCGCTTTCGCGTCGAGTTGGCGTTGCGGCCGGCCCAGCAGGCCGAGGGGCTTCAGCATCGGCCTTTTCTCGCCGAGGATGCCGGGATGCTGTTCGTGTACGACCAGCCCGGGAACCTCAGCATGTGGATGCTCAACACCCTGATCCCTCTCGACATGATTTTCATCGGCGCGAACGGGCGGATTGTGAACATCGCCGAGCGCACCCGGCCGAAGAGCTTGGATATCATCCCTTCGGCCGGACCGGTCTTGGCCGTGCTCGAAGTTCTCGGCGGCACTTCCGCGCGCCTGAGCATTCGCCCCGGCGACCGGATCGTCCATCCGCTGCTGGTGGAGCGATGAACGGCCGTTTCCTTTTTCCCCGGCTTGCGCCCTGCAAGGGGAGGGCTTATCTTCCCGGCGCGGGGAGTGGCGCAGCCTGGTAGCGCATCTGGTTTGGGACCAGAGGGTCGCTGGTTCGAATCCAGTCTCCCCGACCACCCCCCTCGGTTTCCAGGGTTCCGAACGCGAGAATGTCATGACGATTGCGCGCATCTACCGC
>SHWG01000076.1 GCA_009693905.1 Rhodospirillales bacterium | reverse complement strand
GCGGCGGCGGCGCACGCCGGCGCGGTGTTGCGCGCCGCGGGCTCGAGCATCACCGCGAGCGTTTTGCGCTTGAGCGCGCGGATCTGTTCGGCGATCAGAAACCGGTGCTCGTGGTTGCCAACGACCAGCGGCGGCCGGAACGGCTTGCCCGCGACGCGGGCGAGAGTTTCCTGGAACAGCGTCCGCGCGCCGCCGGCGGGCTTGCGCGCGCGGAGCGCACGACCAGCGGGCTTGCGCGCGCGGAGCGCACGACCAAGGGCGCTGAACTGCTTCGGGCGCTCGGGAATCGAAAGCGGCCACAGCCGGGTTCCCGCGCCGCCCGAAAGAATCACCGGAACAATGGGAGGAAGTGGTCGGGTCACCCGGCCACTATAAACAACGGCGCGCGCTGTTTACAGGGAATCGGAGTCTATCCCGGCGCGCCGGCAGGCGGCGGTGAGCGTGTTGGCGAGCAGGCAGGCGATGGTCATCGGCCCGACGCCCCCCGGCACCGGCGTGATCCACCCCGCCACCCGGGCGGCGGCGTCGAAATCCACGTCGCCGACCAGGCGTTGCTTGCCGTGTTCGGTCACGCGGTTGATGCCGACGTCGATCACGCTTGCGCCCGGCTTGATCCAGTCGCCCTGGACCATGCGCGGCTTGCCCACCGCCGCGATCAGAATATCCGCCCGGCGGCATTCCTCGGGAAGATCGCGGGTTTTCGAGTGGGCCACGGTGACGGTGCAGCTTTCGCCGATCAACAGCGCCGCCATCGGTCGGCCTACGATGTTGGAGCGGCCCAAGACCAGCGCCCGGGCGCCGGCGAGCGAGCCGAGCGTCTCTTTCAGCAGCATCAGGCAGCCGAGCGGCGTGCACGGCACCATCGCATCTTTCGCGCCGGTGGCGAGCTTGCCGACGTTGACGACGTGAAAGCCGTCCACGTCCTTGGCCGGGTCGATCGCGCGCAGCACCGCGTCGGCGTCGATCTGCTTGGGCAGCGGCAACTGCACCAGGATGCCGTGGACCTTGTCGTCCCGGTTGAGGATCTCGACCAGGGCGAGAAGCTCGGCTTGGCCGGTCGTATCGGGAAGGCGATGCTCGAACGAATCCATCCCCGCCTCGAGGGTCTGCTTGGCCTTGTTGCGGACATAGACCTGGCTCGCCGGGTCCTCGCCCACCAGCACGACGGCAAGTCCGGGCTTGGTCCCGGTCCGGGCGAGCAGGGATTTGATCTTCCGAGCCGTGCGCGCGCGCAAGGATGCGGCGAAGGCCTTGCCGTCGATCAGGCGGGCGGATGCGCGGGCGGGAGCCGTCAGGGTCATGGCGCGATCGTGTCCTGGCTCGTTTCGGGCCGGGCGCGAAGGCGCCAAAAACAATAGACCCGGCGGCGCACCCCGCGCCCGGTCTTTTGTTTTGGCGGCCGGCGCCACCGGGGTCGAGTCGCCGCAGTATGCACAGGCGCGCACGGCCGGCAAGGCGGGCACGGTTATGACCCGATCAGGAATGGCTATGCCGGATATCGGGCCCGCGCAAATGGGTCTTGGCCGGGAGAGAGCCCGCGCGCGATACTCGGCACCGATGTCGAACCCCGCCGCCCCTCCCCTCCCGCCCGAGCCGCCGCTGCGACCGTTCCCGAGCCCCGCGCGCGCCTTCGTCGGCGGCCTTTGGGATGGGGTCGGCCTGCCGGCGGCGGTGCTGTTCGCGTCCGCCATCGGCTTCGGCTCGATCGCCCGCGAAACCGGTTTTCCCGCGAGCCTCGCGGTTCTTTCGGTTTTCACGGTGTGGGGCATGCCCGGGCAGATCGCGATGGTCGAGCTGTTCGCGATCGGCGCCTCGGTGTTGCCGATCGCGATCGCGGCGGCCGGCGCCAACGCCCGCTTTCTTCCCATGACTGTTTCGTTGTTCCCGCTCTTGAAGGGCGGCGTCAGGCCCTGGGCCTGGGCGTATCTTCTCGCCCACTTCGTCTCGATCAATACTTGGGTCGCGCTGATGCGCCGCGGCCCCTCGCTGCCGCTCGACCAGCGCGCGCCGTACTTCGCCGGCTTTTCGCTCCTTTGCATCGGCACGGGCGCGGTCGCGACCGCGATCGGATTCGCCCTTGCCGGCGTTTTGCCGCGCACGCTCACGCTTGGACTCGTTTATTTGAGTCCGGTCTATTTCCTGATGGTGTTCGCGGGCGTGCGGGAGCGCGGCGGCGCGTTCTCCGTGGTGCTGGGCGCGAGCGCCGGCCCGCTGCTGCACCTTCTCTCGCCCGAGTGGGGCGTGCCGGCGGCCGGAGTGATCGGCGGCACGCTGGCTTTCCTGTTGGACCGCAAGGTGCTTAATCGTGGGTGAAACCGCCGCCATCGCCGCCCTGATCGCCGCCAGCGCCGCCACCTATATCTGGCGCGGCGCCGGCGTGGCGCTGGCAAGCCGAATCGGCGTCGGCGGCGCGGCGTTCGAATGGTTCTCCTGCGTCGCCTACGCGATGTTGGCGGCGCTGATCGCGCGCATCATCCTATTGCCCGCCGGCGCCTTGAACGAAGCGCCGTTCGTCGACCGCGTCGGCGCGACCGTGTTCGGGTTGTTGCTGTTCTTCGCCTTCCGCCGGCGGATCTTCGTCGGGACCATCGGCGGGCTCGCCGCTTTCGTCGCGCTCGCGCATCTCCGCAGCCAGGGGTGGCTATAGCTCAACCCCGGTTCCACGCCAGGGCGAGATAGGTGAAGATCGCTTCGGCCTCGCGGATGCGTTCGACCACGCAGTATTCGTCGGTCTGGTGGGCGAGTTCCGGCTCGCCCGGCCCCAGGATCACCGTCGGCGGGTCGCCGTAGGCCGGGGTCAGCGCCGCGGCGTCGGTAAAATAGGTCGCGGCGCGCACGTCGGCCTTTTCGCCCGTCGCCCCTTCGACCGCGGCGAAGACCTGGCGCATCCACGGATGCTCGGGATCGGTCCACACGCCTTCGACGTCGACCAAAGGCTCGACCTCGACCTCGGGCCCAAGATAAGAAGCGAGCGCGGCGCGGACCGCGTCGTGACGCTGGCCGGGAACGGTGCGGATGTCGATCCCGATCTCGGCCAGGTCGGGCACCGAATTGATGTTGAGCCCGCCCTTGATGGTTCCGACATTGAGGGTCGGCGCGCCCATCACCGGATGGCGGGCGATGTTAAAATCGAAATCGGCGAGCTGGCCGACCGCGCGGGCGGCCTTGTGCACCGCGTTGACGCCGCGCTCGGGCATCGAGCCGTGCGCGGTGACGCCGCGGGTGCGCGCCTTCAGCCAGAGCGCCCCTTTGTGGCCGGCGTAGACGCGGTTCGCGGTCGGCTCCGCCACCACCACCGCGCCCGCGTCCCCGAGCGCACCGGCGACGGAGACGAGATGGAACGCGCCCTCGCAGCCGGTTTCCTCGCCGGCGGTGATGACCAGAACGACGCCGGGGCCGCGAGCGAGATCGCCCGCCGTGACGACCGCGGCCGAGACGAAGGCGGCGACGCCGCTTTTCATGTCGCTCGTACCCCGGCCGTACATGCGCCCGTCGGCGATCTCGCCCGCGAACGGGTCCCGGGTCCACGGCTGGGCGCCCAAGGGCACGGTGTCGATGTGGCCGGTGAAACAGAGCGGCGCGCGCCGGGCATCCCGACCGATGCGCGCGACCAGGCTCGCCCGACCGGGGGCGAATTCGTGATAGGCGCAGGAAAATCCCGCGCCCTCGAGGATCCGGCCGAGAGCCTCGGCGCAGGCGCGCTCGTTGCCCGGCGGATTGATGGTGTTGAACCCAACCAGGGTTCGGGTCAGTTCGACCGCGTCGGGAGCGTTGGCCATGGCATCCTCATCCGAAATAAGCCTTGTGGACGTCGGCGTTCGCCATCAATTCCGACGCCGGCCCCGAGGCGACGACGCGCCCTTGCATGAGAACGTAGCCGAAGTGCGCGATGGCGAGCGTCTGATGCACGTTCTGCTCGACCAGGAACACCGTGATCCCGCGCTCGTTGATGCGACGGATGATGCTGAAGTTTTCCTTCACCAGCAAGGGCGAAAGCCCGAGCGAGGGCTCATCGAGAATCAGGAGCTTGGGCGCCCCCATCAGGCCGCGGCCGATCGAGATCATCGCCTGTTCGCCGCCCGACATGGTACCGGCGATCTGGCCGCGGCGTTCCTTGAGGCGGGGGAAGATATCGAAGACGTTGACCATGCGCTCAAGCACGACCGATTCCGACGATTCCCGGTAGGCGCCGAGGCGCAGGTTTTCCTCCACCGTCAGCTTGGGAAAGACCTTGCGGCCCTCGGGGATGCAAGCGATGCCCGCGGCGATCACCTGATGGGTGGGAAGCCCCGCGATCTCATGGCCGGCGAAGGCGATCCGGCCCTTGCGCGGCGGCGTGAGGCCGAGGATCGCCCGGATCAAGGTCGACTTGCCTGAACCGTTGGCGCCGAGCAGGCAGGTGATCTTGCCCGCCTCGGCGGTGAGGCTCACGCCTTCGAGCACGTCGGCCTTGTCATAGGCCGCGAACACGTCTTCGACGACAAGATGGGCCGGAGCGTTCATGGCCGCTGTCTCACTCCACCCCGAGGTAGGCTTCTTGGACTTGGCGGTCGACGGCGACCTCGCGGTAGGTCCCTTCCGCGATCTTGCGGCCGAAGTTGAGCACCGCGCACCGATTGGTGATGCGCTCGATGATGCCCATCTCGTGCTCGATGATGACGATCGAGAGCCCGGCCAAGCGCGTCTTGACCGTCAGAATATCGTCCATCAACTGGCGGGTCTCTTCCTCGGTCATGCCGGCGGAGGGTTCGTCCAGAAGCAGGAGCTTCGGCCGGTTGACCAGCGCCCGGCAAATTTCGATCCGGCGGCGGTCGATCATGGAAAATGTTCCGATCGATTCGAACATCCGATCGGCGAGCGGCGGATCGAACAGACGAACGAGATCATGGGCCTCGGCGAAGGCGGCCTCGAACTCGGCGGCGAACGCGCGCCGCCGGAACAGGTTGAACACGAGCCCGCGGTCGAGCCGGATGTGCTTGCCGATCATGATGTTGTCGAAGATCGAAAGCGAAAGACAAAGCCGCGAGCGCTGGAACGTCCGCGCGATGCCTCTTTCGCACACCGCCTGGGCGGAGAGATTGGTGATGTCCTGGCCTTGGAACTCGGCCTGGCCCTCGCTCGCGGCGTAGATGCCGGTCAGCACGTTGAACATCGTGGTTTTGCCCGAGCCGTTGGGGCCGATCAGGCCGAGAATTTCGCCTTCCGCCACGGCGAGATCGAGATGATCGAGCGCCACCAGCCCGCCGAAAGCGCGGGTGAACCCCTTGAGCTGCAGGAGCGGCGCGGTCATTTCGGGCTCGGGCTCCAGCCGGGAAAATAGACCCGGAGCCGGCGCGGCAGCAGTCCTTCGGGCCGGAACAGCAGGACCAGGATCACCATCGTCGCATAAAGGATGAACCGGTATTCCTGGATCAATTGGAGTTTTTCGGGCAGCACGACAACTATCGCCGAGGCGAGAACGACCCCCCAGGGATTGCCGATTCCGCCAAGCAGGATGATCGAAACCATGATCAACGAATCGCCGAAGGTGAAGTTGCTCGGCGCGATGAAGCCGAGCATCAGGGCATAGACCGCGCCGGCAACCCCGATCATGAAGTTGCCGAACGTGAACGACAGCGCCTTCCAGCGGGCGAGGTGGACACCGAAACAGGCCGCCGCGGTTTCGTCGAGGCGCACCGCATCCAAAGTGAGGCCGATCCAGGAACGCTCCAGGCGCCGGGTCAGCGCGAAGGCGACCGCCGCGAGCGCCAGCGCGAGCAGCACATAGTTGACGTAAAACGACAGCCCGATCCCGGCGATCTCGAAATTGCGGTTGAAGTTCCAGCCGAAAACCTGCAGCGCGGGAAGTTTCAGGCCTTGCGGCCCGCCGAGCGTGTCGTTGACCTCGAGAAAGGTGCGAAACAGAATCGCGAACGCGATGGTGATGACGGCGGAGTAATGGCCCCGGGTGCGCAGCACCGGCAGGACCAGGAAAAGCCCGATCAGCGCCGCCATCGCGCCGCCGATCAGGAGCACGATCGGATGCGGGATGGCGGTGTGCCGGACCAGCACCGCCGCGGTATAGCCGCCGACGCCGAAGAACGCGGCGGCGGCGAAATTGAGCACGCCGGCGTAGCCGAACTGGATGTTGAGGCCGAGGCAAGCGACGATATAGAGAAGCACGGTCGCCGTCATCAGGAGCGGAAAATGCTCCTCGTGAAAAGCGGCCAGCAGCATGAGCATGCCGGCAATGGCGCCCCAGTCGAGCACCTGCTCGCGGGCGGCGAAAATCCGCGCCGCGCGCGCATACACGCCAAAACGCCGCGCGGCCCAGGCGCATGCCGCGCCGGCGGCGATGACCGCGAACACGTGGGCCTCCGTTTCCGCCCACATGAAGACGACCGTGAACAGGGTCGCCGCGGCAATCGCCACGAACGCCGGCCATGCGGTGTCGGATGGCGAAATCGAGGAAGGCACCGGCGCCATGGTTTCAAACCCGCTCGCTGGTCTTTTCCGCGATCAGGCCGGTCGGCCAGATCGTCATGAGCACGATGACCACGGCGAAGGCGAATACGTCCTTGTAGGCGGACGCGAACGGCAGCGCAACCGCGCCCACGGTCTGCAGGGCGGCGAATAGGAACCCGCCGAGAATCGCGCCATAGATGTTGCCGAGTCCGCCGATGATCGCGGCCGAAAACCCGATAACGCCGAGCAACAGTCCCATCCCGAAATTGATCTCGTTGTAATAGAGCCCGTTCATCACCCCGGCGAAGGCGGCCACGGCGGAGCCGAGCGCGAAGGTCGCCAGCACGATCAAGGTGAAGTTGATGCCCATGATCTTGGCCGTCTCCTCGTCCTGGGCGACGGCGCGGATGGCGAGCCCGAGCTTGGTGCGGTTGATGAGAAGATGGATGGCGACGATGACGGCGAGCCCGGCGACGAAAAGGATCGCGCTGTCGAGCCGGAGCGTGAAGCTGCCGAGCGCGAGCGCGTCGGTCGGCAGCAGCTTGGGAAACGGCTTGGGATTCGCCCCGTCGGGAAAGAACAGGCGCACGCTCTCGCGCAGGACCGTTCCCAGCATCAGCGTTATCAGCAGCACGTTCAGCGCCGGCGCGCCCTTGAGCGGCATGACCAGGTAGCGCGCGATCAAGGCCCCGAGGATCGCCATCGCCCCGCAGGCGATCAACATCACCGCCGCGACCTGGACCCAGGGATTGGCGACGCCGATCGCCTTGAGGCCGAGAAATGTGGAAAAGCCGGCGAAGGTGCCGACCGTCAGAACGTCGCCGTGCGAGAATTTGATGACGTCGAGGACGCCGAAGAACAGCGTGAACCCGACCGCGACCAGGGCATACATCATGCCGAGCATCAGGCCGTTGGCGACAAACTGGGCGAGCAGGCCGGCGTCCATGGGCGCGAACCTAAACTCCAGCGAGGAACCGGGGGGAAGAAAAGACTCCGGGCGACGCGCGCCGCCCGGAGTCCGACTTGGTTTCAGTTGGCGAGCTTGCGCTTGCCCGAAGCGTACTCGCTGTCCTCCCAGACCACCCATTTCTTGTCCTGGACGACGTACTTGGTGATCGCGGCGACCGTGTTCTGGCCGTGATCGTCGAACGTGATCGGGCCGACGATCGAATCGCGATCCTTGGTCTTGCGCAGCTCGTCGCGCACCTTCTTGCGGTCGGGCCCGACCTTTTCGATGGTGTCGAGCACCAGGGTCATGGCGGCGAAGGCGAAGGGACCGTAGGCTTCGGGCGCCTCGCCGTACTTGGCCGCGGTGTACTTCTCCGTGAAGAACTTCCCGCCCGGGAGCTTGTCCACCGGCGCGCCCTCGCGGAAGGCAAGCGCGCCCTCGGCGAGCGGCCCCAGGCCCTCGATGAACGCGTCCGACATGATTCCCGAGGTGCCGATAAAGTGCGCCTTGATGCCGAGCTTGTCCATTTGCGAGCGGACGCGAACCCCAATCGGCGTCAGGCCGCCGAAGTAGAGCGCCTCGGCATTCAGCGACTTGATCTTAGTGAGCTCGGCGTTGAAATCCTGCTGGTCGGCGGTCACGCCGAAGGTGCCGAGGATCTGCCCGCCGTTCTTGACCAGATTTTCGCTGAAGTACTTGTTGTGGCCCTTGCCATAGTCGGTGGTGTCGTGGATGACGGCGAATTTCTTGAATCCCTGCCCGACCGAGAATTTGGCGTTGACCGCATTCTGGTCGATCATCGTGCCGTTGATGCGGTTGATTTCCTTGTAGGTGTGGCCATAGGTGATCTCCGGCAGCACCGCCCCCCAGACCACCACCGGCAGTTCGAACTTGTTGTAGGTGTCGACGGTGCTGATCGCGACCACCGAGCAATAGTGCGTCACGCCGACGATGATCGCCTTGTCGGATGCCGCCTTGGTCGCCACCTGCACGCCGATGTTCGGCTTGCACTCGTCGTCGAGAACGACCATTTCGTATTCGTATTTGGCCTTGGGATCGGCGTTGCGGAGCTTGACCGCGAGATCGGCGGAATTGCGCCCGCCCAGGCCGTTGACGGACACGCCGCCCGTCAGCGGGCCGATGAATACGACCTTGACCTTTTGCTTGGCGGCCTCGGCCGCCCCGGGGGCAACCCCCGTCATCACCGCCGCGGCGGCGAGCGCGGCGAGCGTCGTGCGAATCAGGTTCATGCGCATTCTCCCTTGGCTGTAAAGTCCCGTCAGGCGCGGAGCGTCCGCGGGAACTTGTGGATTGTTTTAACGCCGCCCGC
The DNA here is from genome assembly GCA_009693905.1 of Rhodospirillales bacterium. GTDB lineage: Bacteria > Pseudomonadota > Alphaproteobacteria > Rhodospirillales > 2-12-FULL-67-15 > 2-12-FULL-67-15. The sequence continues at coordinate 553 of SHWG01000076.1, read as the reverse complement.
CCGTGTCGGGAGCGGGAATGTCCGACAACCCTGCCCGACGGGTCGGACCGGGTCAAGCTTGCCCGCGCCGGAATCGGCCGTTCGCTTGGCGATTTCATGGCGCCCGATTCGCGTTTTCGTGCGCGCCCCGACCGCCGGAGCAGGCCTCCACACCCCCGCGCCAGCGGTGTATAACCCCCGATTTGGCCCGTAAATGCTGGCGATTCGAGGATTCCCCGCTTGACCTGGAACAGGGGATGGGTATGGTTGTCGCGGCGGTCGGTTGACCTCAATCGGCTGGAATTCTTCCACTTCATTTATCCAAAAGGATCTCGCGATGAACAAACAGGATCTCGCCTCTGCCGTCGCCGACAGCACCGGTCTCACCAAATCCGACTCCCACAAGGCAGTCGATGCCTTTATCGACATCGTCACCTCGACCCTGAAGAAGGGGAGCGAAATTCGGATCGCCGGGTTTGGAACCTTCCGGGTGGCCAAGCGCGCCGCGCGGGTGGGACGCAATCCGCAGACCGGCGCGGCGATCAACATTCCGGCTTCCAAGCAGCCCAAGTTT
>SHWG01000075.1 GCA_009693905.1 Rhodospirillales bacterium | reverse complement strand
TGGCGCAAGAGGCTTGAAATCATGAACCGCCCGCCTTCGCTCCAGCGGGAGTTGCTCGTCGAGCAACTCCCGATCTTCGCCCTGCTGATGCTCCTCGGCTTTGGCGCGGCCTATGCGCAGCACGGCTTTCTCCCCGGCGGCGATGTCGCTTTTCCCCTCGCCCAGACGCGAGTGCCGATCTGGCATCTCGTCTGGATGGGATTCTGGACCGGCTACACCATGGCGGTCGTCGGCGAGGCCGCCGGAATTTTCGCCCTACCCTATCAAATGTCGATCCTGCAGTTCACCACCGCCTCGGTGACGCCGACCACCCAGCTGCTCACGTTCATCAATCCGATCGGCGCGCTGTTCGGTTTCATCCGCAACAAGCAATACAATTGGGATTTCGCGCTCTGGGTCTGCGCCGGCGGCGCCGCCGGCGCTTTGATCGGCCCGTTCATCCGCCTGACCCTGCTTTCCGATCCGAAACCGTTCAAGATGGCGGTCGGCCTGGCGCTCGCGATCGCCGGCATTCACCTCTGTTGGGCCGCGTTCAGGCGCGCCAACCGCAGCCAGGGGGTCGAGGGCAAGTTCGCCACCGAGGCCAAGGCCAGCCGCGCCGGAGGCGCCACCCAGCCCTACGCCATTCCCGCCGGCATCCCGATCGAAACCCTCGCCAAGGACGGCGCCTACCTCGTGATCGGCTTCTGGGGCTCCCGCTGGCGGATGCACCAGCCGACCCTGTTCCTGATCGGCTTCGGCGTCGCCATCTGCGCCTCGGCGCTCGGCGTCGGCGGCGGGTTCCTCCTGGTGCCGATTTTCGCCGCCGTCTACGCCTTGCCGATGTACGTCCTGGTGGCGGCGTCGATTCCCTACGTCATTATTCTCTCGGCGGTCGCTATTTTCACCTACACGTTCATCGTGCCGTTGTTCTCGGGCTCGACGCTGTATGCGGAATTCGCCTGGGGGCTGTTCGCCTCGGCCGGCGGCGTGTTCGGCGCCTGGTGCGCGGCCAAGACCCAGCGTTTCGTCCCGCAGCATCTGCTCAAGCTGATGCTCGGCGGCATCACCGCCATCGCCGGGGTTCTTTACATCGTCGATTTCTTCCACCCGCTTCCGTTCCGGATTTGAAATTGGCGAGACGAAGACCATGAAACAAGGGCTCCATCTCCTCCCCTACCTGCCGTTCATCGTGCTCGCGCTCGCCGCCCTGGTCGCGGCGTACCACATTCACGTTTATTGGTAGGCCGATTGAAATCGCCGGGCTTTTGCGCCAAGCTGGCGCATGTCCCGCATCGCCTACCTCAACGGCGCGTTCGTGCCGCTCGCCGAAGCCCGAATCCCGGTCATGGACCGCGGATTTTTGTTCGGCGACGGCATCTACGAGATCACCGCCGTCCTCGCCGGCCGCCTGCTCGACAACGCGCCGCATCTCGCCCGTCTCGCCCGCTCGCTCGGCGAGATCGGCATCGCCAATCCCCATACCGACGCCGACTGGACGCGCCTGCAAACCGAGCTGGTGCGCCGAAACGGCCTCCATGACGGCCTGGTCTATATCGAGGTGACCCGCGGCGTGTTCGAGCGGGATTTCCTGTGCCCGACGGATTTGCCCCAGACCGTCGTGATGTTCACCCAAGAGAAGGAACTCCGCGATCCTCCCGCCGCCCGGACCGGGGTCGCCGTCGTCACCGTCCCGGATTTGCGCTGGCAGCGCCGCGACATCAAGTCGGTGTCGCTGTTGGCGCAAGTGTTGGCGAAACAGGCCGCGCGCGCGGCCGGGGTCGCCGAGGCGTGGATGGTCGAGGACGGCTATGTCACCGAAGGCGCGTCTTCGAGCGCCTTCATCATCGCGCCGGACCGGCGGATCGTGACCCGCCCGCTCTCGACCGCGGTGCTCCCCGGCATCACCCGAAACGCGGTATTGAAGCTCGCCGAACGGCACGGACTCCGGCTCGAACAAAGGCTGTTCACGCTTGCCGAGGCGCAGGGCGCGGCCGAGGCGTTCCTGACCAGCGCGTCCTCCCTGGTCATGCCAGTGGTCGCGATCGACGGCCGGCCGGTCGGCGGCGGCCATCCGGGCCCGCTGACCACCGATCTCCGCAAGCTTTACCTCAAGCTGGCCGAGGCTTCGTAACGGGCCGTTGCCGGCAAGCCGAAGGCGACGAACGCGACGCTGACACCGCCTAGACAACGCTTGCACCGGCCTTTCACCAACCTTGCACCGGCCTTGCACCGGGTAAAACGAGCCTAAGGCGTTGATATCCCTCGAAACAGCCATATACGTGTAAGCATTTGTAGGCATTTTCCCACCCCGAACGGGTGGGGCGCGCGGCGCAAGGCACGAGGCGGGAATCCGCCACCGCCCCCTCACCCGACGATGCGAATCCCGGCGCGCGCGGGGAGCCCGAGCAGCTTCCCGGCCTTGAGCAGCGTTCGGTCGAGACTGTAGATGACCCGGGCGCGGTGGTTCTTGGCGATCGCCAAGTGCAGGGCATCGCCGGCCCTGAGGCCGGTTGCAGGGTTGCCGAGATATTTCCTGGCGAGATCGAAGTCGCCGGCGTCCGGCAGCAGGACGGCGAAGGATTCATCCAGCATGTCCTCGAACCGGGCGTCGGCCCGCGCGGCTGCCTCGGCGTTCAGTCCGCCCATGCGGACTTCACGACCGAGCAGAGAGGAGAACTCGACCCGCGTCCAATGGCTGACGGTCAACGGCTCCGCCGGCAGCGCGCGGATAAACTTCGCTACTTTGTCGCTGGTCGCTTCGGGAAGAACGAGCGGCACGAGGAAACTGGTGTCGAAATAGAGCATCCCCCGCTCGTCCTACAGCCCCTCGTTCCGCGCCGCGCGCAAAAGCTCGGCGCTCGGGCGCCGCAACCCGGGCATGGTGGCGCGAAATTCGGCCAATGCCTCCAGCCGCGGCGGTTGTTTCGGTCGCGCGACCGAGGAAACATGGGCCACCGGACGGCCGTGACGGGTGATGACGACCTTTTCACCCGCCTCCACCTTGTCCAGCAACTCGCTCAAATGGGCCTTCGCCCGGGCCAGATTGACCGTGACCATGGCATCCTCCAAAATGACCATAAAACTGGTCATATCATAGCGCCCGGCGGACGTCCAGGCCACAGGTTCGTTCGCGCAGTTTCACGCCGATTGGAGCCGTTCCCCCCTCACCCAGCTCCGGGTAAGGCGCGTCAAAGCGACGCGCCAACCCTTCGCAACCCTCTCCCCCCGCAAGTGGCGGGGGGAGAGGGAAGGGTGAGGGGGGGCGGTGCCATCGGATCGCATCATGCCCTAATTCACCGAACCCTAATCTAGGGCGCGGGTCTTGGCCGATCCGCCTCGCTCCCCGCCTTCGCGGGGACAAGCTTGTGAAGCATCGCCGCAGGTTGGAGAATAATGTCCGGCGCGCGGGCCTCGATCCCGCGGCCCGCGAATCTGGGAGGGTCGGCCATGACTAAATGGGTGAGATACGAGTCGAAAGGCGAGATCGGCTTTGGGACCTTGGCGGGCGAAACGATCGCGGTCCATTCCGGCGATCTATTCGCCAATCCGAAGCCGACCGGGGCGAAGGTCCCGCTCGCGGCGGCGAAGCTTTTGACCCCGTGCGTGCCCGGCAAGATGATCGCTCTTTGGAACAACTTCCACGCCTTGGCCGAGAAGCTCAAGGCGGCCAAGCCCGACGAGCCGCTCTACTTTATCAAATCGCCGAGCTCTTACTTGGCCGCCGGCGAGCCGATCCGGAGGCCCAAGGGCTATAGCGGCAAGATCGTTTACGAGGGCGAGCTCGGCATCGTCATCGGCAAGCGCTGTTCCAACGCGAGCGAAGCCGAGGCGGCCGCGAGCATCTTCGGCTACACCTGCATCAACGACGTCACCGCCGCCGACATCCTCAACAAGAACCCGAGCTTCGCCCAATGGACCCGGGCCAAGAGCTACGACACCTTCGGCGTGTTCGGCCCGGCGATCGCGACCGGGCTCGACCCCGCCAAGCTCACGATCCGGACCGTGCTCAACGGGGTCGAGAAACAGAATTATCCCGTCGCCGACATGATCCTGCCGCCGGTCAAGCTCGTGAGCCTTCTGTCCAAGGACCTGACCCTGATGCCGGGCGACGTGATCGCCTGCGGCACCTCGGTCGGCGTCGGCGCGATGAAAGAGTCCCATAACGTCGTCGAAATCTCGATCGAGGGAATCGGGACGTTGAGCAATCCGTTCGACCAGGAAATTCCGAGCGAGTTTCTCGGGCCCGAGCCGCCCAAGCCGATGCGGATTTGCGTCGTCGGCGCCGGCGCCATCGGCGGCCTGATGGCGGCCAAGCTGGCGGGAGCCGGCAACTCGGTGACGGTGGTCGACGTCGGTCGCCATCTCGTCGCCATCCGCGAGCGTGGCCTGAAGCTGATCTGGGAGAACGGCAAGGAGTACGTCGCCAAGGTCAAGGCGGTCGCGAGCTTGGCCGAGGCGGGGCCGCAGGATCTCGTCGTGCTTGCGGTCAAGGCGCACTTCCTCGACCAGGCCGCGCGCGATCTCGAAACCGTGCTCGAGCCGGAGACGATGGTGCTGACGGTCCAGAACGGCCTGCCGTGGTGGTATTTCCAGCGCCTCGGCGGACCGCACGACGGCCACAAAATGGAAAGCCTCGATCCGACCGGCGTGCTCGCGCGCAAGATCAAGCCCGAGCGGATCGTCGGCTGCGTCGTCTATCCCGCCGCCAGCGTGGTCGAGCCGGGCGTGATCCGCCACGTCGAGGGCGACCGCTTCCCGATCGGCGAACTCGACGGCCGGGAAACCGAGCGGGTGAAAAAGCTGCACGACGTATTGGTCGCCGCCGGGCTCAAGTCCCGGGTGCTCACGGACATCCGCTCCGAGATATGGCTCAAGGCGTGGGGCAATCTGTCCTTCAACCCGATTAGCGCGCTGTCGCACGCGACCCTGGTCGACATCTGCCGCTTCCCCGAGACGCGCCAGCTCGCGGGCGACATGATGAAAGAGGCGCAAGCGGTGGCCGAGAAGCTCGGCGTCGCCTTCCGCCACTCCATCGACAAGCGGATCGAGGGCGCCGAGGCGGTCGGCGCGCACAAAACGTCCATGCTCCAGGACGTCGAGGCCGGCCGCTCGCTCGAAACCGAGGCCCTGATCGGCTCGATCCTGGAGATGGCCAAGCTCACCGGCACTCCGGCGCCGGCGATCCAGGCGGTCTATGCCTGCGTCAAGCTCCTCAACCGGACCATGCTCGCCGAGCAGGGCGCGGTGCGGATGGAAAAGGTGGCGTAGGGTTCAGGGCGTCTTCCGCCGGCGTTGGTGCCGGGCGAGCAGCTCGTCGCGGCGGCGGATCATGTCTTCGACCGAGTCGAGCTGGGCCGCGGCCTCGCACTCGGAGCGAAAGCGGCGGGATTCCTCGAACCTCTCGCCGGCGCGCGCGCATTCCCGCGTCACGTTTTGCAGCGCCGCGGCGACGCGTTGCAGATGCCCGGCCGCGTCGCTCCCCGAAGCCGTGATCCGGGCGAGACTTGCGACCGCCGCCGCTTGGCCGCAGAGCGCGCGGGCGAGCACTAATCGCTCGAGGGGAACGAGGTTGCCTTTGCCGCGCATCCATGAACTCCCGGTTCTCGGACTGTAACAGGACCCCGGGCCAAATTCATCCCGCCCCCCTCGCCGAACGTGTCTCGGTTTGACCTCGTCCCCGAGGAACGCCGCGAAAAGGAACGGCCAAAGCGCGATTTTCACTCCTCGCGCCAGCCGAGCGCCTGCAAGGCGCCGATCATGTGCGGCGGCGGCGGCGCGGAGACCTTGAGCGAATCGCGATTCGGATAGAGCGGAATAACCACCGCGCGGGCGTGCAGATGCAAGGGCGGCGCCGGGTTTCCCGGGTCCCGCCCGTAAACCGGATCGCCGACCACCGGGCAGCCGAGTTGGGCGCAATGGACCCGCACCTGGTGGGTGCGCCCGGTGCGCGGCCGGAGCTCGAGCCAGGCTTGTCCGTCGGACCAGCCGAGGACGCGATAGTCGGTCACGGCGGCGGCGCCGCTTTCGTGGATTTCCATCCGCCAGCCCGAACCGCGTTCGGATTTCTTGCGCAACGGCGCCTCGATCCGGCCTTGGTCAAGCGAAGGCCGGCCATGAGTCACGGCCCAGTAGATTTTTTCGACCCGGCCCGAAGCGAACAGGCGCCCGAGCTTGCGCAGCGCCTTGCGGTGCCGCCCGAGCACGAGGCAGCCCGAGGTGTCGCGGTCCAGCCGATGCGCGAGCGCGGGCGGTCTCGGCTGCCCGAAGCGGAGCGCGTCGAAATCGTCCTCGAGGCTACGGGCCCCGCCGGGACCGGCATGAACCGGAATTCCGGCCGGCTTGTCGAGCACCAGCACCATCGGATCACGGTAAAGAACCCGTTTCGAAAGGTCCATGATCCAAACTACCATCCGGGGGCGATGGCGCAAACGCCACTCTCGGTTTAGGATAACGCGCCAGAACGGAATTTCACCCATGGCCGTCCTCTACGTCGCCCGCAGCAAGGGCCTTTCCGAATGGACCGACGACGTCGGCCTGACCAAGCACGTGTTCAAGGTCGGCGTCGGCCCGGCCTCGGGCGAGGGCGCGGTCAAGGCGCTCAACGACCGGCGCGCCGCCGGGCGGGACGACTGGACGCTGTTGCAGGAGAAGGACGCCGGGGATATGACCGAGGAACAGGCGCTCGCCCGTCTCGCCGTCCGGGAAAAAGCGGTCGATCCGAAACACTATCCCCCCCTCAAGGACGAACCCGGCATGTTCAAGATCAAGCCCTCGAGCGTCGAGAACCACATCATCGTCAAACGCGCGCTCGCCAACGAGGAAAGCCTGACGGTCAAGGTCACCAATGCCGAGATCGCCGCCTATCTGATCGATAGCGCGCTGCGCTGATAAAGGCGGATTTATGAACGACAACGACGGCAAGCCCCGGCGCGGCGACACGCCGGGCCGACCGAGCCAGAAGCGTTTCCGCAAGGATCGTTCCGGCGCGGGCGCGGCGGTAGGCGGGCGAAACATGGAATCCTCGCGCGAAGACAAATATCGGCCGCGCAAGGATTTCAGCCCGCGCGGCGAGCGCCATGAGTTCGCTAACAAAAAATGGCCGCGCAAGGAACACCGCCCGATCCGCGACCCGCGCGTGCATCAGCGCGACCTCGTCCGCATCGCCGGCCGGGCCGCGGTGCGGGCGCTCTTCGCCCACGCGCCGGACCGGGTCGAGCGGCTTTTCTTCAGCCGCGAGATGACCGAGGAAACCGCCGGCTATCGCCGCGTGCTGGCCAAGGCGCGCAAGGTTTTCCGCGAAGCCATCCCTGAGGAACTCGCCCGCGTCGCCGGGACACCCATGCACGGCGGCATCGTCGCGGTGGCGACGCCGAAGCCGATCCGCGTTTTCGATCCGACCGAAGCCGCGCGCTGGGCGGCGGCGACGCCGCTGCTGCCGATCCTGCACGGGATCAGTAACCCGCATAATCTCGGCGCCATCGCGCGCACGGCGGCGTTTTTGGGGATTCCCCGGCTGGTGCTGACCGACCATCCGGCCCAAGCCGGGCTTTCGGACGCCGCGTTGCGCGTCGCCGAGGGCGGATTCGAGATCCTCGACGTCTACCGGGCGGCGAACCTCGCCGAGACGCTGCGCCGCCTGAAAGCGAGTTACCGCGTGCTCGGCGCGGCGCCGGGGCGCGCGGGCTTAACCCCGCGCGCACTAAATGTTGCGCCCCTACCGGGGCGCGGGTTGAATCCCGAACGGGTTCCCCGCGACCGCCCGATCGCGCTCGTGTTCGGCAACGAAGAACAAGGTCTCGACCCCGCGACCCTCGCCGCCTGCGACGAGGCGGTGACGATTTCCGGCGCCGGCGTCGGCGAGATGCAATCCCTCAACGTCTCGGTCGCCGCCGGGATTCTGCTCTACCTGCTCAAGTCACCGGCAAAGTGACGCCGACCCGCAAACCCCCGTGGGCGCGGTTGGCGAGCGCGATGGTTCCGCCGTGGGCGAGGATCGCCGAGCGCGCGAGTGCCAAGCCCAGGCCGGCGCCGCCGGTTTCGCGCGAGCGCGAGCCTTCGAGACGGTAGAACGGCCGGAAAACGTTTTCCCGCTCGGCTTCGGGAACGCCGGGCCCGTCGTCGTCGAGCGTGATCTCGATCCGGTCGCTTTTTTCGGCGAGCGCCACCCGCGCCGCCCCACCTTAGCGCCAAGCGTTGTCGAGGAGATTGGCGAAGGCCCGCTTCAAGGCGAGGGCGTCGGCGGAAACGACCCGCGAGTCCGGTCCGGCGTAGGTCGCCTTCAGTCCGCGCTCGACCCCGTCCGCGACCAGTTTCCGGAGCAGGCGCGCGAGATCCACCGGCAGGCGGGACCGGGGTCCCGCGTCGTCACGGCCGAAAGCGAGGGTGGCGGAAACCATCGCTTCCATTTCATCGAGGTCGGCGAGCATCCTGTCGCGCGCCGGGCCTTCCTCCATCAGCTCGGCCCGCAGCCTCAAGCGCGTGATCGGCGTGCGCAGGTCGTGACTGATCGCGGCGATCATGTGGGTGCGATCCTCGACGAAGCGGCGGATGCGCGCGCATGTCGTTGAAGGCGCTCGCCGCCTCGCGCACCTCGCGCGGGCCGGTTTCGGCGAGCGGCGGGGCGTTGGCGGCGGCGCTCAAGTTCCGGGCCGCGGTCGCGAACGTTTTCAACGGCCTGGTCGCGCGGCGCACCGCCCACACCGAGAGCGCGAGCGCCAGCACCGTCAGCACCAGGAACGAAAATCCGAAGCGCGGCGCCCAGAGCGATTCGCCAGCCGCCAGCGGCAGCGTCAGATTGAGCCAGCGCCCGTCGGCGAACCCGACCGACACCCACACCGCGACCCGGCCCGGCGCGCCGTGCATGGTTTCGTGCATCATCCGGCCGAACCCTCCCTGGCCCGGCGTCCGCCCCATCGGCATTCCCGCTCCCGGGCCTTCGTCCGCGCCCGGTCCCGGCGCGAAAGGCCGCTCCGTGCCCGAGCCGCCGGTGACGGCGACGCGTACGCTCGTCCCCTCGCCGAGGCGGGCCTCAAGCCGCTCACGCACAACGCGCGCCAACCGGGTGTCGCTTTCGACCGCGACCAGGGGCCGGGCCGACCAGGCGAACCTGAGTTCAGGCCCGCCGAGAATCCGGGCGGCGCGCAGCTCGTCGCGGGTCGCGGCGTCGCGCGCCGCCTCCGCCACCGCCGCCAGCCGCTCGCTCGCCTCGCGGCCCGAGAACGCGAGCAAGGTATCGAGCCGGTTGCCGCCGTAGAGCGAGAGCGCGATGGCGTGCGAGACGAGCAGCCCGACAACCAGCGCCAGCACCGTCCGGCCGACGATGCTG
>SHWG01000074.1 GCA_009693905.1 Rhodospirillales bacterium | reverse complement strand
CGCGGCTCGAACAACGGGAACTCCTGATGTCGCTGACGACGGTCCACCGAACCGCCGGGATGGTGTGGGTCGGCGCGGCCGTGCATCTGGTGTTATTGTGGCGGCGCGGCAAACGCGATGGTTCGGCCGCGAATTTCTGGCCGGAAGCGTTTGCCCGATTCGTGATTCTCGGCGGCGGGGCGCTGGCGCTCCTGTTCGCGGGCGGAGTCCCGCTCGCCCTGATCTACGTCGATTCCTGGCGCGGCCTGATCGGCAGCGCCTACGGCTCCGTCCTGATCGCCAAGTGGACGCTGATGGCGGCGGCGTTGGCGCTCGCTTTCGCCAACTTCCAAGCCGGACGGCGATGGCGGAAAGCACTCACGATTCCCCGGCCGTTCTTCGCCGAGGTCGAGTCGATCCTCCTTGTCGTCGTCCTGTTCGCGGCCTCGGCGCTGGCCGCGCTGCCGCCGGCCGTCGACATCACCAAACAGCGCGCGACGCTCTCCGAAGTCGTGCAGTCGTTCGCGCCCAAGATGCCCCAGATCACGTCGCCGAGCCTGACCGAGGAACAGGCGGCCTCCGCCGAGTCCGCGGTGGTGGCTCGCGAGCAATCTTCCGCCGAGGAGCAATGGTCCGACTACAACCACAACGTCACCGGCCTGATCCTACTCGGGATCGCGTTGATCGCGTTGCTCGAGAGTACCGGCCATGCGCCGTGGGCCCGTCATTGGCCGCTCGGTTTTCTTGTGCTGGCCGCGTTCGTGCTTTTCCGCTCCGATCCCTCCGGTTGGCCGCTGGCGCCGGGCGTCGGGATTCTCGAAAGCTTCGGCAAGGCGTCGTGGGTCCAACATAAAATCGCCGGCTCCATACCGATCGCGTTGGGACTCATGGAATGGCGGGCGCGCACGGTCCCGAATGCGGGAAGTTCGCTCAGCTTCGCTTTTCCGATCCTCAGCATTGCCGGCGGGCTTTTGCTCCTGACCCACGCCCACGGCGCGTTCGAAATGAAAGCCGAATACCTGACCCAGATCTCGCACACGGCCATGGGCATGTTCGCGGTGTTCATGGGTTGCGGACGCTGGCTGGAAATCCGCGTCGACGGCCCGGTCGGGCGCTCGGCCGGCCTCGGCGCCCGGGTGATGTTGGTCCTGATCGCGCTTGTGCTGGTATTCTACCGCGAACCGCTGGCGTGACCGCTCCGATGAAAAACCCGCCCTGGGACCAACGCATTGCCCGCGTGCTCGTGCGCCCGCTGGTGCAAACGCCGGTGACCCCGAACCAGATCACCGCTCTTACCCTGATCGGCGCGCTCGCCGGCGCGGGGCTTCTCGCCCAGGGCGGCGGCAGCGCCGCCAACTGGGGCGCCGGGTTGTTCGTGCTCTCGCGCTTCCTCGATCATTTCGACGGCGAACTCGCGCGCCAGAAGAACATGAAATCCCGGCTCGGCTATTATTTCGACTACATCACGGGCGGGCTCAGCTACGCCGCGCTCTTTTTCGCCATCGGCTGGGGACTCAAGGCGGGTGCCCTCGGCTCCTGGGCGGTGATCCTGGGGAGCATCGGCGCCGCCATCGCCATTACCTCGATGTTCCTCAATCTCGGCATCGACAAGGCCGCCAAGCTCGAAGACGGCGACGCCACCCGCTATCCCAGCATCGCCGGCTTCGAGCTCGAGGATGGCATCTACCTGCTCGCGCCGATCACCTGGCTCGGCTGGCTCGAGCCGTTCTTCGTGCTCTGCGGCGCCGGCGCCGGCGTGTATGGACTTTGGACCTTGCTCACGCTCTTGAAGACTCGTCGGCAATAAGCGACCATTCGCCGCTCCGGCGAACGAACGGCCGGAATATGAGAGGAAAGCACCATGTCCATGTTTCCAATCACGTCTCTCTATGCGGCGCTTTTGATGATCCTGCTGGTGGTCCTTTCGGGCATGGTCATCCGCAGCCGCGTCGTCCACCGGGTCGACATCGGCGACGGCGGGAACCCCGACCTCTTCCGCATGATCCGGGTCCAGGCGAACTTCGCGGAGCACGTGCCGCTGGCGCTCATCGGTATCGCGCTCGTCGAATCCGGCGGCCACAACCCCCGGCTCGTGCACGCGCTCGGGGCTGGGCTGGTGATCGGCCGCGTTCTTCACGCCGTGGGCTTGGCCAAACTTCAGGACCTTCAGCCGGCCGGTTCATTGGCACGAACCTGACCTATCTTACCCTTTTGGTGTCGGCCGGGGCGCTGATCCTGACGTGGGCGCGGACGTAAGTCAGCGCCCGAACAATACTGCGCGGAACTTGAGGGCGAAGAGCACCGCGAACAAGGACGCGCCGACGGCGGCGGCGACCAACAGCGCCGTCCCTCCGCCGAGCCAGATCGCGAACGGGACGATGAGCATGGCGTCGTCCGGGTCGAACTTGGCGAAGCCGCCGAGTTCGGCGGCGCGCGGGCCCGCTTGCGCCTCGATCCGCACCACCATCCACAAAATCGCCGCGACCGCGAGTCCGGCCGCGACGCCCATCGGGATCGCAAGCGACCCGAACGCGCCCGCGCGCAAGCCGACTCCGAGGGCGACGAAGATGAGCGCGTTGCAGGTCGCGTCCGCGATCAGATCGTAGGCGTGGCCGAAGGGGCTCGTCTTGCCGGTCATGCGCGCCAGCTCGCCGTCGGCGCGGTCGAGCACCATCGCGAGCACGAACACGCCCGCGGCCACGTCCGGCCACGGCTCGCGCCCGAGCGCCAGCATTCCGGCGGCGGCGAGGCCCGTCGCCAGCCGAACCGTGGTCACCTGGTTGGGGGTCACGGATGTTTTGGCGAGCGGCCGCGCGACCACCCGCGCGACATGGTGAATCCAGGTGTCGTGGCTCATGGGCTGTTCCCGGCGAGAAACGCCTTGAAGCGGCGCGCGACCTCGGGCGGCTTAACTGTCAGACGGCCGAGCGGCTCGTGCGATCCGGGCGCGAGGCGAAGATGGATCAAATGCGGTCCCGGCGAAGACAAAGCGTCCTTGAGCGCGGCGGCGAAGCCGTCCAAATCGTCGGCGGCGTGGGCGTGGGCGTAGCCGCAAGCCAGCGCGACGGCGGCAAAGTCCACCACCGGTGAGACCGTCGGCTGGCCGCCGGTCGAATCGTGGCTGGCATTGTCGAGCACTACGTGGACCATGCGCGGGGGCGCGTAGGCGCCGATAGTCGCCAGGGTTCCCATCTTCATCAGCGCCGCGCCGTCGCCGTCGAGAACCACCACCGGGCGCGCGGTATTGAGGGCAAGTCCCAACCCTAGCCCCGAGGCGCAGCCCATCGAGCCGACCAGATAGAGATGCTGCGGCCGGTCGGAGAGCGTGAACAACTCGCGGCCGCATTTTCCCGTGGTCGCGATCACCGCCGCCCCGCCGGGAATTTCCGCGAGCAGGCGTTCGAGCGCCGCGTAGCGGGTCGGATATTGACCTTGGACACGCCGGTCGTGCCGTGTCCCCGGCGGCCGCGGCAAAGGTGGATCGGCTTTGAGCTTTTCCTCGGCGACATCGCCTTTTTCCATGATGAAGGCGAAGGGAAGTTCCGATTTAGCCATCGCCGCCGTGGCCTCGGCCAACGCGCCGGCGACGGCGGATTCGCTTTGGGGAAACGCATGGTGCGGAATCCGCATCGTATCGAACAGCGTTGCCGTGATTTGTCCCATCATCTCGTGCTGCGGCTCGTCTTCGATGTTGGGCGCGCCGCGCCAGGTGCAGATCAGCAACGCCGGGATGCGGAAGGGATAATTGAGCGAGGTCAGCGGATTGACCGCGTTGCCGAGGCCGGAGTTCTGGAACATCACCGCCGTCCCCCTGCCGGCGAGCCAGGCGCCGGCGGCGATCGCCACCGCTTCGCCCTCGCTCGCCGCGCCGACGTAGGTCAAGCGCGTATCCATGATGGTCCGGTTGATGATCGGGGTCAAAAACGAGCACGGCACGCCGCTGTAGAAATCGATCCCGGCCGCGAGGGCGCAGGTCAGGAACGCCTCGGCGCGAATCACAGGAACTTGCCCGCCTCGGCCAAGTCGGCGGCGTCGTCCACGTCGAGCCATTGCCCGGCGACGTAGAGCACATGGATCGGCGTTCCCTGCTCGGCCATGCGGGTAAACAGCTCAGGCAGTCCCGCTTTCGCCAACGTGCCGTCCCGGCGCAGGGCCAGAATCGCCTCGCGCACTTGCTCGGCGCCCCGAGCGCCGAGCTTGGCCAACCCCATCCATTCGCCCCCGATCTTTTCAACCGGCATGTCGGAGGCGATGCGGCGGAGATGGACGGGCGTGTCGTCGAGGTAGGTCGGGCTGAAGGGATGCGTGCACTCGGCGAAGTCGCGGACCCAGTCCTTGGCTTGCGAGACCCGCTCGCGCCAGAGCGCGTCCACGGTGACGACGATATCGCCCGGGTGCGCGAACAACTGATCGAGAATGTGGTGGCGGAACAGGATATCGCCATAGGCGATCAGGCATTCGCCCTCGAGGCGATCGATGGCGCAGGCGAGGCTCGCCGCCTCTCCGGTGGTCATATACAGGTCGTTGTCCACCGTCGCGATGGAGGGGAAGTTGATTATTTCCTTCTTGTAGCCGCGCACCACCGTGATCTCGCGCACACCGGCCTCGCGCACGGTACCGATCAGGCGGCTGAGCAGCGGCTGGCCGCGCACCTCGATCATGCATTTCGGCCGGTCCTCGGTGAGTTTTCCGAGCGCTGCCCCGCGGCTGGCGGCGAGCAGAATCGCGCGCTTCTCGCCGGCCTTAGCCGGGAGATACCGCCTTTCGGCTTCCGCCAGCTCGGCGTTGCCGGAAAGCTCGAACACCTCTTGGACGCTGACGACGGTTTTTTCCACTCCGGCGATGGATTCCTCGCGTCTTATCCGACGGCTCGCGTCGCGCATGGCGGCGATCGCCGCGCGCAGGTTGTGGTTGGCCCAGATGGCGACCGAGATGCCCGCCTGGCGATAGGCCTCGGTCGGGGTCGCGTAGTACTTGGTCGGCACGATCACGACCGGGCAGCGGTTATTCCATTCCCGGGTGAAGGCGAAAATCTCGTCGGCGGTGGATTTCTTGGAGTGGATCAGAACCGCGTCCGCCCCGGCGGCGCGGTAGGCTTCGGCGCGCCGGAGCGCTTCTTCCAGCCCCCAGCCGGCGATCAGCGCCTCGATCCGGGCAACGATTTGAAAATCATCGTCCACCTGGCTGTCCTTGCCGGCCTTGATCTTGCCGCAGAACTCGTCCATGTCGGCGAGCGCCTGGCCCTCGCCGATGAACGAGTTGGTCTTGGGGAACAGCTTGTCCTCGATGCAGATGCCGGCGATCCCGCGCTCGCCCAACTTGCGCACCGCGCGGCGCATGTTGTTGAAATTGCCCCAACCGGTGTCGCCGTCCACCAGGATCGGAATCGAACTGGCGTCGGCCATGAACTCCAGGACTTCCAGAACCTGCGTCCAGGACGCTTCGTTGCTGTCGCGTACGCCCAGCGCCGCCGACATGGAGAGCCCCGAGGCCCAGATACCCTTGAAACCGGCTTCCTCCACGATCTTGGCCGACATCCCGTCGTGAGCTTCCATCAGAAAATCCAACTCGGGCGCGGCGATCAAATCGCGAAGCTGGCGAAATTTGGACGGACGAACTTGGGTCCGGTCGGCCAGGATGCGTTTCGGATGGGTTGTCATATGGCGTTTATTAGTCAATTTTTCGTCGTTATTCAAAGGAAATGGCCGATTGAAGGAACCTTCGCACCCGCCTATCATCCGCGCCGGTTTAAAGCCCCGCGCCCCGGTAGGGGCGCATCATTTGAAGCGCGCGGGGGTTCGCCCGCGCACCCCGGAGCCCCCATGTTGCGCACACCGATTTTAACCCAAGACCAGATCGACGTTTTTTACAACACCGGCGCGCTGGTCGTGCGCGGCGCCTTTTCGCCCGCGGAAGCAAAACGCATCCAGAAGTGGACCGACGAACTCGCGGCGCTGCCCGAGGCGCCGGGTCGGCAATGGGTCTTTCATGAAAAGAGCCTGAAGGATCCGACGCATAAGCTCATCAGCCGGATCGAGTACATCCATCCCTTCCACGCCGGCTTCAAGGAACTGGCCGAGGCGCTGCGCGCGCCGGTCGGGCAATTGCTCGACGAGGAAGCGGTGCTGTTCAAGGAAAAGGTCAACTTCAAGATGCCGGGCGGCGACGGCTTCAAGCCGCACCAGGATTCCCAGGCCGGCTGGGATACGTATGTCGATTTCTTCATCAGCGTGCTGGTCAGCATCGACGAAGCGACGGTGGAGAACGGCTGCATCGAGATCATCTCCGGGGGCCACAAGCGGGGCCTATCCCGCTCCTGGGAGCCGATGACCAAAAGCGACCTGGCGGGGATGAAGTTCGTTCATGTCCCGACCAAGCCCGGCGATCTGATCTTTTTCGACTGCTATGCGCCGCACCAGTCGCAGCCGAACCTGAGCGACAAGACCCGCCGTCTCTACTACGCCACCTACAACAAATTATCGGCCGGCGACCACCAGGCCGAGTACTACGCCGACAAGCACAAGAACTACCCGCCCGACATCGAGCGCGATCCGGCCAAGACCTACGTTTTCCGGGTGTAATCAGCGTCCGGCGGACGCGCGGATGCCCTGAATCGCCTGCAACTCCTCGACCGGCGTTTCGACGTGGGGCAGAATGCGATGCCCGGCGCGGATCACGTCGCTCGGAAAATCGATCTCGATCCAGGGCAACCCGGTGATGTCCTCGGCGCCGAAGGTGCCGGCGGGCTCGGCCAGCAGCACATCGCGCATGGCGGGCTCATAGGCGATCTCGAACTGGGCACGATTTATGTAGGCTTGAGTCGCGTCCGCGAGCTTGGCCGCGACCGGCCCGGAGAGACGGAGAAAGCCCGGCCATTCGCCGCGAGTCTCGAACGTCCCTGGAATCTTTTTGCCGAAATCGACCGGACGGCCGCCGTTCAGGCACAAATTCACCGGCTCGTCGCCCGCCTCGAAATCGCGATCGTAGATGAAACAATTCGCGTGCGGCGAACCAAGAAGCCGGCGCAGGATTTCCGGATGGTGGAGAACATCGGCGTCCATGAACAAAATGTCGGAGCCCGAGCGCAGAACCTCGCGCGCGGTCCAGAGCGAGATCATCGGCCCCTCGCGGTAGCGCGGATTATGGAGGGGGCTGACGACCCCGGGCGCGGAAAACTTGTTCGCCTCGGCCAAGACTTCGTCCCGGAGATGGCCGAGCACGAGCACCAGTTCGGCGACGCCGAGGCTTTGTAAAATCTCGATATGGCGCCTGAGCAACGAACGGCCGCCGAATTCCAGCAACGCCTTGTGCGGCGAGGTGCTGTCGTCGTCGCCGTATAAACGACGGCCGACCCCGGCGGCGAGCATCAAGGCTTTCATCGTGGGCGAAGCTCCGTTACGTCATCTGGGTACGGGACAATATCGGGCCGGCCCGGCCCCGACAAGTTTCAGCCGAGGCGCCCGTGCCGTCTGAACCAATCGACGGCGTCTTCGAGCGCGCGGACCGCGGGCCTGGACACATAGCCGAGCTCGCGCGCGGCCTTGGCAGACGAAAAAAACATCTTTTTCCGCGCCATCTTGATCCCGTCCACGGTGACGAAAGGCTCCGCCGCCCCCGGGATCAGCCGGGCCCAAGCCTCGGCCAGCACCGCGATCGGCAGGACCGCGCCGTGGGGAATACGGATCGTCGGCGGGCGCCGGCCGCACAAGCGGGCGATCTCGGCGAGGATATCGCCAAGCGCCATGTTCTCGCCGCCCAGCACGTAGCGCTCTCCGACCCGGCCCTTGCGCAACGCGAGGATGTGCCCCGCGGCCACGTCGTCCACGTGAACGACGTTGAGCCCGGTATCGACGAACGCCGGCATGCGTCCGCGCGCGGCCTCGACGATCATCCGTCCCGTCGGCGTCGGCTTCACGTCGCCGGGACCGATCGGCGTCGAAGGATTGACGATCACCACCGGCGCGTTCTTCTCGGCGATAAGGCGGCGGACCGCTTCCTCGGCTTTGAACTTGGATTGCTTGTAGGGGCCGATCATGTCGGCGAAGCCAACCGGCGTCGATTCGTCGCCGGACACCCCGCCGCCCGGAATCCCGAGGGTCGCGACGCTCGAGGTATAAACGATTCGCCGGGCGCCGGCCTCCATCGCCGCCAGAATAACCGCGCGCGAACCCTCGACGTTGACCCGAAACATCGCGGCCGCGTCGCGCGTCCACAGGCGATAATCGGCGGCGACGTGAAAAACCGCGGTGCACCCCGCCGCCGCGCGTTTGAGCGAGGCCGGATCGGTCAAGTCCCCCTCCGCCACTTCGACGGCGAGACCCTCCAGATTCGTGCGCGGGCTGTGTTGGCGGGCGAGCGCCCGAACCGCGAATCCCTCGGCGATAAGGGCGCGGGCCACGGCTGCGCCCACGAACCCCGTCGCTCCCGTCACCAACGCTTGCTCCGCCATGCCTATCCCTCGGTTCGCGGCCCAGCCACCACGCCCCCAGCATAAAACCCCAGGATGAACCGGGAAATGGCGCGAAACGGTCCTTCCCCCGGCGGCCAAAAATGCCTATGTTACCGGCGCTTGCGGTCTTTCGCGCCGCCCTCGGTCCGATTCATTCGAGTTTCCGCCGCTTATGGCCCAACCGCCCACCCGCGTCATCGACGTCTATCTCGCCCGCCCGCGCGGCTTTTGCGCCGGGGTCGAGCGCGCCATCGAGATCGTCGAGCGTGCGCTCGAGCGCTATGGCCCGCCGGTCTACGTACGCCACGAGATCGTGCACAACAAGCATGTCGTCGAATCCTTGCGCGCCAAGGGCGCGGTCTTCGTCGAGGAATTGCACCAGGTTCCGGAAGGCGGCGTGACCATCTTCAGCGCCCACGGCGTCGCCGAATCGGTCGAGACCGAAGCCACCCGCCGCGCCTTGCCGGTGATCGACGCCACCTGCCCGCTGGTCTCCAAGGTCCACAAGGAAGGTCAAAATCACGCCGCCAAGGGCCGCCAAGTGATTCTCATCGGTCACGCCGGCCATCCCGAGGTCGAAGGCACTCAAGGGCGGATTCCGGGCGGCGTCCTCTTGGTCACTAATGCCGAGGATGTCGCGGGCCTCCAGGTTCGCGACCCCGAGCGCCTCGCCTACGTCACCCAAACGACGCTCAGCGTCGACGAAACCCGCGACGTGATCGCCGCGCTGAAAAAGCGGTTTCCCAAGATCGTCGGGCCCGACGTCAAGGATATCTGCTACGCCACCCAGAATCGCCAGCAGGCGGCGCGGGATTTGGCCGCCAAGGTCGACGTGCTGCTCGTGGTCGGCGCCAAGAACAGCTCCAATTCCAACCGGCTGCGCGAGATCGGAACCGAGATGGGCGTCGCGAGCTACCTGATCGCCGACGCCGACGCGCTCGATCCCGCCTGGATCGATACCGCCCGAACCGTCGGCATCACCGCCGGAGCGTCGGCGCCCGAGGAGCTGGTGCAGGCCTTGATCCGCCGCCTCGGCACTTAT
>SHWG01000073.1 GCA_009693905.1 Rhodospirillales bacterium | reverse complement strand
CTCGAGCGGCGAGAGCGGCGTTTGCATGGGGCGGACGCTAGAGCATGTCGCGGCCGGATGGAACCGGTCGCGCCGGAAGGCGAAGGCCGCCGCCCGGACGCCGCCCTCGGCGCGGGAAGTGCGCCGGAAGCGCACAGGAAGCGCACCGGAGGTGCACTGGAGGTGCACCGGGTGAAACCGGCCTAACCCGTTGATACTCCTCGAAACACCCGTATTCGCGTAGTCATTTGTTGTCATTTTCGGCATCCCTCGCGGTTTTTTTATAAGGCTCTCGGCGTTCAGCCGTCGGCGATCGGCAAAAAAAGGCCCCTGGCTGAAAGCTGGTGATTGGCGGTTTATTCGGCATAATTGGGTAATATATCCTATAAAATAGTCATTATCAAGAACTAAATCCTTATATAAGGCCTGGAAAGAGAGACCCATTCCAAGTGAGCCGTCATGGGGACGGCGCTATCATGGCCCGAGGCCCATGCAAGCGAGGAGAGAGAGCATGAAAATAGCAAGACGGCGCGAGTGGTTACAGCTGGGCGCGGCGGCGCTGGCTCTTGGCGGCGCCGGCTGGTCGCACCGGACGGCCGAGGCACAGTCCGGCACCGCCGCCGCCTCCTTCATGGCGCGCGCCTTCGCGCTCCGCGATCAAGCCAGCGCCGCGGGCGACCAAGCATATGGGGCGGTGGTGGTCCAGGGCGGACGCATCGTCGGCGAGGGACCGAGCCGCGTGGTCACCGCCATCGACCCGACCGCGCACGCCGAGATGGAAGCGATCCGCGACGCGGCGCGGCGGTTGGGAACACCGAACCTAACGGGCTGCGTTATTTATGCATCATCCCGCCCCCGCCCCATGTGCCAGGCCGCCGCCTATTGGGCGGGGATCGACAAATACTACTTTGGTTCCGAGGCGAGCGATGGCGGCGCCCCTCGCCTCGGCTGCTGACAAGGGGTGACCCTGAGCGGGCCGCCGTGATATCCAGGCCCCCATGACCCGCGAGGCGATGGAATTCGACGTGGCGATCGTGGGCGGCGGCCCGGCCGGGCTCTCGGCCGCGATCCGCTTGAAACAACTCGCGGCGTCCGAGAACCGCGAGGTTTCCGTCTGCCTGGTCGAGAAGGGGGCCGAGATCGGCGCTCATATTCTATCGGGCGCCGTGTTCGACCCCCGCGCGCTGGACGAGCTGATCCCCGATTGGAAAGCCAAGGGCGCGCCGCTGGTCACGGCGGCGGCCGAGGACCGGTTTCTGTTTTTGACCGGGAAATTCGCGGTCCCCCTTCCGACCCCACCGCAGATGGTCAACCGGGGTAATTATATTATCAGCCTCGGCAACCTCTGCCGCTGGCTCGGGCGCGAAGCCGAGGCGCAGGGCGTCGAGATTTTTCCCGGCTTCGCCGCCGCCGAGGTTCTTTACGACGAAGCGGGCGCGGTCCTGGGCGTCGCCACCGGCGACCAGGGGGTGGGGCGCGACAGCAAACCCACGGCCAATTTTCAACAAGGCGTCGAGTTGCGCGCGCGCTACACGTTTTTCGCCGAAGGCTGCCGGGGCTCTCTTAGCGAATCGCTCATCAAACGATTCGATCTCAGGAAAGACTCCGATCCCCAGACCTACGGCATCGGCCTGAAAGAGCTGTGGGAGGTCGCACCGGCCAAGCACCGGCCCGGCCTGGTCGTGCACACCGTCGGCTGGCCGCTCGACGCCGCCACCTACGGCGGCTCGTTTCTCTATCACTTGGAGAACAACCAGATCGCGGTCGGGTTCGTCGTCGGGCTCGACTACGCCAATCCTTACTTGAGCCCGTTCGACGAATTCCAGCGCTTCAAGACCCACCCTCGGATCCGCCCGACCTTCGCTGGCGGCCGCCGCGTCGCCTATGGCGCGCGGGCCCTCAACGAAGGCGGGTTCCAGTCGATTCCCGGCCTGGTATTTCCCGGCGGCGCGTTGATCGGGTGTTCGGCCGGGTTTCTCAACGTGCCCAAGATCAAGGGCAGCCACACGGCGATGAAATCGGGAATTCTCGCCGCCGAGGCCGCATGGTCCGCGATCAAGGCGGGAGGCCGCGCGAGCCGGCTCGACGCCTACCCGGACGCTTTGCGCCGATCCTGGGTCTGGAGGGAGCTCAAGCGCGCGCGCAACGTGCGGCCGGCGTTCCGGTTCGGCCTCTTGGCCGGGATCGCCTATTCCGCGCTCGATACCTATGTCTTGCGCGGGCGCGCGCCGTGGACGTTCCGCCACCACCCGGATCACGCCCGGTTGCGGCCGGCGCGAGAGTTCCGCGAGATCGCCTATCCCAAGCCCGACGGCCAAGTGTCCTTCGACAAGCTGTCTTCGGTTTTCCTCTCCGGCGCCAACCACGAGGAAAACCAGCCCGGCCATCTGGTCCTCAAAGACCCCGCCGTCCCCCTATCCGTCAACCTCGGGCGCTACGGGGGTCCGGAAGCGCGCTATTGCCCGGCGGGGGTCTATGAATTCGTCGAAACGGCTGGCGAGAAGCGTTTGCAGATCAACGCCCAGAACTGCGTCCATTGCAAAACCTGCGACATCAAGGACCCGACCCAGAACATCGTCTGGAAGACGCCCGAAGGAGGCGGCGGGCCCAATTATCCGAATATGTGAGGCAGGCGCCCCCTCACCCGGCCGCCTCGTCCTGAGCCGCGCGCGCCTCTCCTTCGACTATGCTCAGGATGAGGCGCGCGCGAGTCGAAGGACGCGGCCACCCTCTCCCTCAAGGGGAGATGGTTCCTCATTCGACCGGCTTCAGCCGGTGCTCCAGGCGCGGGGGCGCATCATGCCGGCGATCTTGCACGTCTGCTGGACGTAGCCGTAGGGGAAAAGCTCGAACAGGCGGTCGCGCGCCGCCCCGCGCGTTTCCTTCAAATGGCGGATGACGAAGCGGGCGTCGGGGGCGATGCGGTGATCTTCCCAGTACGCGCGCATGAAGCGGATGACCTCCCAATGCTCGTCGGTCAGCGCGATTCCTTCCCGCTCGGCGAACGCGCGCGCGACATCCTCGGTCCAATCGAAGGAGTCGATCAGGTAGCCTTCTCCCTCGGTGCGAAAAGACGCCGTCATTGCCGTTGAATATCAAAGAGGTGGATCGCCGGGTCAAGCCCGGCGATGACGGATGGATGGAGCGAGAATCAAATGTTAGAACCATACGCCAAGTGTTAAATTCCATCCGCTGGAACGAGCTCCCTTAAACCGAGAACGTCATCTTGTGATTTACCGCCTTCCACGCCGCCCGGCCTTCCTTTGCCCGGCTTCGCCGAGGCACCGGCGGGCAAGCCCGCCGGAGCAAGCTTCGCGAAGGCGGGGTTTCGCCGCCACGCTTGCATGCGTCGCGATGGCGCTCGCTTCGTTCGGCCCAAGCCTGGCGGCGACCGAGACGCCGAAGCCGGGCGCCACGACCGCCGGCAATTATCTCGCCGGCCGCCACGCCCAGGCGGTGCGCGATATGGCGAGCGCGATCGCGTTCTATGCCGCCGTGCTCGCGCGCGAGCCAGACAACCCGGACCTGCTGCGCCGCGCGTTCGTCATCTATCTCGCCGAGGGACGGATCGCCGACGCGCTCGCGCTCGCCCCGCGCATCCCCAAGGACGACTCGGCGCGCATCGGGTATCCCGAATTCCTCGCCGCCGCCGACGCGATCAAGCGCGGCCGTTTCGCCGACGCCGTGACCCGGCTCGCCGCGCTCGGGCCCGAGGGGATCTCCGCCATGGTCGTTCCCCTGCTCACCGCCTGGGCGGAAGCCGGGCGGGGCGATCGCCCGGCCGCGTTCGCCGCGCTCGGCAAGCTCGGCGGCAAGGAAGGAACCGAGCCCTTCCGCGAGTTGCACGGGGCGCTGATCGCCGATGTCGCCGGAGACTTCGCCGCCGCCGAAACCGCCTATCGCAAGATCGCCGACGAGGAAGGCGGGCCCGCCCTCCGCGTCGCCATCCTGCTCGGCAATCTCCATGAGCGCACCGGCGAGCGCGCCAAGGCCCAGGCGGTTTACGATTCCTTCCTCAAGGGCAGCCCCGATTCGCGTTTATTGGACGAGGCCATGCGGCGGACCGCCGCCCGGGAGCGCGCGCCCAGGCCCGAAGTCGGCACCGCGGCCGAAGGCGCGGCCGAGGCGATGCTCGGGCTGGCCGGCATCTTTCGCCAGCAGAACGTGCGCGAGACCGGGCACCTGCTGGTGCGCCTCGCCCTCCACCTTCGCCCCGATTTCCCGACCGCCCAGGTTCTGCTCGCCGATATGCTCGAAAGCGACCGACGCTACGCCGACGCCAACGCGGTCTACGAGGCGATCAAGCCGGCGTCGCCGCTGCACCGCGCGACGCGGACCCGGATCGCCGCCAACCTCAACCGCATGGACCAAAGCGACGCGGCGGTGGCGCGTCTTGAATCTCTCGCCAAACGCGAGGTCAAGGACGCGGAACCCCTGATCCAGCTCGGCGACATCCTGCGCGGGCTTAAAAAATTCAAGGAGGCGGCAAGCGCCTACGACCGCGCGATCGAGCGAATCGGAGCGCTCGAGCGCCGCCATTGGCCGCTGCTCTATTCCCGCGCCATCGCGCTCGAGCGTTCCGACCAATGGCCGCGGGCCGAGGCCGATTTCCTGAAAGCCCTCGAATTTGAGCCCGAGCAGCCCTATGTCCTCAACTACCTCGGCTATTCGTGGGTCGAAAAGCGCCAGAATTTGGAGCGCGCCACCGACATGATCCGCCGGGCCGTGGCGCTGCGTCCCAACGACGGCTACATCGTCGACAGCCTGGGATGGGTCCATTACCAGCTCGGCGATTACCCCGCCGCCGTCGGCACGCTCGAACGCGCGGTCGAGTTGCGCCCCGAGGACCCGGTCCTCAACGACCATCTCGGCGACGCGTTCTGGCGGGTCGGGCGGCGCACCGAGGCGCGGTTCCAATGGGAACGCGCGCTCGGCCTCAAGCCCGAGCCCGACCTGATCGAAACGATCCGGAAAAAACTCAAAGAGGGGTTGCCCGATGGCCCGCCCGCCGGCAGCGGCGGCTGACAGCCCCGTGCGCGTCGCCGCGCCGGCCAAGGTCAATCTTTATCTCCACGTGGTCGGCCGGCGGCCCGACGGCTATCACCTGCTCGACAGCCTGGTCGCGTTCGCCGGCATCGGCGATACCCTCGAGGTCCGCGCCGCCCCGGATATCTCGCTCGCGATCGAAGGCCCGTTCGCCAACCGCATCCCTAAGGGCGAGGATAATCTGGTGCTGCGCGCGGCCCGCGCGCTCGCCCAGGCAACCGGCGCGGGAGGCGCCGCCATTCGCCTGGTGAAACGGCTGCCGCCGGCGGCGGGCATCGGCGGCGGCTCGGCGGACGCGGCGGCGACCTTGCGCGCGTTGATACGCCTTTGGGACGCCCGCCTCGATCCGCGCGCGCTTGCCCGGCTCGCCCTCGGATTGGGCGCCGACGTGCCGGTCTGCCTCGCCGGCCAAACCGCGTTCGTGGGCGGGATCGGCGAAGACCTCGCGTTTGCGCCGGCGCTGCCCTCGGCCGCGATCGTGCTCGCCAATCCGGGAACACCCGTGCCGACGGCGGAGGTTTTTCGCAGGCGCGCGGGCGCGTTCTCCGAACCGGCGCGTTTTTCCGAAACGCCCCGGACCGCCGCCGAGTTGGCGGCTCTGCTCGCAACCCGCGGCAACGACCTGGAGGAGCCGGCGCGGGCGATTTGCCCGGCCATTGGCGACGCTCTCACCGCGCTCGCGCGCCAGCCCGGCGCCTTGATCGCGCGCATGAGCGGCTCGGGCGGAACCTGCTTTGCCCTGTTCGGCCAGCCCGGCGCCGCGACCGAAGCCGCGTTCGCGATCAATCGCGCCCAGCCCACATGGTGGGTCGAGGCGGGCTCGCTCGAATCCGACGCGGCCCGTTTGGAAAATGGAACCGCGCCCGGCGACGGCGCAATCCACCGCCCGCCTACCGGCGGGGGCGCGGTTCATTAGGGGTCTAGATCAAGCCGCAGGCGATCCGCGCGCCGCCGCCGCCGAGCGCGGCGGGCTGGTCGCTGTAGTTGTCGCCGCCGGCGTGGATGACCACCGCGCGACCCTTGATGTCGGAGACCTTGAGGCGCGGCGCGGCCATCGTGCCGCCGGCGCCGCCGTCGGCCGCGACCATGAGCACCGGAAGATCGCCGATATGTCCCTCGCCGGTGTGGCCCAGGTGCTTGCCGGTCTTGGTCGGATCGTAGTGGCCGCCGGCGCCGAGGCCGGGCGTCATCGCGCCTTGGGGATTGGGCTTGGCGTCGCAACTGCGGTTTTCGTGAATGTGAAACCCGTGCGGGCCCGGCGGCAACCCTTTGAGGCGGGGGCGGACTTCGATCCCCTTGGGCCCGTCCGAGAATCGAATCGTGCCGACTTGATCGGTCTGGCCCTTGTCGGTGATTTTGAACACCTTGACCGTGACGTCGTCGGCCGAAGCGGGTGCGGCGAAGGCGAAGGCGACGGCGGCGGCGAGAACCGCGGCGCCGATGATGGCTTTCATTAATTGCTTCTCCCTTGGGTTGACGCGTGGAAGGCCTATTATAGGGCCTGTCGGGGGGTAGCCAAAATCGGCGCCGACCCCATGGAATGAAGGGTTTCTTGCCGCTCCGCCGGTTTCACCTTATTCATGGCGCCCGGTCATTTATTGGGGCGTAGCCAAGCGGTAAGGCAGCGGTTTTTGGTACCGCCATCCCTGGTTCGAATCCAGGCGCCCCAGCCAGCTTCGCCCGCGACCCGGCCAAACCCCGCCCCTCGAAATCTGCGATGCCGCTCCAAGCCCTCTTATTCGACGTCGACGGGACCTTGGCCGAGACCGAGGATCTGCACCGCGCCGCTTTCAACGAAGCCTTTCGCGCCCAGGCCCTGCCGTGGCATTGGGACACGACGCTCTATCGCGATCTGTTGCGCGTCGGCGGCGGGCGCGAGCGGATCATCCACTACATGCGCGCTTTCGCCGCCGGTCCTTCCGACCCGGTCGAATCCGCCGATCTTGCGCGGCGCCTGCACGCGGCCAAGACGCCCGCCTACCAGCGCCTGCTCGCGAACGGGCGTCTCGCGGCGCGGCCGGGGGTGGCCCGGCTGATCGCCGAAGCGCGGGACCAGGGAGTTATGCTCGCCATCGCCACCACCTCGGCGCGGGGCAACGTAATCGCCCTGATCCAAGGCTTGTTCGGCGCCGGCGCGCCCGGCTGGTTCGCGGCCATCGCCGCCGGCGAGGACGCGGAGGCCAAGAAACCCGATCCCGCCGTCTATCGGGTCGCGCTCGAGCGGCTCGGGCTCGCGCCTTCCGAGTGCGTCGCGATCGAGGATTCGGCGATCGGTCTTCGCGCCGCCCGCGCCGCCGGTATTGCCGTGCTGCTCGCGCCGTCGTTCTGGACCGACGAGCGAGAATTTCCAGGCGCGCTCGCGGTCGTCGCCGACCTCGACCACGGCGCGGACGGTGCCCCGGTGACGCTCGCCCAAATCCGCCGCTGGCTCGTGGCGCGCAGCTGAGGGTTACGATCCGCTCTTTTTCGCGTTCGGGAAGAACAACTGTTCGCCCTCGAGCTTGAACGACGCGATCGCCCCCTGGCCTTCCGGGGACACCAGCCAGGAAACGAACGCTTGGCCGTCGCGGGCCTTGACGTGCGGGTGACGGGCCGGGTTGACGGCGATGACGCCGTAGGGGTTGAACAGCGCCGGATCGCCCGCGACGGCGATTTTCAAATCCTGCTTGTTCTTGAAGCCGATCCAGGTGCCCCGGTCGGCGAGCGCGTACGCGCCCATGGCGGCGGCGGTGTTCAAGGTGGCGCCCATGCCCGAACCGGTGGCGCGGTACCAACCCGCCCCCTTGACGTCGATTCCGGCCGTGATCCAGAGCGCGAGTTCGGCCTGGTGCGTGCCGCTGTTGTCGCCCCTTGAAGCGAATAGCGCACCCGCCGCAGCGACTTTCTTGAAGGTGGCGGCGGCGTCCTTGAGGCCGACGATCTTGGCCGGATCGGCGGAGGGCCCGACCACGACGTAATCGTTGTACATGACCGCGAACCGCCCGACGCCGAAGCCTTCGCGGACGAACCTTTCCTCCGACGGCTGGTGATGAACGAATAGCACGTCGGCGTCGCCGCGCTCGGCCAAGCGGATCGCCTGGCCGGTGCCGACCGCGACCACCCGGACCGCAACCCCGGTTTTCTGAGTGAACAGGGGAAGGATATGGCCGAACAGGCCTGAGTTTTCGGTCGAGGTCGTGCTCGCCACGGTGATGAAACGCTCGGCGGCGCCGGCGGCGAGCGGCGCGAACGCGGCGAGCGCCAACGCGAAAATTCCGGTTCGGACAAATTTCATGCGCAGGCTCCCGTCAAATCACCTTGGCTTTGCGAAGCGCTTCGATCTCGGCGGGCTTGAGCCCGAGAAGCTCGGTCAAGACCTCGTCGGTATGCTGCCCGAGGCTGGGCGGCGGGCGCCGGTAATCGACCGGCGTTTCCGAAAATTTGATCGGATTGCCGATCAGGGGAACGGCACCGCCCTCGGCGTCCGGGTTGGCGACCGCGATCTTCATGCCCCGGTGCAGAACTTGGGGATCCTGGAACACTTGGCCCAAGTCGTTGACCGGCCCCGCCGGCACGCCGAGCGCGGTCAGGCCCTTGACCCAATGGTCGGTGGGTTTGGTCCGCGCGATCGCCTCGATCGTCGCCGTGAGCGCGAGTCTATTTTTCGCACGCAGGCTGTTGGTGCGATAGCGATCGTCGTCCGCCAACTCGGGGCAACCGGCGAATTCGCAGAATTTCCGGAACTGGGACTCGTTGCCGATCGCCAACGTGAAGTGGCCGTCGCCGGTTTCGAGCAACTGATAGGGGACGATGGTGGGGTGTTGATTGCCGTGGCGTTTGGGGACGACGCCGGACAGCAAATAGTCCACGCCGACGTTGACCAGCCAGGCCACGGTGGAATCGAGGAGCGCGAGGTCGATGTATTGGCCCCGGCCGCATCCGTCGCGGTGGCGGAGCGCGGCGAGAATCGCGCTCGACGCATAAAGGCCGCAGACGATATCGCCGATGCCGACCCCCACTTTCAGCGGCGGCCCGTCTTCCTCTCCGGTGATGCTCATGATGCCGCCCTGGGCCAAGGCGAGAAAATCGTATCCGGCCTGGGAGGCCATAGGCCCGGTTTGGCCGAAGCCGGTGATCGAGCAATAGACGAGTTTCGGAAACCGCCCCTTGAGCGCATCGTAATCGAGGCCGTATCGGGCAAGCCCGCCGGTCTTGAAGTTCTCGATCAAGACGTCGCAACGACCGAGCAGACGGCGGATCAGGTCCTGGCCTTCGGGCCGCGCGATGTCCACGGCGACCGAGCGCTTGTTGCGGTTCGAGGCGAGAAAATAGCCGCTTTCGCCGCTGTCCTTCCCGCTCTGGTCCTTGAGATAGGGCGGGCCCCAATGGCGGGTGTCGTCGCCTTCCCCGGGCCGCTCGATCTTGACCACGTCGGCGCCGAGATCGCCGAGCAACTGGGTGCAGGTCGGCCCGGCGAGAACCCGGGTGAGATCGAGGACGC
>SHWG01000072.1 GCA_009693905.1 Rhodospirillales bacterium | reverse complement strand
GGCAATCCGCATGGTGAGTTTTCCTTACCCGGGATTCTTCAGATGGCTCCCGATCTGGCGTGAATACTCGCGTTCTTGCGGCCTTCCTGCAAGACAGCCGCGCGGTGAGGACGGCCGTCGTCACCTCGTGTGAATAGGCACGATCTCAGGACCCCGTCGGAATCAATAAAATCAGATACTTGCCGGGCTTTGTCACGTTGCCAAACGAAGAACGCGAAGAGCCTTCGGTCGCCATATTCTCAGGCGGCCGCTACCACCGTCCGCCACGTCTCCATCGCCGCGGCGCGAAAGCCTCGGTGCGTTTGGGCGGATGTCAGGTGTCGCTGGACGTTGAAGGTGTTGTAGACAGCTACGTGGGTCGAGAGAAATCGCTGGGCTGATCCCCGACTTTTGAACCCCGGCATCTTGCGTTCCCTTCGTCGGGTTGGCTGATGCGAGTTCTCAACCCGGTTGTTACGCCATCGACCGCAACGCGAATCGTTTGGAATTCACGCAGCGTCCTCCACTCATCTGAGTGGCGGCCGGCGTCGTGGCGCCAGCCGCCTTTAATTGTTACTTTTCGACCGGGTAGTTTGCCAGCAATGTCCACTTGCTGTCCTTCATCTCAAGGACATAAACCGGCTTAAGCGCGTCGCCGTTTGCGCCGAAGGAAATCGGCCCTTCCAACGCCGGGAACTCTTTCATCGCCTTCAATTGGTCGCGGATAATCGTCCGCTCCTCGGCGAGCTTGGCCGGAGCACCGGTGATCTTCCCTTTTTTCATGGCCTCGGCATAAATCAACACGATGTCGTAGGTCGCGGCATCGAACTGAGCTGCAGCCGAGCGTTCAATCCCTTCTGCCTTTGCCTTTTTGATGAACGCGGCCTCGAACTTTTTAGTGTCCTCATTGAACTCGCCGTAGAAAGTAGTTGGAATTATTGTTCCATCACCTGCCTTACCCATCAGTCGCGGCAACTCGGGATCCGCGATAGTCGAGCCAGCAATCATCCGCCCCTTGTAGCCCTGACGATTGAGTTCCTGGGCAAGCCGCGTGGCAGCTTCGGGACCAGAGCCAATGCCAACGAGGTCCGTCGGTGTCCCTTTGAGTTGCGAGGCCTGAGCCGCGAAGTCAAAAGACTGGTTCTGGAAGGTCACGCTCAGCTTAATGTCGGTCCCGGCTTTCTTCATTAAAGCCGGAAGCACCTTTTCACCCATCGTCTTGGCGATCACATCGTCCGTGGCGTAGGCTATGGCGCCTGTCGCTGTCGGGTATTTCGCGTCTTTCAAAGCCCGCATCACACGGCTGAACATTACGCCCTCGTCCGTCGTGTTTCGGAATGCATAGGTAAACGGTTCCGCAAGATTGGGAGCCGAGGAGGCCATTGACATCAGGACCATGCCGGCGCGTTCGGCTGCCGGGAAAGCGACCCGGCACTCGCTTGAACTGAACGGCCCGATCACCGCCAGAACCTTATCGTCTTCGGCCAGTTTACGAACGCCGATCACCGCCTGATCTGGTTTGCCCGCCGTATCGAAAGATACAATGCGGATCTTCTTGCCGCTGATACCGCCAGCGGCGTTGACCTCATCAACCGCCATCTGAGCAGCGATTAGGTTGGTCTTAGAAAAAGTAGCAAATGGTCCACCCACGGCGGGAAGATAGCCAAGCAAGATCTCCTGGGCGCTGGCGGAGCTTATCGTCGTCAACGATAACGCCGCCGTGATCAGAGCTGTGTATTTTAAACGTGTTTTCATGATCAGTTCCCTTTCACTCGGTTTAGTACCCACTCCCAATTCGCTTCCGCTACGAAGCGACTTTCAGTCTCTTGGACATTGCCGATGTCGCTTTGCCCTGGCCCAAATAAGCTTCAAGCATTGTTCCATCGCTCATCAGCGTTTCCGGACTGCCTACGGCGACCACGCGGCCAAGTTCAACCACATAAGCGCGCCCAGCAATTTCAAGGGCTCGGTGCGTATTTTGTTCGACGAGCAAAATGGTAATGTTCTTTTCCCGGCTGAGTTCACCGATCGCGACAAACACCTCCTCGGAGAGCCGCGGGCTCAGGCCGAGAGACGGTTCATCAAGCATCATCAGTTTGGGTGCTGCCAGTAGGCCGCGGCCAATCGCCAACATCTGCTGTTCGCCCCCCGACAGCACTACCGCCCGGCTCTTGCGGCGCGCCGCCAAGTTGGGAAACCGGTCGTAGACCTCGTCGACCTCTTTTTTTACCGCCGATGTCAGACGTCGATTGTAGGCACCCATCAACAGATTTTCCTCTACGGTGAGCGCGTTGATTGCACGCCGCCCTTCCGGCACCAGCACAAGGCCCTCTTTCACTCGGCGGCTTGCCGGCCAGGACGTCACGTCCTTGCCATCGAACTCGACTCGGCCGCCGGCAATGCGTTCGATCCCCAACAACGCACGCAACAATGACGATTTGCCCGCGCCGTTGGCACCCAGCACCGCCACCACTTCGCCAGCCGCGAGATTGAGCGACATCGCCTTGACGGCATGCACTCGACCATAGCGGACATCGAGATCACGCACGTTGAGAAGCACGATCACCCTCCTTTTTTTCGGAAGCTGCGCTGACCGGCGACGCCGATTTGCCGAGATAGACTTCCTGAACGTCGGGATTGTCACGCACTGCATCGGGCGTGCCCTCGGCGATCTTGCGGCCGAAGCTCAACACCACAGCCGCCTCACATAGCGCGCCAACAAAGTGCATATCGTGCTCGACAACCAGCAAGGTTAGGTCACCGCTCTGACACAGCTTAAATAAATGAATTTGCAATTCCTCGGTCTCGGCCGCGTTCAAGCCGGCCGCAGGCTCGTCGAGCAGGAGCAGCTTGGGCTGCGCCATCAGCGCGCGCACCAATTCAATGCGCCGCTGTACGCCATAGGGCAGACTACCGACCGAGGCGCGCTCATAGTCCCCAAGACCGGCATCCGCCAGACCGGCTCGAGCTTCTTCGCACCAACGGTTGCCGGGCAGGAGGTTGACCGGCTGCAAGGCGCCCAACCAACCACGGTTGCGAGAATGCTGCCCAAGAATGACATTCTCCAATGTCGAAAGATGTGGCATCAGTCGAACGTTTTGAAATGTGCGGGCAATGCCATGCCGGATACGCGTGCCGGACTTGATGCCGGTGATGTCGTTCTCGCCAACAAAGATGCTGCCAGAGTCGGGAAAAAACACGCCGCTGATCAGATTGAATACGGTTGTCTTACCGGCGCCATTCGGCCCAATCAGCGCCGTGCGTGACCCCCGCTGCACTTCAAAGCTGAGGTCGTCGATGACATTGACGCCACCGAAATTCTTGTGGATGCAATCCAGCCGAAGAATGCTTGTATCGGTCATTGGCCTCTCCCCGACGCCATCGGTACTCCTGGAATCGGCGGGTTTCTCCAGTCGAAAAGCCGCTGAATTGTCGCACGGGTCAGCAAACCTTGCGGGCGCAGAGCCATCAAAACGATAACACCGGCGGCGAACACCACGTAGCGTAGACTTGCACTACCGCGCAGCAGTTCGGGCAGCAGAGTAAAGACGGTAGCGCCGATCAGGGGCCCCCAGGCGGTCTGCGTGCCACCGAGCAGCACGTACAACACAATGCTTATGCTTAAGCCAATATTGAAGTACTGCGCCTCGATGTAACTGAAGTGATGCGCATAAAGGCCACCGCCGATACCAGCGACGGCGGCACCGAGTATAAAGGCGGCCATCTGAAACCCCCGCACCTCGACGCCCATCAGATCGGCGACACGTTCATCGTCCTGCACTGCCCGCAAAGCGATGCCAAACCGAGTCGCGAATAAAACCATAACTACAACAATAACTGCCAGAGCAAACCCAAGCACCACCGGCAGCCCCACAAAAGCCGAAACAGGATATCCGGCCGCGCCGCCGAGAAATTCAAGGTTGAGAATAGCGGCGCGCACGATTTGCCCGACGGCAAAAGTGGCCAGCGCCAGATAGATGCCGCGCGTCCGAAGTACCGGAACCGCCACCAGCAACGCGATCAGGCCAGCAAACATCGCCCCAATCGGAATGGCGAGTATTGGATGGATCGCAAACGTGTCGCTCAGATAAGCTGATCCATAGGCGCCGACCGCGGCGAAACCGGCGATGCCAAGATTAAGCTGACCTGCAGCCAGCGGCAGATAGGCGCCATAGGCGAATACAACATTGATCGCCAGCAGAACCAGAACACCTTCAAAATATCCACTCATATGCCAAACCGAACCGGTTGCATGCCACGGAACAAACCGGTGGGCCGCAGGATTAGAATGGCCAGCAGCAGACCGAACACTGCGAGATCGACAAAATCAGCTCCGAAATAGCTGATAGCGAAAACTTCGGTGGTGCCGATTATCAGGCCACCGACAATGGACCCCCAGATGTTGCCCATGCCGCCAATGATCATCGCCGAAATACCCTTGAGGCCGACGGCCTCGCCCATGAAAGGGTGCACCTGCCGGTAGTTGATCGCGAACAGGATGCCGGCCAAGGCGGTGAATAGTCCGGCCACGATAAACACGACCGATACCACGCGATTGATATCCACGCCGAGAAGCAGTGCGGTGTCAGGATCTTCGGCAATGGTCCGCAATGCCCGCCCGGTTCTCGTGCTGGCAAGCAGCCAGGACAGGCCGGCTACCAAAGCGATCGAACAAAGCAATCCCATGAGCTGCGGAATCCCGATTACCAGCCCGGCGATCCGCCAATCTCCGCCGGAGAACGCTTCCG
Source organism: Rhodospirillales bacterium (assembly GCA_009693905.1). Lineage (GTDB taxonomy): Bacteria > Pseudomonadota > Alphaproteobacteria > Rhodospirillales > 2-12-FULL-67-15 > 2-12-FULL-67-15. The sequence continues at coordinate 5,116 of SHWG01000072.1, read as the reverse complement.
GGACCACCCGCATGTCGGAGCCCCAATAGGCAATAGCGATATGTTCGAATAGCAGCAGAAACGCCATCGAACTGACCAACGGCACGAAATGCGGCGCGCCACGCAACCAACGCCAGGTAAAGCGTTCCACCATTAAAGATGCGGCAACCGCTATAACTAGGGCGCCAACGACCGCGAGCGGCCACGGTATGCCGGCATCAAGCAACGCCCATAGAGCCATGCCGCCGATCATGAACAGGCCCGGGATGCTGAAATTGAGAAAATTCAGCACACCGATGCTTAATGTAAGCGCGACGGCAACCATCGCATAGACCGACCCAAGCGTTACGCCGTTAATAATTTGCTGACCGATCAAACGTTTCACTCCTGCCCGTTAGAAAATATTAGATCGTTCGTATTGCACCGGCCACGGTCGTGTCTTGGCCTTGAGTGCGTTGGCCGCATGCAGCGGCCAATAAGGATCGAACAGCATCATCCGCCCCATAATCACCAGGTCAGCGCGCCCGTTGGCGATGATTTCTTCAGCGGACTCTGGCGTTGAAATGAGACCGACGGCGCCGGTCGGAATATCCACCTCGCGCCTAATCCGCTCAGCAAACGGCACCTGGTAGCCGGGATGGACCGGGATCCGTTGCGCTGGATCGTTGCCGCCGGTGCTGCAATCGATCAGATCGACGTCGCCGCGCAGCTTCAATTGGCGGCATAGAAGAATGGCATCGTCTACATCCCAGCCGCCCGGCAGCCAGTCGGTGACCGAAAGCCGGACAAAAAGTGGAAGGTCGCTCGGCCACTCCTTGCGTACCGCATCGATGGTCTCCAACAGAAATCGCATCCGGTTTTCGAGCGAGCCGCCATATTCATCTTCGCGGCGGTTACTCAAGGGTGACAGGAACTGATGAAACAAATAGCCGTGGCCACCGTGAAGTTCGAGAATTTTAAAGCCGGCCTCGCGGGCACGCCGCGCCGAACTGCGGAATGCGGATATCATGTCGCCGATGGAATCCCGGTCCATTGCCTTCGGCACGGGCGTATTGTCAGAATAACTTATCGCTGATGGCCCGATGAGCTCCCAGCCGCCCTCGTCCACTGACAACGGCAAGGTGCCTTCCCAAGGCCGCGAAACCGACGCTTTGCGGCCCGCATGTCCGAGCTGGATTGCTGGAACCGCGCCCTGCGTTTCCATGAAGTGGGCGATATGCCCAAGCCGATCGCGCTGCTCGTCATTCCACAGACCAAGGCAATATTTGGTGATTCGGCCGCGCGGTTCGACATGCGTGGCTTCGACGCAAACAATACCGGCGCCGCCGGTTGCCCGTGCTGCCAGATGGGTGAAGTGCCAGTCATCGGTCAAACCGTCCGTCGCCGAATATTGGCACATCGGAGACATCATGATGCGATTTCGCACCCTACGCTGCGCAAGGTCAGCGGCCGGAATAGATGCGGCTGCGGATCACGCTGCAATATGCGGCGGGCGTTCTCGACCGACATCTAGAACACCACCTCTGATTTTAGAGCTTCGTGGGTGATCTCGCCCTTGAATGCCGGGAACAGCGCGAAGTCATCGCGCGCATCCTTGCGGGCCTGAGATTGCAGGGCGGCATTGAGATCCGCCGCATTTTCGAATTGCATTTGCACCAGAAGCGCCGAGCCTGCGGGCCGTACTGCAAACGGATCCGTCACCGCGACCGGGGTGCTTAATACAAGCGACTTTATGTTCGGAAAGCGTCGGAGAATGCGGGCGTGCCGCTCTCGGTAATAATCCAAGAACACATCCGGATTGGCCGCTGCGCCGCAATAACGAATGAGATAGGAAACCATGGTCCTCTCTCCGTTACGATGCTGGAGAGATAGTTGACGTTCTAGTGATATTTCACAAGCATTTATATCATGCAGGCGGAAAGTGTCGCGGCGGCGCTTATCAACGCTTTTCCTATGATTCCGCAGCTATTCCGCGGCGACGCACAATTCGAGTGCAGCGCTGCTGCTGATTTGTACCATCGCAATTTCCGAACTTTGGACCAGCGCTTTCATAATAACAGACAGCGAGGCGAAAGCGTTGGCATCTAACGCACCGAAAAATGTGTCGTTGATAGCCCGGATTTCGTCGCCATTGCGCACGATCGCTTCACGCGCATGGCGGGTAAGGCTAAGCCTAACCGCACGTCCATCATCCAGATCAGCTCGTTTTACTACCAGACCGAGCTGCTCAAGCTTACCGGTTTCGGTCGCGACAAAGGCGGTCGATACATGCAAGAGCTTCGCCAGCGCCGAATTGCCGACGCCCTTTTCGCCTTCCAACTGAACCACGGCCATGAGCAGACTGTATTGCGGTGCGCTGATCTTCAGTCTCTTGCCGAGATGCTCGCGCACCACCGTCATTCGGCTTGATACGGTCAAGAGATCGTAGACAAGCTGACGAAACCGTTTGTCGCTGTTTTTTCCCAGAAGCGCCTGCCGCGATACCGAGGTCGGTATGCTTCCAACTGAGACCGAGACGGAGACGGACGCCGCGATGCGGCGTCCGCTGGGACTGACATGGGGCACTTTTACGCGCTGTTTCGGCACTGTCGTTCGCTTGCCGACCTTCTTATAGGCCGACATAGCCGGTATCCTCGAGCAACTCGCTTTCCACTGGTATGTGCAGACTGTCGTGAACGGTGTTGTAAAACTTCCAGAAGCCTACCAGGCAGGCCAGTTCAACAACCTGAGGCGGCGTCAAATTGTCTTTGAGCGCCTGCAAGATAGAATCTTCGACCGCAGTAGGATCCTCAGACGCAGCCCGGACATAATCAAAACAGGCCCGTTCGAATGCGCTTTCCGGCTGGAATTCTCCAGTAATGAGGCCCTGCAATTCCTCTTCGCTAACCCCCCAGCCTTCGAAGGCAGTATCGCGGGGCTTTTTCAGCATCGAACAGCTATGCGCCGTGCAGTAGGCGCAACCGTTTGTCGCGCAAGCGACTGCGGCTAGCTTCCGCTTGAGTAATTGGTCAAGTGTCGACGAGGTGTCGCGCATGATCTTGCTGTTGAGTTTCCACAGCGTCTCGGCTATTTCCGGCCGATGCGCATAAAGCTTCAGCGCATTCGGCAGAAAACCCATTCTCTTTTTGTAGGGCTCAAGCGTCGGCTTGAGAACATCGGCGAAATCCTCTTCGCGGACGTAAGGGATGAAAGGTTCGGCTTCAATCAATACGCGAGGCGGCGGTGGCATGACAGCTTTGTTCATCGTAGGAACTCCTTGTTTTCTACAGATAATCTTTAAGGTGGACTTTGTTCCAATTGATCGGCCATGCGCGTTCAAAATCCGCCGGGTCGTGCCGGGTCTTGCGAGTGGCATCGATGCCCATTTTCCCGACGGTACGGAAGGGCGATCCCTCCATCGGACGCGCCGAGGGATCGAAAGGCGAACCACGGGTATGCGGCACGATAAAAATGTCGCGCGCCGGATCGACGCGGGAGGCCATGGCAAGATAGACCTCGCCCGGATTATCGATGTCGGTATCGGGACTGACGGCAACAACCATTTTGGTGTTCAGCCAGGGTGCACCAAGCGCGGCCATCAGCACATCGTTGACAAAGCCGTCGCGTGAATACTCGAACTGCAGAATGCACGAAAGCGCCCCACCCCAGGTCGGAAAGCGCACATCGGTCACTTTAACGCCGAGTTCTGTGAGCCGGTTATACAGCATTGCCTCATGACACAGGCGCGGCAGCGTCTGGTGATCGGTATCCGGACAGGTCTGATGCGTACGATAGATCAGACGCTCGGCGCGAGTCGTCATGGCGGTCAATTCTAATTCCGGCACCTGCTCCGAATGCGGCAAATGATACATCGACGGCGAGGTCACCTCGCCGACCCGGAATTTCGGCCCGAGGTGAACATAACCCTCAACGACGATTTCGGCATGTGCCGGAACCGTCAGATCGATTGTCTCGCAAGGCACCATCTCGACGTCGCGCCCCATGAGGGTACCGACCATTTCCATTTCACCCCACATATCCATATGCAGGCCGGAATAATTAGCCATAATCTCGTAGGCCGGCGGTACGCCAAACACCAAGGCGATCGGCATCTTGTCGATGCCCATTGCCCGATACTTGTTCATGATGATATGCGAGTGCGAAGTAACAAAACTGATCAGCCCACGGCGCGGCCCGACCGCGTAAGTGCCGGCATGACACGAGTTGTAAAAACCGGTCTCCGGGTCGCGGATGATATTCATCGCTGTTACGTAAGGCGCTTCGTCCTTGTCCTTGTGTCGGGTGATCGGCAACACGGTCCAATCGACATCGCTGCCGGTTTTTATGACCTCTTTGACCGGACCGGTCTTGACGTTCTTGAACCCACGCGGCGGCTGACGCAGGCGAAACGCCAGCGTTTTCAGAAAATCCTCCGGAGCGACACCGAGCGAACGCGCCTGCGAACGGCGGTTCTTCACCAGCATGTCGCACAGCAGATGCCCGGGCTTTTCTATAATATTTTCGAAGACGATCGGCATGTCGCTTTGTGCAGACAGGGCGCCGATATCATCGAGATAGACTGGCTTGACGATCCGGGTGACGATGTCGGCATTCGTCGCCAAATAATCGCGCAGACTGTCGTCGAGCGGCTTTTCATTCGCCAGTGACGCGGCCTTGTCCGATCGCTGATCCATCGGCCTTACTCCGGTTTAATATAGTTAGTTTACTAACTTACTTTAATAAGTCAACAGACGCCTCATGGCTGGTAGCGGCCTCACCGGTCAATCGTGCGCGCCTTGGGAGCCTCGGCGGCGCCGTCGTCAGATCGCCATCGTTTGACCAGACCGGCATCGATATCGAACAAATCGAGACAGCGACCGGTATTGTCACGTTAACGGGATTTGCTTCCAAACTCGCCAAATTCGTTCCATGCCGCTGTAGCATTTCAATCACTTAGCGGGCTCCGTCTAAACTCGAAACCGCCTTTACTGCGCTAACGTGACAATGCCAGATCGAGCGTTGGCATCTGACGCTCAAGAACCGCATCTTGCTGGAGAACTACTATCTGCCCGGCGAGCTCGAGGCTCGGATCGAAGCCTTCGTCGCCCACTACAATCACCTGCGCTACCACGAGAGCATCGACAATCTGACACCGGCC
>SHWG01000071.1 GCA_009693905.1 Rhodospirillales bacterium | reverse complement strand
GCCAAAAAAGACGTTCCGCCGCAAGACTCGGCGGCGACCCCTGCCGTCGCCGACGGGCGCCCGACGCTCAGCGAACGGCTCGCCGCCGTGACCCAGGCTTCGGCCGAGCGGGCGGAGGAGGACGCGGAATTCCAGATCCCGCACCCGGCGGTGGTGGGCCGTACGCTCGTCGCGCTTGCCGACGCAATGGCCCACGACCCGGCCCGCTTGGCCTCGGCGCAAGCCGAGCTTTGGGGTTCCTACGCCCGGCTCTGGCGCGCTTACGCCGCCAAGCTCGCCGGCGAGCCGGGCGAGACGGTGGCCGAGCCCGCCCCCGACGATCGCCGCTTCAAGGACGACGCCTGGACCGAGGTGCCCGCCTTCGATTTCCTGAAACAGTCGTACCTCCTGGGGGCGCGGTGGCTGCAAGGCCTGCCCAAGCTCGCGCCTGATCTCGATTCCGCCGCCCGGCGCAAGGCGGAGTTCTACCTGCGCCTGATCGCGGACGCGCTGGCGCCGACCAACTTCCCCGCCACCAATCCCAAGGTTCTCAAGGCGACCGTCGAGCAGAAGGGAGAAAATCTCGCCCGCGGGTTCGATCATTTCCTCGGCGATCTGGAGAAGGGCGCCGGACGGCTCCGCATCTCGATGACCGATCCGGCGGCGTTCCGCCTCGGCGAGAATATCGCCACGACGCCAGGCAAAGTCGTGTTTCGCAACGCGCTCATGGAGCTGATCCAGTACCAGCCGCTCACGCCCGAGGTCGCCCGCCGGCCGCTCCTGATCGTGCCGCCCTGGATCAACAAGTATTACGTTCTCGACCTGCAACCGAGGAATTCGTTTATCAGATACGCGGTGGAGCAGGGACAAACGGTCTTTGTCGTCTCCTGGGTCAACCCCGACGCATCGCTCGCGCACAAGACCTTCGACGATTATCTCGGCGAGGGGCCGATCGCCGCGCTCGACGCGATCGGCCGGGCCACCGGCGAGAGCGAAATCAATTTGGTCGGCTATTGTATCGGCGGCACGCTCGTGGCCGCGGCCGCGGCGTGGCTGGCGGCGAAAAAGGACCGCCACCTCGCCTCGTTGACCTTGCTCACCACCATGCTCGATTTCACCGACGCGGGCGAGCTTGCCGTGTTCATCGACGAGGACCAGCTTGCGCGGCTTGAGGCGCACATGGACCGCAAGGGTTATCTCGAAGGCCACCAGATGGGGCAGGTCTTCAACTTGATGCGCGATAACGACCTGATCTGGTCGTTCGTGATCAACAATTACCTGCTCGGGCGCGATCCGCCGCCGTTCGACATCCTCTATTGGAACGCCGACTGCACCCGCATGCCGGCGATGATGCACAAGTTCTACCTGCGCAAGATGTACCTGGAGAACAAGTTGATCGAGCCCGGCGCGCTTTCGCTCCAAGGCGTGCCGCTCGACCTCGGCCGGATCGAGATTCCGGCTTATGTACTGGCGACGCGCGAGGACCACATCGCGCCGTGGACGTCGGTCCATGCGGCGACGCGGCACCTGGCGGGGCCGATCCGCTTCGCGCTCGCCGCCTCGGGCCATATCGCCGGCGTCGTCAACCCGCCGGTGGCGAACAAATACGGCTATTGGCTGAACGCGAAAGGGCCGAAGACCCCGGAGGCCTGGCTGGCCGGCGCCATCCGCCACGAAGGTTCGTGGTGGACGGATTGGATGCAATGGTTGGGCGGGCTCGGCGGCGGCCGTGTTCCGGCGCGCGTCCCCGGGCATGGCGGCCTTGAGCCGCTCGGGGACGCCCCCGGTGATTACGTCAAGGTGCGGGCCTGACAAGCATCGGTTAAATTGCCAGGAGACGGAATTTCCGGGCATATTGGCCCGGCCCGAAATTCCCAGGCCCTAACGGCGGCGCAATCGATGACAACCCTACACGTGGCGGGCCGCGATCATGCGATGGAGCTTGTGGCCGCGCTCGGCCGGGACTTTTCATCGACGCTCGATATCGAACTGACGCTGGCCGGCGCGCTGCGGCGCATCGCCGACCATGTCGAGGCCGAGGCCGGCGCGCTGTTCATGCTCGATGCGGCGGCACAAACGCTTCGCTGCCATGCCTCGGTCGGGCCGACGGATATCGTCGGTCTCGAAATCGCTGCCGATCAAGGCATCGCCGGCCGCGCGGTCCAGCGCAATATCGGCGAAATCGTCCGCGACGTCAGCCAGGATCCCCAGTTCAACCGCGCGGTCGACCGGAAAACCGGCTTCACCACCCGCTCCATCCTGTGCGCGCCGCTCAGCGTCAAGGACGACCGCATCGGCGCGATCCAATTGATCAACAAGCGCGGCGGCGACGGACTGTTCGACGACGACGATCTGAACCTGCTTGCGGTTCTGGCGTCTTCGGCCGCGCTCGCCATCCTGAACGCGCGCATGGCCGCCAAGCTGGTCGAACAGGAGCGCGACCGGCGCGAGCTTGAACTCGCCGCCGAAATTCAGCGCTCGCTCCTGCCCCAGGCAGCGGCGGAGGATTTTCCCGTTCACGGCGTCAATTGTCCGGCGCGCACGGTTTCAGGAGATTTTTACGACTTTTTCGCTCTCGCCGATGGGCGCATCTGCTTCGCGCTTGGCGACGTGTCCGGCAAGGGCATGAACGCGGCGCTGATGATGGCCAAGGCGGCGAGTTTGTTCCGCTGTCTCGGCAAGACCATCCACCAGCCGGGCCGCCTGCTCGCCCACATCAACTCCGAGATTGCGGAAACGGCGACGCTCGGCATGTTCATCACCATGGTGGTCGGGATCTACGATTCCCGGACCGGGATTGTTCGGTTCAGCAACGCCGGCCACGAACCGCTCCAGCTCCACGCTCCCGACGGCTCGTTCGCTGAGTTCGCGGCCGAAATGCCTCCGGTCGGGATTATCGCGGGCCTGCCGGGGCAATTGTACCCCGAGATCTCGGTTCCGCTCGCCGGCGGCGCGCTTTATGCCTTCACCGACGGCGTGACCGAGGGCTATCTCGAATCGGGCCGGGAACTCGGTCTTGCCGGCCTGAAGGAGTTCTTGTCCAGGAATGCGTCCGAACCGATGCCCCGGCGGCTCGCGCGCGTGGCCGAGGCGCTGACCAAGTCCCAGGCGAGCTTGCGCGACGATGTGACCCTGCTCGCCGTGGACGATCGCGCCGCCGCCGTCCGGCGGGCCATCGGGCCGCCGACACCGACGCTAGATTCAGCCTCGGTTACGGTTCTCCGCTTCCGCGTTCCGGCCGTTGCCGACCGGCTGCGTCTGATCCGGACCGTGGTCGGGGAATCGAGCCGGCTGGTCGGCTGTTCCGAAAGCGTGGCCAAGGACGTGACGCTCGCGGTGGACGAGGCCTGCCAGAACATCATCCGCCACGCCTACAAGGATATCCCGGACGGCGAAATCGTCGTCGAAATCGTCCGCGAGGGTGGAAAATTAATAATACTTCTCAATGACTTCGCACCGACCATCGATCCCAAGACCGTGCGGCCCAGAAATCTTGACGATATCCGCCCGGGCGGGCTTGGCACCCACCTGATCCGGGAGATAATGGACGAGGTCGAGTTCCTCGAACCGCCGTTCGCGGGCGGCAACGTGCTACGGTTGGTCAAGCGGATAGCCTAAGGGAGAGAACGGACAATAGAGAACGGACAATGAAACACCAGATCAAGGAAAACGACGGGGCGCTGGTCATCGCGCTTGAGGGCGACGTCGATCTCAAGACCTCTCCGGATGCGCGCAAAATTCTGCTCGATGCCGTCGGGCGCAACCTGCCGATCGTCGTCGACCTGTCGGGGGTTCAATACATCGACAGCTCCGGCGTCGCTTCGCTGATCGAGGCGTTCCAGAAGGCGCGCAAGACCGGCCGCAAATTCGTGCTCGCGGCGGTGAGCGATAGCGCGCTGCGCGTCCTCAACCTCGCGCGCATGGACAAGGTCTTCGCCATCTGCTCGAACGTGGCCGAAGGCCTCGCCAAGGTCCGCTGACCCGTATGGCCAGCGACCCCCAGTATCCGGCCGTCACCGCCACGATCGAGAAGATCGGCCGCGCGACCGCGAGCGCGGTCGAGGAGATCGGCAACGGCGGCGCGCTGATCTTCGAAAGTCTCTATTGGCTGGTGATGGGCCGCCGGCTGCGCCAGCCGGTCCGGCTGCCGTCGATCTTCGCGCAGATGATGGAAATCGGGATCAACGCGATCCCGATCGTCGCCCTGATGGCGGCGACCATCGGCGTCATGCTCGCGATCCAGGGTATCCATACGCTCCGCATCTTCGGGGCGGAGACGCGCGTGACCATCGGGATCGCGCTTTCGATCACCCGCGAATTCGCGCCGCTGATCACCGGCATCCTGGTCGCCGGCCGGTCGGGCTCGGCCCTGGCGGCCAGGATCGGAACCATGAAGATCAACCAGGAAATCGACGCCCTCTACGTCATGGGCATCAATCCGGTGCGGTTCCTGGTGGTGCCGGCGCTGCTCAGCACGGTGGTCATGGTGCCGTGCTTGACCTTTTTTAGCGATATCGTCGGGCTGTTCGCCGCCGGCCTTTACGTCAACGCCGAGCTCGGCATATCCATGGCGGCCTATTTCGACGAAGTCCGCGAAATCCTCACCCCCGACCATCTCATGCACGGCCTCTCGAAGAGCGCGATCTTCGCCGTCCTGATCGCCGTCATCGGCGTCGTCAACGGGGCGGCGGTGGCCGGCGGCGCCGAGGGCGTCGGACGGGTGACGACCCGGGCCGTGGTCCAGTCCATTTCCGCGATCGTGGTCACCGACATGATCTTCGCCTTCGTCGTCACGCGCTGAACGTCCCGTCCCCGGAACCCCGCCATGAACCCGAACATCAATCCCGACCACAAGCTGATCGAGGTCGAGAATCTCGTCACCCACTACGGCAGCCGGCTGATCCTCAAGGACGTCAGCATGGACGTGCGCGAGGGTGAGATCATGGTGATCATGGGCGGTTCCGGCTCGGGCAAAAGCACGCTGCTGCGCCACCTGATGGCGCTCGAGCGGCAGACCTCGGGCACCATCCGCATCCTCGGCGAGGACGTCGTCCGGCTCGGCACCCGCGAGCTGGTCGAATTGCGCATGAAGACCGGCGTCGCCTTCCAGGGCGGCGCGCTGTTCAGCTCGATGACGGTCGGCGAAAACATCATGCTGCCGCTCTACGAGCACACCGATCTCGACCGCACGACCATGGAGATCATGGCGCGGATGAAGCTCGAGGTCGTCAATCTGGCGGGATTCGAGAACCTGATGCCGTCGGAACTGTCGGGCGGCATGATCAAGCGCGCGGCGATGGCCCGCGCGATCGTCATGGACCCCAAGATCCTGTTCTGCGACGAGCCTTCGGCCGGGCTCGATCCGGTCGTCTCCTCGGCGCTCGACGAACTGATCCTGCGCCTGCGCGACGCCATGCGCATGAGCATCGTCGTCGTGACCCACGAACTCGAAAGCGTCTTCAAGATCGCCGACCGCGTCACCGTGCTCGATCAGGGTCGTATCCTGTTTATCGGCACGTTGGACGAGCTTCGCGCCAGCCCGAGCGAGCGGATTCAGAACCTGCTCAGCCGGCGCGCGGACGACACCGATCTCGACGCCGACGCCTACCTCACCCGGCTCACCGGCGAATCCGTTTCCGGGACGGCGAACTTATGAAAGGCAACCGTCTCAATTATTTCGCGGTCGGCCTGTTCGTGATCGCTTCCATCGTCGGCTTGGTGGTTTCGGTCGCGGTCCTGAGCGGGCGGACCGGCGCGACCGACGGCTATTACGCTGTCTATCGCAACGTCACCGGCGTCAAGTTCGGGACTCAAGTCATGTACGAGGGCTATCCCATCGGCCAGGTCGAAACCGTGACCCCGAGGCCTGAGGCGGGCGGCATGAGCTTTCGCGTCAATTTCGAGGTTCGCCAAGGCTGGCGCATCCCCGAAGACAGCATCGCGAACATCGCCGCGCCGGGGCTCCTGTCGGCGATCACCATCAGCATCCAGGCGGGCAAGAGCGCGAACGCCCTCAAAGCCGGCACCCAGATCAAGAGCCAGGAGGCGGCCAATATTTTCGCCATGGTGTCCTCGGTCGCGGGCGATCTCGGCGTGCTGGCCGAGCAGAACGTCAAGCCCTTGCTCGCCAACCTGAACCTGATCGCCGGCGAGGTCCTCGCCATCCTCGACAAGGACGGCAAAAACCTGGTGCGCAACGCCGCGGCGATGATCGAGGATATCAACGCGCGGGTTCCGATCATCGCCGGGAACGTCCAGGAATTCACCGACCGGATGAAGAAGAACAGCGAGGAAATCAGCGGCCTGCTTTCACCCGAAAACCGCGAAAAATTCGACCGCACCATCGTCAATCTCGATCTCGCGACCAAGAATCTGGAAGAACTCGCGGTCCTTTCGCGCGGCGTCGTCGCCGACAACCGCGGCGACATTCGCTACGTCGTCGAATCGGTCACCCGCCACGTCGAATCCATCAACCAGAATCTCGAAGGGGCGGCGCGCAACATGCTCGAATTCAGCCGTCAAATTCGCCAGAATCCGGGCCTGTTGATGGGCGGCACGCCGCCCAAGGATACAGCGCCCGCGCGCTGAACGCCGATGCCGAAGGGAGCGACGCGACGATGAAAAACCTGTCTCGACCGGCCGCGGCGGCGATGTTAGCGCTCGCGCTCGCGGCGTGCGCCCAGCCCGAGGTGCCGAGCGACAGCTACTACCGCCTCCAGGTCGTCCCTCCGGCGCCAATGTCCCAGCCAATTCTCAAAGGCACACTCGAGGTCAACCGCTTCATCGCCGACGGTCTCGTCGCCGGCCGGCCGATCGTTTATTCCGAGCCGGACCAGGGGCATCGCGTTCGCAAATATAATTATCATTTCTGGATCGAACCGCCGACGGTCCTGCTCCGCGACCAGTTGGTCGCTTTCTTGCGCGCCGGAAAACTCGCCGACACGGTGACCACGCCGGAAATGCGCGTTTCCGCCGACCACATCCTCACCGGACGGATCATCCGGCTCGAGAAGATCGAAGGTTTCGCCCCCAAGGGCGTGCTCGAACTCGAACTCGGGATCCGCCGCGCCGACGGCAAGCTCTTCTTCCTCGACGTCTACAAGATGGAAGTCGCCGCCGACAACAATTCGGTCGAGGCGGCGGTGCGGGCGTTGAACAAGGCCCTGGATGGGGCCTACGCCAAGTTCGCCGCCGATCTCGCGCGCAAGTGAGCGGCAAGAGTTATGCCGGGGATATCGTTCGCCTGACCGTCGAAGACCTAGGCGGGCTTGGCGACGGGATCGCTAGACACCAAGGCACCCCCGTCTATATCCCGCTCGCCGCGCCCGGTGACGAAGCCGACATTTTGATCGAGGGACCGCGCGGCGACGGCGTCGCCGGCCGCCTGATGAACCTGGTGCGGGCGGGCGAAACCCGTCGCCTGCCGCCGTGTCCCTATTTCGGCGCCTGCGGCGGCTGCGCGCTGCAACACCTGGCGCCCGACGTTTATTCCCGCTGGAAGGAAGGGTTGATCGGCGCGGTACTCGGTCGCCCCGATAGGGGCGCAACATTTAGCGCGCGCGGGGTTAAGCCCGCGCGCCACGGCATGGCCGCGGAAATCCGGCCGATGCGGGCGCCCGAGCCCGACGACCCGCTCGCTTTGCGCCGGCGCGCCATGTTCACCGGGGAGAATCGGGACGGCGCGGTTACGGTCGGATTTAATGCCCGCGCCACGCACAAAATCATTCCCATCGGGCGCTGCTTGTTGCTCACTCCGGCGTTCGACCGCCTGCTCGGGGCTTTGCCGGAGTTGATGGGGGCTTTTCTCGGCGATAACGAACGCGGCCAGGCGGCGGTGACGGACCTTTCTTCGCCCGGCGAAGCAAACTTCGCGAAGGCGGGCCTCGCCGCCGCGAGCGAATCCTCGCGGCAAATATTTACTGGCGGCGGGGATTCGCCCGCCGCCGCGATGGACGTTCTGATCGTCGCGCCGCGCCCGCCCGGGCGCCATGCGGGCGAGCGCATCGCCGCCATCGCCCGGGCGCACCGCATCGCCCGCGTTTCCTGGCGCGCGGCCGGCGGGCTTGCGCGCGCGGAGCGCACGACCAAAGACGAAAACGCCGCGCCCGACGTCATCGTCCAACACGAGCCGTGCCGAATTTCCCTCGCCGGCGCCAGCGTGGATTTTCCTCCGGGCGGGTTTCTCCAGCCGAGCGCCTGGGGCGAGGCGACATTACAACGGCTGGTGACGGAAGGAATGGGCAAAGCAGCGCGCGTCGCCGAGCTCTTCGCCGGGATCGGCACGTTCGCGTTCGCGCTCGCCGCCGCCTGGGGCGGTTCGCGCTGGAAGACGGCCGCGTTCGAGCGCGATCCCGCGCTCGGGCTCGCGCTCCGCCACGCCGCGAACCGCGCCGGCCTCTCGGGCAAGCTATCGGTCGAGATCCGGGATCTGGATCGGCGGCCGTTGCTCGCCGACGAGTTTCGCGACCTGGACGGAGTCGTGCTCGACCCGCCCCGCACCGGAGCCAAGGCGCAATGCCAGATCCTCGCCCGCGCCGAAGGCCCGACCCGCGCGGTCATGGTGTCGTGCAACCCGGCCACCTTCGCGCGCGACGCCCGCATCCTCGCCGATGGCGGCTGGCGGCTCGACCACGTCACGCCGGTGGACCAGTTTCGCTATTCCGCCCACCTCGAATTGGTGGCGGTGTTCACGCGGGCAAAGCCTTCCCGGCGCGGCCGTTGAAGTTCAGTTGATCGTCCGCGCCAAATCGGCCATGCGCTGAAAGCTGTCGAAATCGCGGATGACGATGGTCCGCCGACCGACGGTAATCAGACCTTGGCGCCGCCACCGGCCGAGTTGTTTATTGACGCTTTCGCGCGAGATTCCGATTAGCCCCCCGAGTTCGCGTTGGGAGAGCCGGAGGCTGATGTGTAGACCGCCGCCCGCCGCCGGTTGGCCGTGGCAATCGGCGAGATGAAGCAGATTGCGCGCCAGCTTGGGCGACAGACCGAGCGCGGAATCCTCGACCATCTGGCTGGTGCGCCGGAGCCGGGCGCAGAGCGCGGTCATGAGCCGGATCGAGATGTCGGGATGGTCGGCGAGGAAGGGGATGAAATCGCGCCGATCGACGAACAGGATTTCGCAGGTGTCGAGGGCGGTCGCGTCCACGGCGCGCTCCTGGCCGTCGAGCAGCGCGATTTCGCCGAATATCTCGCCTGGCTTGACGATGCCGAAGGCGAATTCACGGCCGTTCGCCACCAGCGCGCCGAGCTTCACGTGACCGGAGAGCACGGCCATCATGCCGTTGCCGGCATCGCCCTTGCGCCAGATGGTCGCGCGCGGCGCGTAGCGGGTGACGCGGGCGAGCGCCAGCACCTTGTCGAGTTCGGCGGCGGTCAGGTTGGCGAACAGGAAATTGGTCGCGACGGTCGCGCGCCGGGACTCCCAGCTTCGGTGCGGCATGATTCCCCCGCTTCGGGTCCCTGCCGACAGGGACCGATTAAGCCCTTGAAACCGGGCGGCGATCGCCCCTCCGGCGGGTCGCGGCCATCCTAACCGATCTACGCTGAAGTGTGAAGCACTTCACACTATTTTTCGCGGCTTAGGTCTAGGCTTTTCCGGGCGCTGGCCTTCGCCGGCGGGATGGGGGGCGACATGGCGAGCGAGACCAGGACGGCGACATCGGGCGGCCCAGCGACTTTCGGTTTCCTATTCGAAAATATTCGCAAGACCGGCGGTAACCCGACCCGGGTCCTGACCGGATTCTTTACCGCCTGGATCGCGAGGGCTCGGAGTCTATCCGGCGGACGTCAGGGTTCTGAAATCGGTCGTCGCGGCGATCGCCGCGAAGCAGGCCGCGAGCACGGCGAGCGCGGCGTAATAGCGTTTGGCGTACTTGCGCGCGAGGCCCGAGGTCATGGTTC
>SHWG01000070.1 GCA_009693905.1 Rhodospirillales bacterium | reverse complement strand
GCGAGGATTTCTTGAAGCCGATGGGGCTCAGTCAGTACGCCCTCGCCAAGGCGCTCGGCATTCCGCAAATCCGGATCAGCGAGATCGTGCGGGCGAAACGCGCGGTGACGCCGGACACGGCGCTCCGTCTCGCCCGCTATTTCGGCACATCGGCCGAGTTTTGGATCGGCATGCAGGCGACCCACGATCTCGAATCCGCCCGCGACCGCCTCGGCGCGGCCATCGCCGCCAAGATCCGCCCGCGCGCGCGGAAAAAGGCCGCTTAAACAAAAAACAAAACGGGCGCGGCGGGGGATTCCCGTCCGCGCCCTTGCAATTGCCCCCTGGGAAATTTGGGGCGGTGGTGAGAGCCGTCCGTTGGCCGAACGGTCGTTCGATAGGTCCCACGCGCCCCGGGAGGGGCGCATCTTTTGTGATGCGCGCGGGGTTAAGCCCGCGCGCTCGCCCGCCTTAGTGCAGCTTGGCGGGCAATTCCTTGATCGCCTGGTCGATCAGCGCGTCGCCCTTGGCCGCCGTGAGCCGCTCGGCCAAGAGGGTCCGGGCCGCGGCGATGGCGAGATCGACGGTGCGCGCCCTGACCGTCGCCATCGCCTGTTCCTCGGCGCGGCGGATGCGCTCCAACGCCGTCTTTTCCCGGCGCTTGAGGGCGGCTTCGAGCCGCGCATGGCCTTCCTCGGCCATCCGGTTGGTTTCCTCGCGGGCGCGGCGGACGACCGTCTCGGCCTCGGCGGCGACTTCGCGCTGCTGGCGCTGATACTGGGCGAGCAAGTCCTGGGCCTCGGCGCGAAGTTTTTCCGCCTCTTCGATCTCGGCGCGGATCTTGTCGGCGCGGGCATCCAGCGCCTTCGGCAAGGCCTTGGCGATGGGTCGATAGACGAGTGCTACGAAGATCAAGAGCGAAATCGCCACCCAGAAGGTCGGATCGTGGAAAATGTTCATCGCCGCGCTCCCGTTCAGACGCCCGATTTGAGCGCCGCGTCGACGGCCTTCTCGGCCTGGGCGCGATCGGGCTGCTCGCCGACCAGGCGGTGCGCGACGTCGGCGGCGGCCTCAGCCGCGGCCCCGCGCACGCCGGCCATGGCCGCGCTCACCGCGCGCGCGATCCCGGCCTCGCTTTGGGCGATTTGCAGCGCGAGTTTTCGCGCGGTCTCGGCCTCCTGGCGGGCGGCGGTTTCGGCGATGCGCGCGCCCGCCTCTGCGATCAGGCCGCGGGCCTGCTCGCTGGCGACGCCGATCGCTTTTTCGTAGGCCGCGAGCGCGGCGGCCGCGTCTTTCTTCAAGGCCGCGGCCTTTTCGAGATTGGTCTCGATTCGCCGCCGCCGCGCTTCCAGAACTTCGGCGATGCGCGGCACCACCACGCGCGCCATGACGAAATAGAGCGCGACGAAGGTGACCGCGAGCCAGAAAATCTGGGAGGCGAACGTGCTGGCGTCGAATTGCGGCATGGGAATTATCCCTGGCGAATCGTGTGCGTCAGCCGAACAGGATCACCAGCGCGATCACGAGCGCGAACAGCGCGATCGCCTCGACCAGGGCGAAGCCGAGCATGGTCATGGGGAAGACCGCGGCCTGGGCCGACGGGTTGCGCCCCACCGCCTGGATGAAGGCGGCGAAGATGTTGCCGATGCCGATTCCGGACCCGATCACGCCGATGACGGCGAGGCCGGCGCCGAGGAGCTTGGCGGCTTGGATTTCCATGATGTCGTTCCTTTCGTTGCGGAGATCGTTGCGGAAAACTCAGTGCAGGTGCAGCGCGTCGTTGATGTAGAGACAGGTGAGAATCGTGAACACGAACGCCTGCAGAAACGCGATCACGAATTCGAGCCCGGTCAGCGCGACCACGAACGCGAGCGGCACGACGCCGAAAGCGCCGAGCGAGACGATGAACCCGGCGAAGACCTTGAGCAGCGTGTGGCCGGCGAGCATGTTGGCGAACAGCCGCACCGAGAGGCTGATCGGGCGCGACAGGTACGAAATGATCTCGATCACGATCAAGAGCGGCGCGATGAACATGGGCGCCCCCGGCGGCAGGAAAAAAGAGAAGAAGTGCGCGCCGTGCTTGGCGAAGCCGAGAATCGTGACGCCGATGAAGATCACGCTCGCCATCGCGAACGTGACCGCGATGTGGCTGGTGAAGGTGAAGCTATAGGGCATCATGCCCAACATGTTGCCGAACAGGACGAACATGAAGATGGTGAACACGAGGGGAAAATAGGATCGCCCCTCGGGCCCGATCGTGTCGCGGATCAGGTTGCCGACGAAGCCGTAGGACAGCTCGACCATGGATTGCCAGCGTCCGGGCACGAGCGCGCGGCGGCGCATCCCGAGCACCAGGAAGGCGACCACGGCCATCAGCGTCAGAGTCATGAACAGCGCCGAGTTGGTGAAGGACAGATCGAGCCCCCCGAGCTTGATCGGGATCAGCGGCTTGATTTCGAACTGGGCAAGGGGACTCGCTTGCGCCACGTCGGCCGTCCTTATTTATCCGTGTCGTCGTTTCGGCGGTAGCCGGGACCTGAACTAAGGCCCTTTGCCAGCTTATAGACGTTCAGAATCCCGGCGATGCCGCCCAAGAACACGAAAACAACCAGCCCCCAGGGGCCCGTATCCAACCCCGCGTCGATCAGCCACCCGATCGCGACCCCGACCGCCACCGCCGCCACCAGCTCGACGCTGACGCGCATCGCGACGCCGAGCGCCGTCTTGGGCGGCTCGGCTCCGGGCTCGGGCCGATCCGCGCCGAGGGTCTCGCCCGCGCGCGCACGGGCGAGGCGGGTTTCGAGCTCGCGGAGCGCACCTGGGTTGTTATCGTCGCCCATCAACCCGCTCCCCGGGGACTCCACGCCCAACCGGCGCGAAAAGTAGGCTTGGCCTTGAGGCCCTGTCAAGGCGCCAGAGCCGCGCGCGAGGAGACTGTTTTCGCTCGCGAATAACCGATTTTAAGCCGCGCTTGCGCCGGACGAAAAATCAGGCGGCGAGGACCGAGTCGCGCAGTTCCTCGGCCTTCTGCAAATCGACCGAGACGAGCTGGGAAATGCCGCGCTCCTGCATGGTCACGCCGAACAGCCGGTCCATGCGCGCCATGGTCATGCGGTGATGGGTTACCACCAGGAAGCGGGTGCCGCCGGCGCGCGCGATTTCCTCGAGCAGCGAGCAGAAGCGGTCGACGTTGGCGTCGTCGAGCGGCGCGTCCACCTCGTCGAGCACGCAGATCGGGGCCGGGTTGGTGAGGAAGACGCCGAACAGAAGCGCCAGCGCGGTCAGCGCCTGCTCGCCGCCCGAAAGCAACGACAACACCTGGAGGCGCTTGCCGGGCGGGCTAGCCATCACCTCGAGGCCGGCTTCGAGCGGATCGTCCGATTCGACCAGGGCGAGATGCGCGCGTCCGCCGCCGAACAGTTGCGTGAACAACTTCTGGAAATGCTTGTCGACCTCGTGGAAGGACTTGAGCAGCCGCTCGCGCCCCTCGCTGTTCAATTCCTGGATGGCCCGGCGCAGCTTTTCGATCGCCGCGACCAGGTCGGCGCGTTCGGTCCGCATGGTCTCGATCTGCCGGGCCAGATCGTCGGACTCCTGCTCGGCGCGCAGGTTGACCGGCCCCATGGTTTCGCGTTCGCGCTGGAGTCGCTCGATCTTCTTCTCGACCTCGGCCAAATCGGGGAGCGCGTCGCCCTCCTCGATCTCGGCGATCTCGGCGAGCCGCTCGGGCGGAGCGTCGAGCTTCTCGGTGATGCGTTCGATCAGCGCGTGAGCGGTGATCTTGGCCTGCTCGAGCAGGCCTTCGGCGCGGACACGATCTTCGCGGCCGGTGGCCAAGCTGCTTTCCGCCGCGCGCAGCGCCGTGTCGGCCACGTCGAGCGCGTTCTCGGCGAGCGCGAGCCGGTCGGCGGCGGCGCGCCGGCGGATTTCGGATGTCTCGATCGCGCTCATCACCGAGCGGCGTTGCGCGGCGATTTCCGCCGGGCGATCGGCGAGGCGGGCCTGCTCGTCCTCGGCCGCGGTCCGCCGCAGCGCCAGTTCGGCGATCTGCTCGGCGGCTTTGTTCTCTCGGCTCTCCCACGAAACCATCTCGCGGGTGATGTCGTCGAGCCGGCGCAGGCGCTCGGCGGCGGCGCGGCGAAGCGCGTCGCACGCTGTCTGGTGCCGGCGCTCCTCGATACGGGCGCGCGCGAGTTCCGCGCGCAATAGTTCGAGCCCGGCGCGCGCGGCTCCGGGATCCGGCAGGGCGGCGATTCCCTCGGCTTGGCGCTTGGCCCTGCCGCGGGCCTCGGCGAGATCGTCCTCGACCGCGCGGGTCTGATCGGCGAGCGCGGCCCGGCGCGAGCTTTGCTCGGCGGTTTTCTGGTGTAGCTCCAAGGCGGCATCGCGAGCCTGGCCGTGCGCGGCCTCGGCGGCCTGAAGCGCGGCCCGGGCGTCGCGCTCGGATTGGGCGGCGGCCATCGCCCTCGCGCGGGCGGCATCGGCTTCGCTCTGGGCGGCGGTGAAAGCGGCGCGAATTTCGGCGAGCGTCGCGCGCACCGCCTTCAGCCGGTTGCGCTGTTCGAGCCGGATCGCGGCCGGCATCGGCGCGCCGGCGGCCGCGGTATAGCCGTCCCAGCGCCAGAGACCGCCGTCGCGGCTCACCAATCGCTGGCCGACGTGGAGCCGAGCGGAAAGCGCGCGGCCCTCGTCGGCGTTGGCGACGACGCCGATCTGGGCGAGCCGGCGGGCGAGCGCCTCGGGGGCGCGGACGAACCGGCTCAAGGGCTCGGCGCCGGCGGGCAATGCCGGCGCATCGGTAACCGGCGGGAGCGTGCGCCAGCGCACCGGCGCGGCCTCGTCGGTGGGCGCGGATAGGTCCTCGCCGAGCGCGGCGCCGAGCGCGGCCTCATGGCCCACGTCCACGGTGATGGCGTCGATCAGCGGCGGCCATTGGTCGGCGGCGCCGGCCTCGAGCAGGCGCGCGAGCGCCGCTTCCTCGGCTTCGGTCTTGGCGAGCGCGGTTTGCGCCGCGCGTTCCGCCTCCTCGGCCCGGGCGCGGACGGCTTCGGCGGGTTCCCGGGCGGACTCGGCGGCGGCGGCGGCGGCGCGGGCGGATTGCAGCGCCGTGCCGGTGCGATCGGAATCCGCCTCGGCGGCGGCGACAGCCGCGGCGGCAACCGCTTCGGCCTCGATGCGGGCGCTGATGTCCGCGAGTTCCTGGGCCCGCGCCGCGAGACGGGCGATGCGTTCTTCGAGCTCGGCCGCGGCGCGCGTCAAAGCTTCGCGCCGGGCTTCGGCCTCGGCGACCGCGCGGGTGAGATCGGCGAGTTTCGCGTCCCCGGCGGCGACGGCCGAGGTGGCGGCGCGGAGAAGATTCTCGGCCTCGGCCCCTGCCGCGGTTTCGCCGGCGCGGGCGGATGCGATCGCCGCGCGCTCCTCGGCCAAACGCCGGACAGCCTCGCGGGCTTCGGTGCGGAGGCCTTCTTCGCGTTCGGTATCCTGGCCGATGTGGGCGAGGCGGGTCTCGATCTCGCGCCGCTGCTCTTCGAGGCGGCGCTCCTCGGCTTCCAACTGCTCGCGGGCGATGATCAGGCGTTGCAACTCGGCCGCGCCATCGGCTTCGGCTTGACGCAGCGCCGGCAGGAGCGCGGCCTGTTCGGCTTGAGCGGTGGCGGCCTCGGCGGCGGCGCGGGTGCGCTCGACGACCTCGGTTTCGGCGGACGCGAGGCGCCACTTGCCTTCGTCGAGTTCGGCGTCCGCCGAACGCCAGCGCAGATAGAAATAGGTCGCGTCGGCGGTGCGGATCAGTTGACTCAGGTTGCGATAACGCGCGGTCTGGCGCGTCTGTTTTTTCAGGTTTTGGAGCTGGGCGTCGAGCGTCTGCAAAACGTCGTCCGCGCGCTTGAGGTTGGCCTCGGCGGCGCGCAGCCGGATCTCCGCCTCGTGCCGGCGCGAATGCAGACCGGTGATGCCGGCGGCCTCCTCGAGCAGCAGGCGCCGGTCCGAGGGCTTGGCGGCGATCAATGCGCCGATCCGGCCCTGGCTCACCAGCGCGGTCGAGCGCGCACCGGTGGCGGAATCGGCGAACAGGATCTGGACGTCGCGGGCGCGCACGTCACGGCCGTTGACGCGATAGACGGAGCCTTCGCCGCGCTCGATCCGGCGGGCGACCTCGAGGGTCTCGACGTCGTTGAATTGCGCCGGCGCGGCGCGGGCGGAATTGTCGAGCAGAAGCGAGACTTCGGCGATGTTGCGGCCCGGCCGCGAAGCGGTGCCGCCGAAAATAACATCGTCCATCTCGCCGCCGCGCATCTGCTTGGGCGAAGTTTCGCCCATGACCCAGCGGAGCGCCTCGACCAGGTTCGACTTGCCGCAGCCGTTGGGGCCGACGACCCCGGTGAGTCCGGGCTCGATCAGAAGATCGGTCGGTTCGACGAACGACTTGAATCCGACGACGCGGAGGCGGTTGAAATGCAGCACGGGGCGGCGGTCCTCGCTATTTCGCTTTTTTCTTGAGGGTGGCTTCTATCGCGTCGCGGAACGCCTCGTAAGGCTGCGCGCCGACGATCAGCGTGCCCTCGATCAGGAAGGTGGGCGTGGAATTGATGCCGTGCTGGCGGCTCGCCGCCTCGGCCCGCTCGCGCACGCCCGCGAGCAAGGGCTGGAATTCGAGGCACGCCTGGACGTCCTGTTCGGTCATGCCGCCGAAGCGCGCGATCCGCTCGATCTCCTTGATCGGCTCGCGGGCGCGCAGCCAGTGCTCTTGTTCGCGGAAGAACAGCTCGATCAATCCGAAAAAGGATTCTTTCGGCGCGCAGCGCGCGACCATGGATGCGGCGAGCGCCGGCCCGCCGAAGGGAAAATCGGTGAAAACGAGCCGCGCACGGCCGGTGTCCAGATACTCGGCCTTGATCCGGGGCAACGTGTCCTTGTGGAAACTGGCGCAATGGGAGCAGCCGAGCGAAGCGTACTCGACGATGGTCACCGGCGCGTCCGAGCGTCCGAGCACCCGCTCGGCCAGGGCGTCTTGGAGGGAGGCGATGGCCGCCGCCGCCGGGCCGGCCCAGGCGAGGAACGCCAAAAGCGTGTAAAACACAATCTTTCGTGTCACTTAGCTCTCCCAGGACACTATATGTAGGGGGACTATAGTCTTCCCCCCGGCAAAAAGTCCAATCCTTTCAAGGCGCGCTCAGCCATTTTCCGGGGTTTTTGCCTTGCTCTGACGGGCGGCGAGAACCGAGCGGCCAAGCGCTTCAAGCCGCGTTCGCAAGGCGGGGTCCCCGACCCCTTCGAGGGTGCGCTTAAGTCTCGCTTCGGCCTCGGGCCCGAGGGGTGCGGGCGGCTCCGGCGCGGGCGGGGGCGGGGGCAGAGGGCCCTGGACCAGCCGCAGCCGGACTACGGCTCGATAGCCGAAATGGCCGTTGATCCGCTCGATCAAAATGGGCTCGACGTGCTGGATCTCGGTCGCGAGCCCGCCCGAGGCGACCTTGAGATGGAGCGTGCCGTCGGTCCGCGCCCCTTGAGGATAGACGATCTTGAGAGGCAGGCAGGAGCGCGCGAGCAGCGGGCCCACGATTTCGGCCCAGTCGGCGACGACGTGCCCGTCGGCGAAGCCCCGCTTGCCGAACAGCGGCCGGGTCAGGCGCCGGACCAGGGTGTTCAGCGTCGCGGTTTTGCCGGTGCGCGCGCGGACGGGGGTCGAGGTCATGGCGGTCCGTCTCGGTGGATGGGAGCGTCCATCATGGTAGACCCCGTCGTTCGGTTCCGGCAACGTCGGCGGCTATGACAACTCCTGTGTCCCGTTCGCCCAAGGCCCTCGGCCGGCGCTTGCTTGCCTGGTACGGCCGGGCGCGGCGGCGGCTTCCCTGGCGCGAGGGGCGCGGCCGGCACCCCGATCCCTACCGCGTCTGGCTGAGCGAAATCATGCTCCAGCAGACCGGCGTCGCCACGGTCGGGCCCTATTACGAGCGCTTTCTCGCGCGCTGGCCGACGGTGGGCGCGCTCGCCCGGGCTTCGCTGGACGACGTGCTCCACGCCTGGCAAGGGCTCGGCTATTACGCCCGGGCGCGCAATTTGCACCGCGCCGCGAGCCTGGTCGCCGAAACCTTGGGCGGACGCTTTCCCGACGACGAAGCGGGACTCGCCCGCTTGCCCGGCGTCGGGCCGTACACGGCCGCCGCCGTCGCCGCCATCGCCTTCGGACGGAGGACGGTGCCGGTGGACGGCAACGTCGCGCGCGTGATCGCCCGGCTCCACGGATTACGGACGCGCCTGCCCGAGGGACGGGCGGCGTTGTTTGTCCGCGCCCGGGCGATGCTTCCGGCGCGCCCCGAGAGGGGCGCATCTTTTGAAGCGCGCGTCACGCCGGTAGGCGTGCATTCGCACGACGTTAAGCCCGCGCGACATCCCGGCGATTTCGCCGAGGCGCTGATGGATCTGGGCGCGACGGTGTGCACGCCCCGCAAGCCCCGCTGCGAGGCGTGCCCGTGGGGATCCGCTTGCCGCGCGCGGGCGCTTGGTCGGCCGGAAGAATTTCCGGCCAAGAAACCCCGGCCCCAGCGCCCGACCCGCCACGCCGTCGTGTTCTGGGCCGAGGATGGCCTCGGCCGGGTGCTGGTCCGCCGCCGCCCCGAACGGGGCCTCTTGGGCGGGATGATGGAGTTTCCCTCGACCCCTTGGCGCGCGAAGCCGTGGACGGACGGGGAGGCGCCGCGCCACGCCCCGGCGCAAGGCGCATGGCGACCTTTGAGCCCTTCGTTTCGCCACGCATTCACCCACTTCGCTTTGGAAGCGCGGGTGGTTCGGGCTCGGGTCCGGGGCGGCGCCGTCCGGAGTTTCAGCTGGTGGCCGGTCGCGGAACTGGATCGGCTCGCGCTGCCGAGCGTGATGAAAAAGGCGGCGAAGATCGCCGCCGCTACTGGTCGTAAACGACCAGGGAATCGAACGGAATCGAAAGCTTCGAGCGGCCGTTGAGGAACGCAAGCTCGATCAGGCAGGCCGCGCCGACCACCTCGGCGCCAACTTTGCACAGAAGCTCGGCGGCGGCGTTGAGCGTACCGCCGGTCGCGAGCAGATCGTCGAGCACGACCACGCGCTCGCCCTTGCGGATCGCGTCGTGCTGGATCTCGACGGTATCGGTGCCGTATTCGAGGGCGTATTCGTGGCGGATGGTTCGGCCGGGCAGCTTGCCCTTCTTGCGGACCATGATGAATCCGAGCCCGAGCTTGAGGGCGAGCGGCGCGGCGATGAGAAACCCCCGCGATTCGATCCCGGCGAGAATATCGGGCTGGTGGCGGCCGATCAGCTTCGCCATCCGGCCCATGGTTACCTGCCAGGCGTCGGGGTGGGCGAGCAGCGTCGAGATGTCGTAAAAAAGAATGCCCGGCTTGGGGAAATCCGGAATCGAGCGGATGTGGTCCTTGATGTTCATGGAATCCAAGCGCGCCCGATTATTTTCCCTTCTCCAGGTACTCGATCACTTCTTGGCGCTCCTTGGCGTTCGGGAGCTTTCTGTCCATCGCGCTGCGCGGGGCTCCTTTGGTCTTCACGAAGGCTTCCGGATCGGTCAGGTACTGGTCGAGCGACGCCTTGTCCCATTTATAGTCCGCGCCCTTGAGGCCAACATAGCGGGTGAAGCCTTCCGACGTGCCCGCCTGGCGGCCGTAAACTCCGGCCAGCGACGGGCCGACCTTGTGCTTGCCTTTTTCCATGGTGTGGCAGACCAGACACTTGGTGCGGAATATCTTGTCGCCTTCCTCGGAAGCCCGGACGCTCGCGCCGCCGAAGGCGAGGGCGGCGGCGGTCGCCACGCCGGCCAGGACGTTTTTGAGAATATTCATGGTCGGTGTTCTCCGGAGACCTTGGAGTTGAGTTCAAAGAGGGGCCGAATTATGGCGGCGGTCTCGGTCCCTGGCAACCCGTTCGGAAGGAGGTCTTGCAGCGAAGGGGGGGCGAGGCGCGAGTATGTATGTCGTGGACGAGGGCGA
>SHWG01000069.1 GCA_009693905.1 Rhodospirillales bacterium | reverse complement strand
CGATGGGACGTTGCGTTATTCACTGACTCAGATTCGTTGATCGTTCCATCAAGCCATTGGCAGACAAGGCTACAATCAAAACTGATATCGATACGATCCGAATGGACCTGGATACGCACCGCAACTGTTCGCACGAATGCACGAAGACGCGCGCCAATGTCGCCGTCATCTTCAAATAAGACATTCGCGTGTTCGAGAAGGCGTTTCTGAATCGCCGGATCAGAGGTGAAATTCTGAACGACATCCAGAAAGGCAACTTGGTTTGCGAGTTGGTCACGGAGACGACGCGACACAAGCGATTCCAATGCCAGTGCTGGAACGCGCTGCCCCTCTTGTTCGCCCTTGGTCGAACCGTTCAGTAGTGGCCGCGAGACATAATACCGATAGCGAACGCCCCGTTTGTTAGCATGCGTTGGACTCATCCGATTGCCAAGCTTGTCAAATACAATGCCAGCTAAGAGGCTTGGCTCATGTCCCGTTCCGCTGGTCGCGACAACTCAATCTTCGACTGGATCACGCCGCCCAATCTGCCGACAATACCTCGGCCTGTTGCAGAACGTTTCTCGCTCAAAAAAGAAAGCCAAACGAAAATGAAGCCGCAAAACTGATCGAAAATAATAAGTGGAATAGAAATGCGGTGGAAGCGCGAGCGCAAAATCTGTTGGCGTGGGCGCGGACTCAATGGAAGGACTAGGAACCACACCTGAAGGCATCAGGTTGCTACGGGGCACTCATCGGACACGGGTCGATTGAAAAAAATCATCGAGTTTCTCTTAGGTTTGAAACGGGAACCTGTTCCTGCGGCGAAATCGACGCGTTCTTTGCGCGCAGTGCCCCCTGTTACAAAATCTTTCGGCGAGTTCAGCGCGCGGCTCCATGTTTGAAGGTATCGGCCATTCCCCATCGTTTGCGGCGGATTAGAACTTCCAGCCCGGCTCTAAACTGCCCGCAAGCGGCGAAGTTGGCCCACCTGCGGCGGCGCGCTGCAGGCATGCAAAAGCCGGCGGGCAGGCTGGATTGACAGGTGTCGGACGGGCGATACCCTGTTCGCAGAGAGGCTCAAACTGATGGGGCGCTGACATAATGCAAACTCGCAGA
This sequence comes from Rhodospirillales bacterium, assembly GCA_009693905.1. Classification (GTDB taxonomy): domain Bacteria; phylum Pseudomonadota; class Alphaproteobacteria; order Rhodospirillales; family 2-12-FULL-67-15; genus 2-12-FULL-67-15. The sequence continues at coordinate 9,022 of SHWG01000069.1, read as the reverse complement.
TGCTTCTTACGGTTTGCCGCGACCGCAGCAGCTCTTCCGCTCGCTTCACGCGCCGGGTTTGCGGCCGACTACCCCACCCGGCCGGTCCGCATCATCGTGGGCTACCCGGCGGGCGGTACGGCCGACATCGTCTCACGCGTGCTGGCGCAATGGCTTTCGGAATGCCTCGGCCAGCAGTTCGTCGTCGAGAACCGGCCCGGTGCCGGCGGCAATCTGGGCACCGAAGCCGTGGTGACGGCGGCGCCAGACGGCCACACGCTCCTCATGGCCGATCCGTCCGCGACCATCGGCGCGGCGGCTTACGACAAGCTCAACTTCAATTTCATCCGCGACATCGCGCCGGTGGCGAGTATAGGCCGCATCCCCCTTGTGATGCTCGTCAATCCATCGTTTCCAGCCAAGACGGTGGCGGAGTTCATCAGCTACGCGAAGGCCCATCCCAGCAAGATCAATATGGCATCGGGCGGCACCGGGACGATCACCCACATCGGTGGCGAGTTGTTCATGATGATGACCGGCGTCAAGCTGCTGCACGTGCCCTATCGCGGGGCACAGTTCATTACCGGTCTGCTCGGCGGACAGGTCGACGTGGTCTTCGGCATCCTGACCGCGTCGCTGTCGCAGATCAAAGCCGGCGGGCTGCGCGCGCTGGCCGTGACCACCGCCGCTCGCTCGGCGGCGCTTCCGGATGTTCCGGCGGTGGGCGAATTCGTGCCGGGCTTTGAGGCCAGCAGCTGGGGCGGCATCTGCGCTCCGAAAAGCACCCCGGTCGAGATCATCACCAAACTCAATAAGGAGATCAACGCGGGGCTTGCGGATCCGCAGATCATGGCGCGGCTGACCGATCTCGGCAACACGCTAGTTCCAGGCACGCCCGGAGACTTCGGAAAATTTATCGCAGACGATACGGCAAAGTGGGCGAAGGTGGTGAAGACGATGGGCATCAAACTGAACTGAATCCACGCCCAAGGCTTCGCAAACGGAGTGCCCATCCGGGCGAAGGGGAATCGAGATGTCCCAGAGAACGAGGCAAATGAAGCTCGGCCTCTTCATCCGGCCTGTCGGTCACCATGTGGCCGCTTGGCTGCATCCCAATTCCCACGTGGATGCCGGTGTCAATTTCCAGCGCTTCGTGGAAATGGCCCGGACGGCCGAACGCGGTCGCTTCGACATGCTGTTTTCCGCCGATTCGGTCACGGCATGGACGGCGCAGCAGGAGGGTCTCCACCACACCCACTACGTGGCCTGGATCGAGCCGTTCACGCTGCTGTCGGCCCTCGCGCCGCTCACCAAGAACATCGGGCTGGTTTGCACGGCGACAACCTCCTACGAGGAGCCCTACTCGCTCGCGCGGAAATTTGCCTCGCTCGATCTTGTCAGCGGCGGCCGCGCCGGCTGGAATCTGATCACGTCCGATAATGCGACCGAGGCCGACAATTTCGGCCGTATAAGCCATCCGCCCAAGATCGAGCGTTACCGGCGCGCGCGCGAGTTCGCCCAGGTTGTCAACGGTCTTTGGCATAGCTGGGAAGACGACGCCTTCCTGCGCGATCGCGCCTCCGGCCTGTTTTTCGATCGCAGCAAAATGCACGTCCTCGATCACGATGGAACGTACTTCCGCGTGAGGGGCCCGCTGAATGTCGCGCGCTCGCCGCAAGGCCAGCCTGTGCTGGTCCAAGCCGGAGCATCGGAGGGCGGGATGGAGCTCGCGGCCGAAACCGCCGAGGTCGTGTTTGCCGCTCAATCCACATTGGAAGGAGGAATAGCCTTCTACGCTAATGTGAAAGGCCGCATGGCAAAGTTCGGCCGCGACCCCGACGAGCTAAAGATCCTGCCGGGTCTGTCGGTCACCGTCGGCCAAACCGAGGACGAAGCGAAAAGTAAATTCGACCGCATGCAGAGTTACATTCACCCGGACGTCGGCCTCGGATTGCTGTCGACGCGGATCGGGTTTGATCTTCGCGGCTATCCGCTCGACGGCCCGTTGCCTGAGCTTCCCAAGAATGACGTCATTGGCAGCCGCTCGGAGGTGCTAGTGGCGATGGCGAAGCGGGACAATCTCACCATTCGTCAGCTTTACGAACGGTTCGCCGGGGCGCGCGGGCACCTCGAGGTGGTTGGCACGCCGAGCCAAATCGCCGATCGCATGCAGGAGTGGGTCGAGGCCGACGCCGCTGACGGTTTCAATGTCATCGTGCCGTATTTCCCAGACGGCCTGAATGACTTCGTCGAACGGGTCATCCCGGAACTGCAGCGTCGAAAGATTTTCCGGACCGAATACGAAAGTACGACCTTGCGGGGAAATCTGGGTTTGCGCGGCTCTCAAATTCGGCTTCCTGCTGCGGCAGACGAACTGGTTGCGGCCTCGCGATAGTTGCACATGCGACTCCCAGTCTGGCAAAGCCTTTCCCACTCGCAGGCTCGGCGCGCCCGAGCGCGCTCGCTTGAACTGGTGGCGCCGATCGCGGGCCCAATCGATACGCTCAGCCACCCCGTTGAGCACCAGCCGCTTGCGCTCGCCGGCGCCGGCGGCGTTGCACTTACGTTGGCTGCCGGTGCGGCGGTGCTGATCGTACGACGGCGCAGGCGCGTGGCCAATGACGAGAATTACGCAAGCGAGGACATCGCGCAGTCGGCGCCCGCGTCTACGGAGCTGGCACCGTCGGCACCTCCTTGCGTTCCCCTGCCGCGATCTTCGAGGACGCCGCTGTGCCGCCTAACGCGCTTGCCCTGCTGCAGGACATGCACGACGGCACCCTGCATCCGATCTATGCGCCAGAAGCGCAGATCGGGACCGCCAGCGCCAGCAACGTGATGCTGTTCGACGACAGCGTCGCACGGCAGGACGCGGCCCAGCGTCAGGACACGCGCTACTTGTTCGTTATCGAGAACCGCACGCATGGCGGCGGCGTGCGTGTCAATTGGCGCATGGCCGAGCGGAGCGAGCTGACCGACGGTGACCTCATTACGCTCGGGCCGGTTACCTTGCGTTTCCGACAAAAGCCGCCCGACACCAAGCCGAGTGCTGGCGCCGAGCCGGTACGCGCAGCAACCGAGTCGGCTGCATGATGTGTGCTGTCGCGGGCTGCATAACCGGGGTTCGTTCCCGCCGCCGAAGCAACGGTGCAGACCACACACACCTCCAGATTTCTCCCTTTGGAATCAAGCAACCGAGTTGGACCCCAGTCCCCCTGCCGTGTGCGCGTTTGGACACTTCAACTTAAGAGACCGTTGGATCCCAGTTCCCCTCCCTCCGCCATGTGATTCACATAACTTATTGTTTCAATTTAATAAAATAGAATACTGTAGCGTTTAGCCCCCAAATTAGTCCCAGCGGGGCGCCACAATTAAATACCGCAATGGTCTTGCTGCGATTGAATCGGCGGATGCGGTGACGCTGACGATCATGTTAGCAGAGAGTGGCCGGGTTCACCGCCGATACATTGAGGACGACGCCATCGAGCCAACCCTGTGCCGCAGGCTAGCGAAAGGACTGGAGATTTCCGACAAAACACTCGCGGAAAGCACGTGCCAAGCACCCGCACCCATTCGTGTGTCAGGCTACGCGGCTTTAGCGGGCTGACATCGGCCTGAGTGACCACGAACGTATTGCCGTCCGGGCGGCTGCCGAGCAGCAATAGCTCTTGAGCCTGCCGCACGCGCCAAGCCTTCAATTCTTCGATCACGGCTGCGGACGCAAGCCGATTCCCGGTTCGCGCCTGCCCAACAGACCCGAACTGCCGTGGATCGCTACTTTTTGAGGCCTGCCGCTTTGCTTGCCTGTTCGAAGTGCTGCCGGTCGCCCTTAAGCGTGGCCAACATTTGTTCGGTACTCAAGCCGCCAGGCACGATGCCGAGAGCGGTGAGGCGTTTGGAGACAGCCGGCGATGTCGCAACCTCCGCCACCGCTGAACGGAGAGCCGCAACGATGTCATCCGGCGTACCCGATGGCACAAAGAAACCGTTGAATGAGGAAAACGAGAAACCTGGATAGCTCTCGGCGACGGTCGGAATGTTCGGCGCGGCGTCCAAGCGCTTTTCTGTGGCAACTGCGATGAGCCTGATCTTGTCGCTGTCAATGTGCGGCAGCATTTCGGAGGCGGTTCCAAAATACATGTCGACCTGCCCCGATATCAGGTCGGAAACCGACTGCGGGCCGCCTCTAGCCGGGATAAACACCACGTCCGCACCAGCGCGGGCAAACATCAACGCCGGCACCAGGTGGCTCAGTGTTTGCGTGACGACGACACAGTTCAGCTTACCCGGGTTGACCTTTGCATAGGCGACCAGCTCCGAAAGATTCGTCACCGGCAAAGACTTGCGGATGCCGAGAAGCTGGGCGCCGGTGCCGATGTTCGTGATGGGTGTGAGATCCTTGTCTGGATCGAAATCGACCTTTTGAAGCATCGGGGTGAGATAGGTCATCGTTGAAGCGGCGAACAACAGCGTGTAGCCGTCCGGAGTCGAGCGCGCCACCTGTGACACGCCGACGGCGCCGCCCGCGCTCGAGCGATTCTCGACGACAAACGGCTTGCCAAATTTTTCAGCAAGCCCCTCGGCCCCGATACGTGCCATCATGTCGGTGTTGCCTCCGGCCGCAATTGGCACGACCACCGAGACGGATCGTGTTGGCCAATCCAGCGCGTTGGCGCTGCCGGCGGCGGGCACTGAAGCAAGCGCGCCGAGCACGAAGAGAGCATGTGCTCTCGCGAAATACCGTGTCACATCAGCCTCCGATCTGTTCGTTCAAGCAGTACAAACCCTTCGGCACTTTCCGTGCCGCCGACCGCGAGAGACATCAAGCTTACAAGCGAGGTGCTTGCCTTTTCGACGCCACGTGTTGCTCCATGAACGCGAGCGAGCGCTGCCACGCCAGAGCGGCGGCAGCGCCATTATGCGTCGCCTGTTCCGGGTTAAAGAACGCATGCCCCGCGCCGGGATAGACGTGGACATCGATGTTCGGGTGGCGTGACTTGATGCGCTCGACCTCGCCAATCGGCACGATAGTGTCGGAATCGCCGTAGTGCATGATCGTCGGGCAGCGAGGCTTCAGCTCGATGAATGCCGGAACATGGCTGCCGTAGAAATTCACCTGCGCCGTGAGATCGAGCGCAGCACAGGCCCGCCAGCACCAGGTGCCGCCGGTGCAGAAGCCAGACAATGCGACACCGCCGACATCGCCAAGACTTTTCACGCAAGCTTTGATAAAGCCGAATATGTCGTCTTCCGTAAGCGCCGCGTAAGACTCGATGCCGGCATCCGCGCCGGCGCGGCTGTAGGGGTGGACGACATTCGGCTTGTGTCGGTCGTACAGCGCCGGGGCAACCGCCGCATAGCCGGCGTCCGCCCATCGAGCGCAGACATCGCCGATATGGTCGGTCAGGCCATACACCGCGTGCAACACGACGATACCGCCCTTCGCGGGACCTGCGGGATCGCTCCGCCACCCCGTGAACGATTTCACGTCGGGAAATGGAACCTGCACTTTCTTCTTTGCTGCCTGCACGCGCTATCTCCTCGTACACTCGCACCGTGTTAGTTCAGCAGTCGCCACTGCCCCTCACGCGGCGGTCAAACGCAAGCGCAACGGCTACTGGATGGTCCTCGACTTCTCGAGCATCGCGATCAGCGAGCTCCGCCGGACAAAATCGAGATGCTTGTCCGGATCGGCCGCGATGGCCCTGAGATTGTCGAGATTTGCCTTCCGCGCCGCCGGATCGCGCTCCTCGAGCATGCGCTTGTTCGCGATCGACTGGGCCTGCACATACTCGATCGCAGTCAGCCGGCGTTGCCGGTCATACCGGTCGAGCAGCGACTCGGGATCGGCGCCGTTCCAAATCTCCGCGAGCTTTTCCGCCGCGTTCAGCCCGTCCTGGAAGCCGCTGTTCATTCCCATGCCGCCGATCGGGTTGTTGATGTGCGCGGCGTCGCCGGCAAGGATGATGCGGCCGTTCCGGAAATTTCCCGCGACGCGCTGATGCACGTTGTACATGTTGCGGTGGATGACCTCGTAGGGCCCGCCCGAGGATAGGCATTCGGCGAAGCGCGCATGGATCCAGGCGTCGCTCATCACCTCTTCGTCACTCTCCTCGGTCTTGGCCGGGAACACGCAGCGCCAAAGTCCCTTGTTGTCCTCGCCAGGAACCTTCATGAACGACACCCAGCGTTGGGGGTGTGCGCAATAATTGCGCAGGCGAAATCCGAGCTGGCTAAAGTCATACGTCGTGGTGACGATGTTGAAGCGCTCGGGCCAGGTGAACCCTTCGAACGACACGCCGGTGGCCTTGCGGACGATGCTGCGGCCGCCGTCACAGCCCATCAGATAGCGGCCGCGATGGACTTCGGTCTTGCCGTCCGCGTGGCGAACTTTGGCCTCGACGCCTTCGGCGTCCTGCTCCACCGAAATCACTTCAACCGGACGATGGATTGTGAACAGCGAATGCTTCTTGGCGGCTTCGAGCGCCGCGTAGACGGTGCGGTGCTGCTCGAGCTGGATGACGTATGGGTACTCCGTCTCCCCAGCGAGACGCGCGTAATCGAATTCCGCGACAATCTCCTGCGTCGCGCGATCGCGCCATTGAAACATGCGCGACTCGAGGCCTTGCTCAAGCACCCGATCGATCACGCCCAGGGGCTTGAACAGATCCAGCGTGGACGGCTGAAGTGTTGCGGCCCGATGATCCTCCGCCGGCTCGTCGAGCTGATCGAACACCGTCACCGGAATGCCAAGCTGGGCCAGTCGCAGGCCCGTCACTGCGCCGACGGGGCCGCCGCCGGCAATCAGAACGCGATTATCATACATTGCTCTTTACACTTCCTGCTTGAACGAGAGAACGCGTTATTGGGCGAGCCCGGCGGCCTTGGCGGCTGCCGCAAAGAACGGCATTTCCTTTTGGATCGTTGCGGCGAATTCCGCCGGCGTATTGCCGATCGGTCTGATCCCGAGGTCCATCAGCCGCTTCTGGATCGCGGGTTCACGCGCAATCTCGGCGACCTCCTTCGCCAGCAGGTCGACGATGGGCTTCGGCAGGCGCGCCGGCCCCATGAAGCCGTTCCACGATGTCAGCACGAAATCGGGCATGGTTTCGGAGATCGTCGGCACGCCGGGAAATTGCGGCATCCGCTGCTCGCTCGATACCGCGATGATCGTGATCTTACCCGTGGCGTTGGCCTGGACCTGCTCGGATGCGTTGCCGAAGTACATTTCGGTCTGCCCGGAGATGAAGTCACCCACCGCCTGGCCGCCGCCCTTGTAGGGAACGTGGGTGGCTTCAAACCCGGCGCGTTGCGCGAACAGCGCGCCCGCGAGATGCGCCACCGTGCCCGGACCGCCCGAGCCATAGTTGATTTTGGTGCCTGGCCGCTTGGCGTAGGCGATAAATTCCCCCAGGTTCTGCGCTGGGATGCTCTTGTTGATGCCCAGCACGAACGGCCCCGCACCAAACACGCTGATCGGGACGAAGTCCTTGACCGGGTCGTAGTTGACCTGCCGGAGCAACGGCACGATCTCGATTTGCGGCGATGCCGCAAACGTAATCGTGTATCCGTCGGCCGGAGCTCGCGCGATCTGCGCCATAGCAATGGCGCCACCAGCGCCGCCGCGATTGTCGACAACGAAAGGCTGGCCCAAACGCTCTTGCAGCCGCTGGGTTACCAGCCGCGCCATCGTATCGGTGTTTCCACCCGCGCCGAACGGCACAACCACGGTCACCGGCTGAGTCGGCCAGTCGGCAGCGCGGGCCGGAAGGGCCAGCGTCGCGCCGATTAGAAGAGCTAGACCTAATCTTTTCATCACCAGCCTTCCCGCCAACTTGGCTATCACTTGGCCTTGATCACGCAGCACAACTGAGACCCGCCCCATGGCGCCTGCTGCACGGGGTCCATCGTGCTAAAGATCCTGGTGTTTTTTAGCAGCGCACCATAGACGCCCGACGCGGCGGCACGCACATGCTTTTCCGGCGGCGTGCGCGAATTGAAGATTGCGGTTGGCGCGCCGTTCACCGTCCCTCCCGGCCCCACGCCTGCCTTGAGGATGGCCGCAACGACGCGGTCACCATCAGTGAATTCGCCGTCATGGTCGAACTGCAAGCCAGCCTCACGCAGCATCACCTTGACAGCGCGCACATCGAACAGATCGGTGGTGACGGCCGAATATGCGACGAGGTCGCCGCCCCCCCCGGCGCGATTGCCGAGTACGATAATCTCGATCCGTTTGATTTGCGGCCCGACGAAGGTCTGAACGCGCCTCGTATAGAGGCTCGTATCGGATACGATGGCGGCGTCGACGATGCTGCGGTCATCAATTTCGCCAATCGCAGCACCGGCGCCGAGCGCCGCGACCGCGCGCATGCGGCGGCTTCGAAGAACGGCATCACCGCTCGTCGCCGGCGGACCGTTAACGATGACCGTCGCAACGCCATCAGGACCCAGTCCCGCGTCGCGCATTGCACCGAGCACACACGCCTTGACGCGCCCGCCAAAGGCCGGACCGTCGAGTTCCGCTTCGGCGCCGGGATCGGCGTGGCCGAGGCCAATCGCCAGACGCTTGTCGTCCCCCACCGCAACGCTCTTGTCGTCAACATCAATGAAAGCGTAGCCGAACGGCGTCGAAGCCCCCTCGCATCCAATGATCGTGATCATCTCGGTGCGGTCGGCCACTCCCTTCGCCGCGATGACCTTGTCAACGGCCGCCTTGGCGTTCTCGCGCGCCCCATCGTCGTATTCGCCGTTCAATTTGGAGAAGATGGCGACACGGCGGATGCTGGGCGCATCGTGGCGGTCTAGCGCGGCCTTAAGCGCCGACATGTCCTTCGGGTCTTGAATATCGTAGGACGCGAGTACGACCGTCATAGCGAGCCTCAGAATTTCAAACGTGGCCAGCCCCCGTTGGGTGGTCCGGGTTGAATGTTAGTGCATGACCAGCCGTGGCGCTACGGCTGGGGTGGCCGGCGAAGCTGGCCCAGGTTTCGAATCCGGCCATTGTAGAGCCTCTGGGGCCGGCGGTTTGTAGCCGAGTGATGAG
>SHWG01000068.1 GCA_009693905.1 Rhodospirillales bacterium | reverse complement strand
CGCGGCGTCGAACCCCGCGGCGTCGAGCCGCGCTTGGAGCGTGTGCGCGCCGCAAGCTCGGCGGTGTGATCAGGAGTTGATGAGCCGCGCCCGAACGTAATCGCCGGGCGCCGGGCCGAGCGCCTTGAGTCCGCCTTCGCCAGGCGCGCGCGCCGGAACTTCGCCGCCCGCGTACGCCTTGACCCAGATGTCCCAGTCCGGCCACCAGGAGCCTTCGCGTTGCGTCGCGCCGGCGATCCAGTCGTCCGCGTCCTTGGGGAGCTTGGCGTTGTCCCAGTAGCAGTACTTCTTCGCCGCCGGCGGGTTGATGACGCCGGCGATGTGGCCCGAGGCCGCGAGCACAAACCGCTTCGGCCCGCTGTACAGCTGGGTCGCGACGTACGCCGACTTCCACGGCGCGATGTGGTCTTCGCGAGTCGCCATGATGTAAGACGGAACCTTGATCTTGCGGAGGTCGAGCGCGACGTTGGCGAGCGCGATGCCGCCCGGCTCCGAGAGCTTGTTCTCGTGATACATCTTGCGTAGGTAGAAAGCGTGCATCGCCGCCGGCATCCGCGTCGAATCCGAATTCCAGTAGAGCAGGTCGAACGGGAACGGCTCCTTGCCGAGCATGTAGTTGTTGACGACGAACGACCAGATCAGGTCGGTTCCGCGCATCATGTTGAAAGCCGCGGCCATCTCGGTGCCCTCGAGAAACCCGGACTTGCTCATGGAGCTTTCGAGGCTGGCGAGTTGCTGCTCGTCAATGAAGACGCCGAGCTCGCCGGAGTCCTCGAAATCCACCATCGAGGTGAAGAACGTCGCGCTTTTGACCTGGGCGGCGAGTTTCTTGTCGCCCTTCGCCGCGATGTAGGCGAGCGTGCAGGCGAGCAAGGTTCCGCCGATGCAGTAGCCGATGACGTTGGCGCCTTCTTCGCCGGTCGCCTTCTCGATCGCCCCGAGGGCGGCGATCGGGCCTTCGAGCATGTAGTCGTCGAACGTCTTGGCGGCGAGCTTGCCGTCGGGATTGACCCAACTGACGATGAAGACGGTGTGGCCCTGGTCCACGGCGTATTTGATAAACGAATTCTCCTGGCGCAAATCCAGGATATAGAACTTGTTGATCCACGGCGGCACGATCAAGAGCGGAGTCCGGTGCACGGTCTTGGTCGAGGGCTGATACTGGATCAGCTCGATCAGTTCGTTGCGGAAGACGACCTTGCCCGGGCTGACGGCGATATTCTTGCCGACCTCGAAGGCATTCATGTCGGTCATGCGGATGGCAAGTCGCCCTTTGCCGCGCTCCAAGTCGGTGAGCAGGTTGCCGAGCCCGCGGACCAGGTTGTCGCCGCCCGATTCCATGGTCGCGCGCAGCACTTCGGGGTTGGTTATCACGAAGTTGGTGGGCGAGAGCGCCTCGACGAACTGGCGGGTGTAGAAATCCACCTTCTTGGCGGTACGTTTGTCCATGCCTTCGACGTCGCGCACCGTGGATTGCAGCCAGCGCGAGGTCAGCAGGTAGGACTGCTTGACGAAATCGAAAATCTGGTTGTCGGACCAGGCGGCGTCCTTGAACCGGCGATCGCCGCGATCGGGCGCGGCGGTCGCGGAGGAACCGAGCCCCATCATCCGCGCCGCCGTGTTTTGCCACAGGCCGAGGTAGTCCTGCCACAACGACATCTGGGCATGCGCCATGCGCACCGGATCGGCCATCATCCGCGCCGTCATCTCGATGAACGCGTTGCCGATGTTGAGCGGGTCCGGGTTGGAGGGAGACGCGACCTCGGGCCCGTGGCGGGTGAGAAAGTCCACCACCAGACGCTGCGCCCGCTCGGCGACGTCCGCCATGTTGGCCGCGGGTCGTTCGGTCGCGCCCGCGCCGGGGCGTTTTGTGCTGCCGTCATTCATGGGTTTCTTGTTCCTTCTCCCCACATCATCGCAGCTTGGGGGGCGGAAGGTATATGGGGGTCTTCTCCGTACTAACCAAGGCACGCGCGCCCGATTTAACCATATTTTATCGGGTATATTGGCGATCCGGTTGCGCGTGCGTTATGCTGCGGCGAATAAACGAGTGGTCGCACCGCGGCATTGCCAGGGCGTTCACGCGGAATTAAGAGATCGAACACTAATGCATATGGATAGTGGGGGGAGCGCGCCCGGCCGCGCGTGTCCCCTTTGTCGGGTCTCGGAGGCGTCGTCGGTCATGATACGAAATTGCAAGCTATTTTCCGCCGCGATACCGCTTGGGTTATTGCTGCTGCTCGGGGCGTGCGCCTCGATTCCGGACGCGGCCAATCCGGTGTATTGGTACCGGAGCACGGCGGATTATTTCTCCGGCGACGACTCGGAAGCCGAGAAAAAGAAGAAACAAGAGGCGGAACGGCAGAAACAACGCCAGGCTCGGGCCCCGGCTCAGACGCCCGCCCAGACGCCCGCTCAGGCCCAGGCGCCCGCGCAAGCGGCTGCCCAACAGCCGACGCGCGAGTCCGAAACCAGCGAAGTCGCCGAGCGCCTCACGCGCCCCGCCGGGCGCGGTCTGCTCGGCGATACCGGGGGCGGGCAGCCCCGCTATGCCGCGGCCATCCCGCGCCAAACCGAAGATCCCGGCGCGCCGGCATCGCGCGCGGCTGCCGCGGCGGGCGCGACGACGACCGAGCCTCCACCCACGCCCGCGCCACGCGCAACCGTCAGCGCGGCCGCGCCGCCTGCGCCGCGGTCCACCGCCGCGCCACCGCCCCGGCCGCAGGCACAAGCACCATCGGCGCAGCCGCCGCAGGCCACCGCCGCGCCATCGCCCCGGCCGCCGGCGCCATCGGCGCAACCGCCGACTCCTTCGGCGGCGGCGCCCCTCGCGCCGCCCGCGCGCCCCGATAGGGGCGCATCAGTGGATGCGCGCGGGGATTCGCCCGCGCGCGCGGCTTCGGTCGAGGAAACCTATCGCGCTTCCCTCGCGCGGCAGAATCAGCTTCCCTCCGCCGGCGGCGCGGGGCTGGCCGACGATCCGGGAACCCTGATCATCTCTTCCGAGGGCATCGAAGCGCCCCGCTCGCGCAGTCCAAGTCCGGGCGCAACCTCGGCCGCTCAACCTTCTTCCCAGGCGGCCGCCTCAGGCGAGGGCCGGAACTTGCTCGTCGCCGCGCTCAGGCCTGCCGGCAGCGTCGCGGAATTGGCGGCGGCGCGCACGACCAAGGTCGCGACCATTCAGTTCGCCGACGGCTCCGCCCGCCTTGACGAGGAAGCCCGCGAAATTATCGGTCAGGTGGCTAAACTGCAGGGCGAAAAAGGCGGCATGCTGCGGGTGATCGGGCACACTTCGATGCGCGCCAAGCCCATGGACCCCGACCGCCGCGCCCGAGTCAACGAGGGCATCTCGATCGCCCGGGCCAATGCCGTGGCCGGGCAATTGGCGCGGCTCGGGGTCAAACGCGACGCCATCGTCGTCGGCGCCCGCGGCGACGGCGAGCCGGCCTACTACGAGGTCATGGGAACCGGCGAGGCCGGCAACCGGCGGGTGGAGATTTATCTCGACCCCTGAGCTTGAAAGATGGGCCGCTTTCGGCGACCGTGGCCGCGATGGAAGAATTTTACCGCATCAGCCGCCTGCCGCCTTATGTCTTCGCCGAGGTCAACGCCATGAAGGCGCGAGCCCGGGCCGAAGGTAAGGATATCCTCGACTTCGGTTTGGGCAATCCGGACCAGCCGACGCCGCCGCACATCGTCCAGAAACTGATCGAGACGGTGCGCGATCCGCGCACGCACCGCTATTCCACCTCGCGGGGAATTCCGGGCCTGCGCAAGGCGTTGGTCGGTTACTACGCGCGCCGTTTCGGCGTCGAACTCGACCCCGAGACCGAGGCGATTGTGACGCTGGGCTCGAAGGAGGGACTCGCCAATCTCGCCTCGGCCATTTCGAGCCCGGGCGACGTGATTCTGGTGCCGAACCCGAGCTATCCGATCCATCCCTTCGGGTTCATCATCGCCGGCGCGTCGGTGCGCAACGTGCCGGTGACGCCGGATGCGGAATTCATGGCGGCGCTCGAGCGCGCGGTCCAGCACAGCGTGCCGAAACCGATCGCGTTGGTGCTCAATTATCCCAACAATCCGACCGGGATTCTCGCCGATCTCGATTTCTACGGGCAGGTCGTGGACTTCTGCCGAAAACACGGCATCTACATTTTCTCCGACCTCGCCTACGCCGAAATCTACTACGACGTCCCGCCGCCGCCCTCGATCCTCGAGGTGCCGGGCGCGCGCGAAATCGCGGTCGAGTTCACCTCCATGAGCAAGACCTACAACATGCCGGGCTGGCGCATCGGGTTCGCCGCGGGCAATCGCCGCCTGATCGCGGCGCTGGCGCGGATCAAATCGTATCTCGACTACGGCGCGTTCACCCCGGTCCAGGTGGCCGCGGCCGCCGGCCTCAATGGGCCGCAGGACTGCGTCGCCGAAATCCGCGAGACCTACAAAACCCGGCGCAACGTCATGATCGAGGGCCTGAACGCCGCCGGCTGGCCGGCGCCCGCGCCGCCCGCGAGCATGTTCGTCTGGGCGCCGATCCCGGCGGCCTTTCGCCATCTCGGCTCGCTCGAGTTTTCCAAGCTGCTGCTTGCCGAGGCCGAAGTCGCGGTTGCGCCCGGCGTCGGCTTCGGCGAGCACGGCGACGGCCACGTCCGTTTCGGCCTGGTCGAAAATGTCCACCGCACCCGCCAGGCGATTCGCAACATCAAGGCCTTCTTGGGGCGCTTGGTCCAGAAGGGCGTCCAGGTCGAACCCCGCCGCACCAAGGCGCGCTGAGTTTCTCGACCACTTTCGGAAACTGCTCTAAGGTGCGGACATGAACGCGCCCCCCCTGCGCATCGGCATCGCCGGTCTCGGCACGGTCGGCCGCGGCACCCTCCAGGTGCTGCTCGCCAACGCCGAACTTCTTACGCTCCGCGCCGGGCGCGAGTTGCGCCCCGTCGCGGTTTCGGCGCGGACGCGCGACAAGGACCGCGGCGTGTCGATCGCGAACTTGCGCTGGCACGACGATCCGCTCGCGCTTGCCCGGGACCCCGAAGTCGATGTGGTGGTGGAGCTGATCGGGGGAGCGGACGGAATCGCGCGCGGGGTGTGCGAACAGGCGCTCGCGGCGGGCAAGCACGTCGTCACCGCCAACAAGGCGCTGCTCGCCCACCACGGCGCCGCGCTGGCGCGGGCGGCGGAAAAAGCCGGCCGGACGCTCGCTTTCGAGGCCGCGGTCGCGGGCGGAATCCCGATCGTCAAGGCGCTGCGCGAGGGGCTCGCCGCCAACCGCATCCATCAGCTCTACGGCATCCTCAACGGAACCTGCAATTACATCCTGACCCAGATGCACCGCGAGGGCCGAGAATTCGCCGCCGTGCTCAAAGAGGCGCAAGACCTCGGCTACGCCGAAGCCGACCCGAGTTTCGACGTGGACGGCGTCGATGCCGGGCACAAGCTCGCCATTCTCGCCGCCACCGCCTTCGGCGGCGAAGTGGACTTCGCCGCGGTCAGCCTCGAAGGCATCCGCCACGTTTCGCTCGCCGATGTCCGCTTCGCCGAGGAACTTGGCTATCGGATCAAGCTTTTGGGCATCGCGCGCCGCACCGAAGGCGGGATCGAACAGCGCGTCCATCCCTGCATGGTTCCGGTCGCGGCGCCGATCGCCACCGTGGACGGCGTCTATAACGCAGTCGTGGTCGAGGGCGATGCGGTCGGAACCACCGTGTTCGAGGGCCGCGGCGCGGGCGAGGGGCCGACCGCTTCCGCCGTCGTCGCCGATCTCATCGACATCGCCCGCGGCCGGGGCCTGCCCGCGTTCGGCGTTCCCGCCGCCCGGCTCGAAAAGCTCGCGCGCGCGCCGCTCGCCAAGCGCCGTGGCCCGTGCTACGTCCGCCTGATGGTGGTGGACCGGCCGGGCATCTTCGCCGCCGTCGCCGCGTCCTTGCGCGACCACGAGATTTCGATGGAATCGGTCCTCCAGCGCGGCCGCGCTCCGGGCGAGGTGGTGCCGGTGGTGATGACGTTGCACGAGGCGGCGGAGGCGGCGCTGCAGCGCGCGCTCGCCGAGATCGCCCGGCACGACGGCATCGTCGAGCCGCCGCGCATGATCCGGATCGAAACTTTCGCCTGATTTTATGCCATGACTTCAACGCCGCTTTCCCGCTCGTCCCCCCCACCCCAACCCTCCCCCGCGAGGGGGGAGGGAGTTGCTTTTTTGGAGTCCCCCCCTCCAGCCGCGCCCGCCGCCGCGTTTCTCGGCGTCGAATCCTCGCTCACCGGCCGGCGCTGGCGGCTGCGCGACGCCGACGGCCGCGAGGCGCTGGCGCTCGCCCAGCGTTTCGGCATCCCCGAAATCGTCGGCCGCGTGCTCGCCGGCCGCGGCATCGGCCTCGACCAGGCGCCCGCGTTCCTCGACCCCACGCTCCGGGCGCTTTTGCCCGATCCCTCCCGGCTCCGTGACATGGACGCGGCGTGCGAACGGCTGGCCGGGGCGATCATGCAGGGCAAAACGATCGCGATCTTCGGCGACTACGACGTCGACGGCGCGACCTCGGCGGCGCTGCTGACCCGCTATTTCTTGGATGTCGGCGCGCGCGCGCGCATTTACATTCCCGACCGGGTCAAGGAAGGCTACGGCCCCAACGCGCCCGCGCTGTTGCGCTTGAAGAATGAAGGGGCGAGCGTGGTGGTGACGGTGGACTGCGGCACCGGCGCGCACGAGGCCTTGGCCGCGGCCAAGGCGTGCGGGCTCGACGTGATCGTCGCCGATCACCACGCGGCGGAAGCGGATTTGCCGCCGGCCTTCGCCGTCGTCAATCCGAACCGGCTCGACGACGCGAGCGGCGAGGGCGGGCTCGCCGCGGTCGGGGTCGTGTTCCTGATGCTGGTCGGGCTCAACCGGACTTTGCGCGGGGCGGGCTGGTTCAAATCCCGCGCGGAGCCCGATCTGATGCAATGGCTCGATCTGGTCGCGCTCGGGACCGTGTGCGACGTGGTGCCGCTGGTCGGCCTCAACCGCGCCCTGGTGACGCAAGGGCTCAAGGTGATGGCGGGCCGGGCCAACGCCGGGATGGCCGCCCTCGCCGACGTGGCGGGCCTGTCCGAGCCGCCCGAAGCCTATCACGCCGGATTCGTTCTCGGCCCCCGGGTCAACGCCGGCGGGCGCATCGGCGCGCCGGATTTGGGCGCGCGGATTCTTTCGACCACCGATCCGGTCGAGGCGGCCGATCTGGCGCGAAAGCTGGACGCGCTCAACCGCGAGCGCCAGGCGATCGAAGCAAGCGTGCTCAAGGACGCCATCGCCACCATCGAAGCGGAAGGCGGCGTCCGCGCGCTCGCGTTCGTGTGTGGGGAAGGCTGGCATCCGGGCGTCGTCGGCATCGTCGCCGCGCGCCTCAAGGAACGCTACAACGTGCCGGCGTGCGTGGTCGCGCTCTCGGGCGAAAGTGGGACCGGCTCCGGCCGGTCCGTCGCCGGAGTCGATCTCGGCGCCGCCGTGATCGCGGCGCGCCAAGCGGGTCTTTTGCTGAAGGGCGGCGGACACGCCATGGCCGCCGGGTTCACCCTGGCCCGCGACCGGATCGCCGCCGCGCGCGCGTTCATCGAGGAACGGGTTGCGGCGCGGGTGCGCGAAGCCGCGATCCGGCCGACGCTCTCCTTCGACGGGACGCTCCGGCCCGACGGCGCGACGGCGGAACTGGCGCTGGCGCTCGCCCAGGTCGGCCCGTTCGGCTCCGGCAATTCCGAGCCGCGCTTCGCGTTGCCGGCGGCGCGGATCGGCTTTGCTGCCCCGGCCGGGGACGCGCACGTGCGGCTTGCCATTTCCCCCGACGGGCCGGGCCGGCCCCTGAAGGCGATCGCGTTCCGCTGTCTCGAAAACGATCTCGGTCGGGCGTTGCTCAACGCCCAAGGCGGCGTGCTTCATCTCGCCGGCCGAATCCGGGTCGACACCTGGGGCGGTTCGACCGCCGCCCAGTTCATGATCGACGACGCCGCGCCGGTTTAGGAGCGCAACACGGATTTGCGCGGCGTCTATTTCTTTGTTGGCCCGCCTACCGGCGGGATGCCGCGCGGGTGTAACCGAAAGCCGTCATGCCCGCGTCCTTCGACTCGCGCGCCTCATCCTGAGCTTGTCGAAGGAAAGGCGCGCGCGGCTCAGGATAAGGCGGGAATCCGACTTTTTCAGAAGCGGGGGGTGACGAGTTGGGGACTTAATTGGAAACACCTCACTTTTTCTTACCGAGGATTTTCTTGACCGCGTTCTCGGGCCCGAGCCGCTCGACCGCCGGCAGCGGGCCTACCAGCGGCCGGGCGTAGGCGAGAAACGCCGCGGTAACGTCATGCCCGGACTTGGCGATGAAGGCGTCGGCCATGACCTTGGTTTTGCCCGCGACCGCCTTGAGCGGCGAGAGCTTGTAGGCGACGGCGTAGTCGCCGACGCGGTGCAGCGTGACGGAACCGTCCCGGCCGGCGGTGCGGGCGTATTGGGCGGCCTTGATGCCGACTTCGCGGGCCTCGCGCCGGTCGACCTCGGAGACGCAGCCGAGGAACGAGCGCTGGAGATAGCCGAAGGTGTCGCCGCGCACCCGCTTGATGCTGGTCCCGGCCTTGATCGCCCCGGTCAGCGCATCGGCGAGCGCGCCGGTTCCCGACAGTTGCACGTTGCCGTGGGCGTCCTTCTCCACGGCCTTCGCGAGCCGGACCGCGATCGGCGTACCCGATCGGTCATGGACGCCTTCGGACACCGCGATCACGCAGCGCCCCAGCCGGTCGTAAGTCGCCTTGACGTCGCGGAGGAAGGCTTTCATCTCGAAACGCCGCTCGGGCAGATAGATCAGATGCGGCCCGTCGTCGGGAGAGCGCCGGGCGAGCGCCGCCGCCGCGGTCAGAAAGCCCGCGTGCCGGCCCATCACCACGCCGACGTAAACCCCGGGGAGCGCCTGGTTGTCGAGATCCGTGCCGGCAAAGGCCTGGGCGACGAAACGCGCCGCCGACGGATACCCGGGCGTGTGGTCGTTGACCATCAGGTCGTTGTCGATGGTCTTGGGGATGTGGATGCAGCGGAGCGGGTAGCGCGTCTTGCGCGCCTCGTCGCTCAGGATTAGCAACGTATCCGAGGAATCGTTGCCGCCGATGTAGAAGAACGTGCCGATGCCGTGCGCCTTCAGCACCCGGAAGATGTCCCGGCAGTATTGCAAATCCGGCTTGTCGCGGGTGGAGCCGAGGGCCGAGCAAGGCGTCGCCGCGACCCGCTCCAGGCTTTTGCGCGATTCCCGGGTGAGATCGAGAAAATCCTCGTTGACGATGCCGCGCACCCCGTGGCGCGCGCCGTAAACCCGCTCGACGCCCGCCTGTCCGCGCGCTTCCAGCACCGCGCCGACCAGGGATTGGTTAATGACGGCGGTGGGGCCGCCGCCCTGGGCGATCAGAATTTTTCCTTGCGGCATGGGGTCTCCTTGCTATTTTGGTGCTCATAAGGGAAACCCCCTATCCGAGACGGCCGGCGGCGGATATTACGATGGAGAAAGCCGCCCGCAAGATGAAAAAAATCCGGGTGCTTGGGATAATTCCAATCTAGGCCGTTCGGGTTATCCACAGGCCCCTGGGACATCAGATGACATTGCCGCCGCGAAAGCAGCGCCTCGACGAACCAGAGAAAAACACGGCCGCGACCGCCCCGGAGGACCGGGGCCCGGAGGCCGTTGTCACCAAGGTTCACGTCGACGACGACGACTACATCAGCCGCAAGCTGTTGCAGCGGCTCGTCGAGGCGGGGGGATGGCGCGCCGAGGTCTATGAATCGGCGGAGAGTTTTCTCGCCGCATTGCACCCCGACGGGCCGGGATGCGTGCTGTTGGACATGCGGATGCCGGGGATGAACGGCCTCGAATGCCTGCGCGAAATCAAGCGGCGCGATGCCATTTTGACGGTCATCATGGTGACGGCGCATGGCGAAGTTGAACTCGCGGTCGAGGCGATGAAGGGCGGCGCCCTCGATTTTCTCGAAAAACCGATTACCGCGCAGCGGGTTCTGGAAGCGGTGCGCGCCGCGCGCCGCGCTCGACCGGAGCCGGGAGGCGTATGGCGCACATCGGGCCCGGGCCGGGCGGGAGCGGGGTCTCGCCCGCCTGACCCCGCGCGAGCGTCAGGTCAAAAGCTGAATCTATTGCCGATCGTTCCGGCAGGATTTTCTTCCCGCCGTGCTTGATTTTGCCGATCCATCCGTATAGGACGTGGCGGCCGGTCTCCGCGTCTATGTCCCCATCGTCTAGAGGCCTAGGACACCGCCCTTTCACGGCGGCGACGGGGGTTCGAATCCCCCTGGGGACGCCA
>SHWG01000067.1 GCA_009693905.1 Rhodospirillales bacterium | reverse complement strand
GCCGGCTTGCGTGCGGCCTAGTGTGGCGGGTTTGAAGTTCCCGCTATTATCCGGGGCAGTCTCGTTCGGGAACTTCAAACCCAAAGCCACACTAGATTCAATAATTTGCTAGTGTCGGCCCGACTCGGAAGTTCGCAAATCGCCTGCCCCGATAATGATGCGAACTTCCGAGTCGCGACACTAGCGGTTGGCGCCGAACAGGCCGGTGAGGGAGGCGAGCGGGGTCGAGTAGTTGAGCATCAAGGATTCGGTCCCGGGGTTCTTGTCGCCGAGCCCGGCGTTCGACATGTGCCCGAAGGAAACGCCGAGACGCGAGCGGTCGTCGAAGCGGTAGGCGAGCTCGAACTGGGAGCGAAACTCGACCGCGTGCCCGAGGTTGTAGCCCGAGCCCCGCGCGTAATAGCCGGGCGCGAAGCTCGGCGTCGCCACGACGCGCCGGCCCAAGAAGACGTCGATCAAGACGCCGGCGTAGTAGTAGGACGCGCCGTCGGAGGTGGCCATCACCCCGCCGAACGGTTTGAACATCAGGAGCTTTTTGTCGGAGCGGTATTCGAGCCGAACCTCGGCGCCGTCGTCTTTTTGGCGGTTCATGTCGAACCAGCCGCCGGCGAAGGTGACGAAATCGGGGTCGTCCGTCTGCTGCGCGCCGGCCGGCGTGCACGCCAACACCAGCGCCGAAAGCACGATCCCTCCAGCCAATATCTTGCGACGATTCATGTATCCGTTCCGCCGGTTCCTTGCCCCGCATGATACGGAAAAAATGGCGCGATTCAAGGGGTTATAAGGGGTCCGGGAAGTGAATTCGGCCGGCCTTGAGGGCGGGTGCTCGAAGCCTCAAGCGAAGGGCGGCAGCAGGGGGCGGGCCAAGGGAGTCTCGGCGGGAGGCGTGGCGGCCTGGGCTCGGGCCTCCCGCCGGGCGGATTCGATCTCGGCCCGGGCCTTCGTCCGAACCCGCCGCCTGGCCGCGAGCGAGGACGCCCAGGCCGCGATCGCGCCGGCAAGAAAGCCCGCGAGCAGGGCGATCAGGACGAACAGATACAACGGTGCTTCCACCGACCAGGGCAACGGCCAGAGATCGGCGACGACGGAGGTGCGGTTGGCGACGGCGAAGACGGCGGCGGCGGCGGCGAGCGGGGCGCCGATCAGCCAGCCGATCAATCTGCCCATTTCAAGGGGGGTCCCCGAGCGCGGCCCGGGCCGGATCAGGCCCGGCCGTTCAGCTTGTCGCGAAGCTGCTTGCCGGTCTTGAAGTAGGGGACGAACTTTTCCGCGACTTTGACCGAGGTGCCGGTCCGGGGATTGCGCCCGGTGCGGGCGCCGCGCGCCTTGACCGAAAAGGCGCCAAATCCGCGCAATTCAACCCGGTCGCCGCGGGCGAGCGCGGTGGTGACTTCCTCGAAGATGGTGGAGACGATCCGCTCGACGTCCCGCTGGTAGAGATGGGGATGAGTCTGGGCCAGCTTGGCGATCAGTTCCGACTTGGTCATCCGGCAAAATCCCTCAAAACCTCAGGCTCAATCGAACGGCTCCGCGCTCGCTTATTGCCAGAGGGAAGGGTGCCAAACGGCAATCGCCCCGTCAAGCCTAAGTCTTTCAGAAAACAAAGCTTTCCCGACCGTTTCGTCGAGCATGTCCCGGATCAGCTCTCGCTCGCGCTTGAGGGCGACCTTGCGGATAGGGAGGGTCTTGGCGACGCCGCGCTGGTCCGCGAGCCAGGCCCTGGCCTCCTCCTCGTCGCCGAGCGCGTCGACGAGCCCAAGCTCACGGGCGCGCCGGCCGGAGAACACGCTACCGTCGGCGATGCCGGCGACCCGCGACCGCTCGAGCCCCCGCCGCTCGGCCACCATGTCGACGAACATTCCGTAAAGCTCGCGCACGACCCCTTGAGTCGCGTCGCGGACGGCCGGGCTGACCTTCTCGAAGGGATTGGGCTGGGCCTTGAGCGGCCCGCTTTTGAAGGTCTCGGGCTTGATGCCGATCTTTTCCAGGAGGCCGGTGATGTCGGCGGTCTGAAAGATGACCCCGATCGAGCCGGTGATGGTGCTGGGCCGGGCGACGATGTGGTCGGCGGCGACCGCCGCCATGTAACCGCCCGAGGTCGCCATTCCGTCCATGACCGCGACCACCGGCTTGGTTTCGGCCACCCGCCGCAGGCTGCGAAACAGGGTCTCGCCGCCGACGAAGGTTCCGCCAGGACTGTCGATGCGAACGATCAGGGCCTTGGCCCGGCGGTCGTTGGCGATGCCGGCGAGAAGCTCGTCGCGCTTCGGATCTTGCAAGATGATGCCGTCGACTTCGAAGCGGGCGACGTAATCGGACAAGGGGTAGCCGTCAAACCGGGCGTACCCCGCCGCGACGCCCGCGACCACGGCCGCCACCGCCGCCAGCCGCCAAAACAGAAGTCCGCGCTTGAGGCGGCGGCGATCGATGTAGGCGTCGGTATTGAGCGTCATGGGGCGATCCCTGGCGGACGCGAAAGCGCGCGGGCGACGTCAGTCGTCTTTTTTCGCCTTCTTGGCCTTTTTCGGATTGGCTTCGTCCGCCGCGCCGCCGCTGGCGATCTTGGCGGCGGCTTTCGCCTTCTGGATCGCGGCCCCCAGGATGTCGCCGAGCGAGGCGCCCGAGTCGGACGAACCGTACTCGGCCATCGCCTTCTTCTCCTCCTCGACCTCGAGCGCCTTAACCGAGAGCGTCAGACGATGGGCCTTGGTGTCGATGACCTTGGCGTCCACTTTCTCGCCCGGGGCAAAACGGCCGGGACGCTGCTCGCTGCGGTCGCGGGAAAGCTCGCCCTTGCGGATGAACCCCGGCGCCCCGCCGGTCACCGTCACCTCGATGCCGCCATCGGAGACGGCGGTGATGGTGCAGGTCACCACGTCGCCCTTCTTGAACTTGGCGGCGGGCTTGCCACGGTCGCTCTCGCTACGGGGGCCCTCGACGAGCTGCTTGATGCCCAGGCTCACGCGTTCCTTGACCGTATCCACGTCCAGGATCTTGGCCTTGACCACCTGGCCTTTCTTGAATTCGGCGATCGCCTTCTCGCCCGGCGTCGTCCAGGACAGATCGCTCAAATGGCACATCCCGTCGATGTCGTTGGTGAGCCCGATAAACAGGCCGAATTCGGTGATGTTCTTGATCTCACCCTCGGCCACGGTGCCGACGGGGAACTTCTCGCGGAAAGTCTCCCACGGGTTGGGCAGGCATTGCTTGAGGCCGAGGCTGATGCGGCGCTTGTCCGGGTCGACGTCGAGCACCATCACCTCGACTTCCTGGCTGGTGGAGACGATCTTGCCGGGATGGACGTTCTTCTTGGTCCAGCTCATCTCGGAGACATGGACCAAGCCCTCGACGCCCGGTTCCATTTCGACGAAGGCGCCGTAGTCGGTGATGTTGGTGACGCGGCCCTTGAACTTGACGCCTTTCGGGTATTTGAGCATGACGCCTTGCCAAGGATCGGCTTCGAGCTGCTTCATGCCGAGCGAGATACGCTGCGTCTCGGCGTTGAAGCGAATGACCTGAACCTTGACGCTCTGGCCGACTTGCAGGGATTCGGAGGGATGATTGATGCGCTTCCAGGCGATGTCGGTGACGTGGAGCAAGCCGTCGACGCCGCCCAAGTCGACGAACGCGCCGTAGTCGGTGATGTTCTTGACCACGCCGTCCATCACCTGGCCCTCGCGCAGCTGCGCGATCAGTTCGGAGCGCGCCTCGGTCCGGCTCTCTTCCAGAACCGCGCGGCGGGAGACGACGATGTTATTGCGCGCGACGTCCATCTTCAGGATCTGAAACGGCTGCGGCACGCCCATCAGCGGCGTGATGTCGCGCACCGGACGAATATCCACCTGGCTTCCGGGAAGGAAAGCGACGGCGCCGGAAAGATCGACGATGAACCCGCCCTTGACGCGGCCGAAGATGACGCCGTTGACGCGCTGGCCCTTCTGGAACGCTTTTTCGAGGTCGCCCCAGGCTTCCTCGCGCCGGGCCTTTTCGCGGCTGAGGCGGACGAGGCCTTCCTTGTCCTCGTAGCGCTCGATGAACACGTCCACCAAGTCGCCCGGCTTGATCTCGTTGGCCAGGCCCGGTGACGCGAACTCCTTGAGCAGCACGCGGCCCTCGGACTTGAGGCCGACGTCGATGACGGCAAAATCGTTTTCGATCCGGACCACGGTGCCTTTGTGCACTTGGCCGGCGAAGGTGGGCCGGGCGGTCAGGGATTCTTCGAGGAGGGCGGCGAATTCACGGGTTGCGGAAGTGGGTGCGGCGGTGGCCGCGGAACGGGAAGGAGACACCAGGACTAATCCTTTCTTCGGGTCTTCGGGCTCGTTGTTCGGGCCGACCGGTTGGGTCCGGCGGTCTTGGATCGGGTTCCGCGGCGAGCGGGATTGCTCAGGCGGAGTTTAGCGAGGCGATGTGGCGAAGCGCCCGTTCGAACACGGCGTCCGCGTCGAGCGTGCTGGTATCCAGCACCAGCGCGTCTTTGGCCGGGGTCAACGGGGCGAGGGCGCGGGCTTGGTCGCGGGCGTCGCGCTCGTTCATGTCCTGCAAAACGCGCGCATATATAGCTTCGAGGCCCCGCTCCTGCAACTCCTTCACGCGCCGCTCGGCGCGCACTTCGGGTGTCGCCGTTAGGAACAATTTCACATCCGCGGCCGGGCACACCACCGTCCCCACGTCGCGGCCGTCGAGCACCGCTCCTTTGGCCCCGCCGGGCGGGGTTTGGGCGAAGCGGCGTTGGAAGGCGAGCAGCGCGGCCCGGACCGAGGGAATGGCGGAGACCTTGGAAGCGGCCTGAGCGGTATCCTCGCTCCTGAGCGCGGGGCCGTCGAGGGCGGCCGGGTCGAGGGCTTCGGCCGCGCGCGTCGCCTGGGCTGGATCCTCGGGCGCCGCGCCTTTGTCCAGCACGGCGCGGCCGACCGCGCGGTAGAGAAGACCGGTATCCAGATAGGCGAAGCGGAAATGGGCGGCGAGCCTGCGCGCGAGCGTGCCTTTGCCCGCGCCGGCGGGGCCGTCGATGGCGATAATCATGGCGCGCTCCCCGCCGCGACGATCATGGCGGACCGCTTTCTCCGATGCGCGCGCCGAGCCCGTTCATCAAGGCCGCGAACCCGGGAAAGCTCGTCTCGATCGGCTGGGCGTCGTCGACCGAGATCCCCTTGCGGCTCGCGGCGCCGAGCACGAGAAAGGCCATGGCGATGCGATGATCGAGATTGACCGCGATCCGCACGTCGCCTTTGGGCGGCGCGCCGGTGCCGTGCACGGCGAGCCAGTCTTCGCCTTCCTCGATCTTCACCCCGGCGGCGGCGAGGCCGCGGGCGATCGCCGCGAGCCGGTCGCTTTCCTTGACTCTCAGCTCGCGGAGGCCGTGCATGCGCGTCGTGCCTTCGGCGCAAGCCGCGGCGGCGGCGAGGATCGGATATTCGTCGATCATGCGGGGCGCGCGCTCGGCCGGCACGTCCACGCCCTTGAGCGCGGCATGGATACAGGTGATATCCGCGACCGGCTCGCCGCCCTGTTCGCGGAGGCCGGCGAGCGCGATGTTCGCGCCCATCTCCCGAAGCGTCTCGATCAGCCCTGAGCGCAGCGGATTGACGCCGACGCCTCGCACCGTCACCCGCGATCCCGGGACGATCGCGGCCGCCACCACAACGAACGCGGCCGAGGAGATGTCGCCGGGAACGCCGACCTTCGCACCCCGAAGTTCGGGCTGGCCGACAACGCTCGCGAGCCTGCGGCCGTCACCGAGGTCTTCGATCGTCACTTCGGCGCCGAAATGGCGAAGCATCCGCTCGCTGTGGTCGCGGCTGGGTTCGCGTTCGATGACGCTGGTTCGTCCCGGCGCGGCGAGCCCGGCGAGAAGTATCGCCGATTTCACCTGCGCCGACGGGACCGGAAGCGTGTATTCGATCGGCACCGGCTCGGCCGTTCCGGTGATGGCGAGCGGCATCCGCCCGCCTTCTCTCGGCGCAAAGACGGCGCCGATCCGCATGAGCGGATCCATGACCCGGTTCATGGGGCGGCGGCGGAGCGAGGCGTCGCCGGTTATCAGGGTGGTGAAGGGATGAGTCGCGAGAATACCCATCAGGAGCCTGGCCGAGGTGCCGGAATTTCCAAGATCGAGGACATCGCCGGGCTCGATCAGGCCGCCGACGCCTCTCCCGCTCACCCGCCACGTACCTTCGCCCAGACGCTCGATTCCGGCGCCGAGCGCGCGGAGCGCGCGCGCGGTGGCGATCACGTCTTCGCCTTCGAGCAGGCCCTCGATCTGGGTCTCGCCGACCGCGAGCGCGCCGAACATCAGGGCCCGGTGGGAAATCGACTTATCCCCCGGCGCGGCGACCAAACCGTTGAGCGCGCCGGCGGGGCGGGAAAGAAGAGGGTGGGGGGTGTTCATAGGCTCTAGTCCGCGCACGTCGTAACACGCCGATCAAGGGCGTGATAGGGGCTAGCGAGCTAGGCTCTTGGCCGCTTTTGGCCGCTCGGCGGTTTTGCTTTTGACACCTGGGCGGGAAAATGGCAAAGGCTCTGCCGGTCGCTGCCGGCCCCGCGAACACGGGAACGCCGAGGCGCGGCGGAATAGCGGCGGAATAGAGGAGAGACGCGAGTGAGCAAACCGGAGTGGGGCACGAAACGAACCTGCCAGGGGTGCGGAGTGCGCTTCTACGATCTGAACCGGGCTCAGGTCATCTGCCCAAAATGCGGAACCGCGAACACCGCCGCGCCGCCGGCCAAATTGCGCCGCGCGGCCGCCAAGCCGGTCGAGCCCGTGCGTCCGATCCCGCCGGTCGCCGTCGAGGCCAGCCTGGTCGCGGAGGAAGGCCCCGCGCCCGACCTGGGCGAGGACAAGGACGTCGAGGACAAAGACGAGGAAGAAGAGGTTATCGAGGATGCCTCCGATCTTGGCGAGGGCGAAGACGACGTCGCCGAGGTCAAGGAGCATATAGAGCCCGAGAGCGGACGCTGAACGTCCGCCCAGGGACAGAATTATTCGCCAAGGGGCCGTAGCTCAGTTGGGAGAGCGCTTGAATGGCATTCAAGAGGTCGGCGGTTCGATTCCGCTCGGCTCCACCACTTTTCTTCTAAGTCGTTAGCAAACCAAATAATCCTTTTGTAGCAGTGCCCTATCGCGCCCTAGTGGCTCGCTTCGGTGGTACGCTTCGGGGTATCAATTGGCCCTTGATACGTATTGCGTATCACTCATAATAAAGGCGGTCGGATGATCGTTTCCTTCAGGTGCAAGGAGATCGAGCGTATCTGGCAGGGCCAGTCGAGCCGGAAGTTTCCGGGCGATATTCAAGACCGCGCCTTGCGGAAGCTTCGTCAATTGGATGCGGCGCGGACCCTGGAGGACTTGCGCACCTCGCCGGGCAATCGGCTCGAAGCCTTGAAAGGGAATAGGGCCGGGCAGATGAGCATCCGGATCAACGACCAGTGGCGCATCTGTTTCGCGTGGCAAGAGTGCGACGCGCACAACGTCGAGATCGTGGACTACCACTAAAGACCGTAACGACCGGA
This sequence comes from Rhodospirillales bacterium, assembly GCA_009693905.1. Classification (GTDB taxonomy): domain Bacteria; phylum Pseudomonadota; class Alphaproteobacteria; order Rhodospirillales; family 2-12-FULL-67-15; genus 2-12-FULL-67-15. The sequence goes on along the minus strand of SHWG01000067.1, from coordinate 2,860 downwards.
AGGGCGTATCCATGGCACAACTTCGCAACCCGCATCCCGGCGAGATTCTGAAGGAAGAGCTCTTGAGCGAGATCGGCATGAGCCAGAACCAGCTTGCTCACGCCATCGGCGTTCCGGGCAACCGCATCCACGCCATCGTCGGCGGCACCCGCGATATCACGGCCGATACCGATTTGCGCCTCTGCAAGTTCTTCGGCCTGTCGGAAGGCTATTTCCTGCGGCTCCAGAACGCCTACGACACGTTGGAGGCCAAAAGACGCATCGCCGCCCAAGTCGCTAAGATCAAGCCCTACAAGCTCAAGCCTCGGAAAGCGGCGTAAGGCCCGGATTTGTGGCTCCGGATGCAGGCGGCCCATGACATCTGGCACGCGGCGCGGAAGACGAAGTCCCAGATCGCCCGCATCCCGACTCGCCGGGCCGATAATCGGATGGGTGTTGCCTCATATTCGATTATCCGAAAATAGCCCACAACGGCAGGCCGAAAGCGAGTGCGCCGAACCATTTCGCTTTTTGATCTCTTTTCCCCGGCGATCGCCGGGTTTTTTCCGGCTGCAAGGGGATTCCCCCGGCTTTTCGGCCTTCCCCCCCCCCGCTTCCGGCGGGGCTTTGAGGCGTTGACACTCCCTTAATTGCACCCAAATTAGAGTCACGACTGGAACGCCGCCGATCAAGGGTTCCGGTCCGGAGGGCGCGCCGTGCGCGCATTCCGGGATGCTCGCTCTTAAACGAGGGGTCGGTCCGTGACGCGCTTCGCCGGTTTCAATAGTCCGTTTTTGCTCGGGTTCGATCATTTCGAACGGCTGCTCGATCACGTCTCCAAGACTTCGGCCGAGGGCTACCCCCCCTACAACATCGAGCAGGTTGGCGAGAACGGTCTTCGCATCACGCTGGCGGTCGCCGGATTCTCCGAGAACGATCTCGCGGTCACGATCGAAAACAACCAGCTCGTGATCCGCGGCCGTCACGGCGCCGACGACGAAGCCCGCGTTTTTCTCCACCGCGGCATCGCCGCGCGGCAGTTTCAGCGCGCGTTCGTGCTGGCCGAAGGGATCGAAGTCGCCGGCGCGGCGCTAGCGAGCGGGCTTCTGCACGTGGACCTGATGCGGCATATCCCCGAGCCGCAGGTTCGCACGATCAAGATCGACAGCGGTAAAAACGCCGCCGTCTCGAATAGGCGCGTCGCCAAGAGCGGCGCCACGACTATCGACGTCAAGGCCGAAGGTTGAAGGCTTTCGGAACATAGGCCCACGGGAGAACCCGCCATGAACCAACGCAACGATAAACCGATGTCCGCCCCGAACGCGCTCGCCGCCGATCCGGCGACGGCCGCCAACTTGGCGCATTGGGGCGTGAATGTCGTCGCCTACGTCAAGAAGATCGAGAACGAAGGCGGCATGGCCTACGCGATCCATGCCGCCAATGGCGAGCCGCTCGGTCTCGCCGGCAGCCGCGACGTGGCGTTCGCCGGGCTCCGCCAGAACGACCTGGAGCCGGTCAGCGTTCACTAGAGCGTAGCGGCACAGAAGTGACGCGAAGCCAATAAAGACTTAAGCTTTACTTCGCACGACTTCTGTCGTGCTACGCCTGCGGCACAGAAGTGACGCGAAGCAGACAAAACGATCCAGGAATGGATGGAGATCAAGCGGCGCGGGTTTCGCGCGACTCGGTCAGGAGCGCGTAGATAGCCTCGCTCTTCTCGGTGCCGCGCAATTTTTCGCAAACCAACTTGTCGCGCAGCAGACGCGAAATGCGCGCCAGCGCCTTGAGGTGGTCGGCCCCGGCGGATTCGGGCGCCAGCAAAAGAAAGATCAGGTCCACCGGTTGGTCGTCGATCGCCTGGAAGTCGATCGGCCGCTCGAGCCGGGCGAACAGCCCGCAGAGCCGCTTCAGGTTCGATAATTTTCCGTGGGGAATGGCGATGCCATTGCCGACGCCGGTCGTGCCGAGCCGCTCGCGCTCCATCAGCACGTCGAAGATTGTGCGCTCATCCATGCCGGTCAGCGTCGCCGCCCGGCGGGAAAGATCCTGCAAGGCCTGCTTCTTGCTGGTCGCGCGCAGGGCCGGGACGACGGAATCCGAGGTGAGAATATCGGTAATTTCCATGGGAGCTCTTCAGCAGCCTGCTAACCGCGTGCCGCGGCGCTGGGATTGATCCAGCCGATGTTGCCGTCGGGGCGACGGTAGACGACGTTGAAGGTGCTGTTGGCGCGGCTGCGGAACATGATGACCGGCGCGTCGGCAAGGTCTAGGCGCATGACCGCTTCGCCGACCGTGAGGGTGGCGATGTCATGGGACATTTCCGCCACGATCACGGGGGGGAGATTCTTCGGCCGGGGCTTCCTCCGCGCTTTCGGGCGCGATCACGTACTGCTGGGCTCCGAGGATTTCGTCCTCGGCGCGGTCCTTGTGGCGGCGCTTGTAGCGGCGCAGTTGCTTGTCGATGCGTGTGAGCGCGACATCGAAGGCGGCGTAGGCATCGCCGGCTTCGGCGCTGCCCTGGACGACCAGGCCCCGCCGGGGATGGACCGCGATATCGCTGCGGAAGCCGTGCGCGGCGCGGCTGAAGGTGGTGTGGGCGTTGATCGCTCGGCTGAAATACTTCGCGACATGGGCCTTGAGGGCGGATTCGACATGACCGCGCAGGGCCTCGCCGACATCCATTTGCTTGCCGTGAATCAGGACTTCCATGGAACCGTGGCTTGCCCTTGTCGCTCTACAAAACTGATGTGGTCCGTTTGGCGGGCCGAAGCAATGGGGCGGAGAATGAGATTATAGCGGGTCGGCGGGATGTCCGTCCGAGAGGGCGGGCCGACGAAGGCAGGGAAGGTAGGTCCGCCGTGACCCCGGAGTCAATAGCCGC
>SHWG01000066.1 GCA_009693905.1 Rhodospirillales bacterium | reverse complement strand
GTCTTGGCCGGAGCCTGCGGGGCGGGCGTCGGCGCGGCGCCGAACAGCGCGAGCCCGCGCAAGAGATCGAGCGCGCGCTGCAACTGGTAGTCCTGCGCTTCCGGGGGCTTCCCGGGCAGGGCCGCCTCGGGAGTCTTGCCCTCGGGCGCACGGCCTTCGGCCGGGGCGTCCTCGCGCTTGGGCGCGTCGAGCGCGCCACGCAAATCCGCTTCGGCCCGGCGCGTGCCCGCCGCCTCTTCCTCGATCCGCGCCTGCTTGACCTCGATGTCGGGCTCGATCCCCTTGGCCTGGATCGAGCGGCCCGACGGCGTGTAATAGCGCGCGGTCGTGAGGCGCATCGCCCCGTGACCGGCGAGCGGAATGATCGACTGGACCGAGCCCTTGCCGAACGACTTCACCCCCATGAGGATGGCGCGTTTGTGATCCTGCAACGCGCCGGCGACGATCTCGGAAGCCGAGGCCGAGCCGGCGTTGATCAGGACCACCATCGGCAAGCCGCCGAGAATGTCGCCCGCCTTGGCGTTGTAGCGCTGGATGTCTTCGGCCTTGCGCGCGCGGGTCGAGACGATCTCGCCCTTGTCGAGAAAGGCGTCGGCGACCGCTACCGACTGTTCGAGCAGGCCGCCCGGATTGTTGCGCAAATCGAGCACCACGCCCTGCAGTACCTTGGCGTCCGCGCGCATCTTTTCCACCGCCTTTTGCAGGTTCTTGTCGGTCTGCTCGTTGAAAGCGGTGATCCGGATGACGCCGATATTGCCTTCCATCCGCGCCCGCACCGAATCGACCTGAATGATGGCGCGCGTCAGCGTGACGTCGAACGGATCGCGGGTGCCGCGCCGGATGGTGAGCTTGATGTCGCTGCCGACCTTGCCGCGCATCTTCTCCACCGCCTGCTCGAGCGTCAGGCCCTGCACCGGTTCCTTGTCGAGATGGGTGATGAGATCGTTCGGCTCGACCCCGGCCCGCGCCGCCGGCGTGTCGTCGATCGGCGAGATCACCTTGACCAGCCCGCTCTCCATCGTCACCTGGATGCCGAGGCCGCCGAACTGGCCGCGGGTCTGGACCTGCATTTCGCGGAAACTTTTGGCGTTGAGATAGCTCGAGTGAGGATCGAGCGCAGCGAGCATCCCGGTGATGGCCGACTCGATCATCTGTTCGTCGGTGGTCTGGTCGACATAATCGGCCCGCGCCCGCTCGAACACGTCGCCGAACAGATTGAGCAGCCGGTAGGTTTCCGGACTGTTCTTCGGTTCTTCGGCGCCCGCCGGAACGATCCACATCGCCAGCGCGAGGACCGCGAGGATTGCTTTTTTCATCCGCTCACCTTGTGGTTGCTTGCCGCCAGCCAGGGCAAAGGATCGAAGGGTTGCCCGCCGCGACGAATTTCCAAATAAAGCCGGGGCCGGTCCTTGCCGCCCTGATCCATGACGCCGACCGGTTCGCCGGTTTCGACCCACAGGCCGGGAATGCCGTCGATCCGGGTCATGCCCGCGAGAAGCGTATGATACCCGTCGCCGTGATCGAGGATCAAGAGTTGCCCGTACCCGCGGAATACGTCGGCAAAGGCCACATATCCCGCGAATGGCGCGATCACGGTCGCGCCGGCCTGGGTCTCGAGGGTGATGCCTTTGTGGGTCAGCCCGGTCGCCTCGGCCTGGCCGTAGCGGAGCACGACCTGGCCGACCGCGGGGCTGGGAAGCTGCCCGCGGGCGCGGGAAAACGGCGTGGTCGAAGGCGCGAGCGGAGCCGGTGGCGCGGGCACGCCCGGCCTGGCGGCCGTACGCGCGGCGGCCGCGGGCCTGAGGCCGCGCGCCTGTTCGACCTCGATGCGGGCCATCAGATCGTTCAGCCCGCGCGCCTTGGCGGCGAGTTGGCCGAGACGGCGTTCCAGCGCGCCGGCCTCGGTCGCGGTTTCCCGCGCCAGGGCCGCGCGGCGGGCCAGCGTCTCGGCGAGAACGGTGCGTTCCTGGGTGAGCTTGGCCGCGACGGCGGCGTGACGCGAAAGGATGCGCGCGACTTCGGCCTTGGAGACGCGCACCTCGTCGAGATCGGCGCGGGTTTCGGCGGCCCGGCGCTCGATCCCCGCTACCGCCGCGCGCAACAGGATCGCGCCCCGCACCACATCCGACGGCGGAACCGGATGGGCGAACATAGCTTCGGGCGGATAGAGCGCGAGCCGCTGAAGCGCCATCACCGCCGCGGCGATTTCGCCGCCGCGCGCGGCCAAGCGATCCGCGACCATGACCTCGGCGCGATTGAGGGCGGCGATCTCGGCTTCGGCCCGCGCCAACGTCCGTTCGCTGTCTTGCGCGGCGCGGGCGGCGGCGACGGCGCGGGAGCGAACCGTCTCGACCTCGGCGTCGATTTCGGCCGCGCGTTTCTTCAGATTCGCGCTTTTTTCGCGGTCGCGGGCGATGTCTTGCTCGAGCTGCTTCAAGCGGGAACGGGGATCGTCCTTGGTCTGGGCCCCAAGCTCCGGCGCAAGCATGATGAGCGTCATGGCGATTGCCAGGACCCGGGGGAGGCGGCGGATAAGGAAGGTCATGGCCGGGCGGCGGCCTTGGCCGCGGGTTGCGCCAGCAAAAGCGATTGCCCCGTCATCTCCCGAGGCTGGGCGAGGCCCATCAATTCGAGCACCGTCGGCGCCACGTCGGAGAGCCGGCCGTCGCGCAATCGGCCCGCCCCCGGCGGTCCGTTCACCAGGATCACCGGCACGCGGTTGAGGGTGTGGGCGGTATGCGGCTGGCCGGTTTCGGGGTCGAGCATCTGCTCGCAATTTCCGTGATCGGCGGTGATCAGGAGCGCGCCGCCGGCCTCGATCGCCGCCCGCTCGATCCGGCCGAGGCAACGGTCCACCGTCTCCGCCGCTTGTATCGCGGCGGCGAGTATGCCGGTGTGCCCGACCATGTCGCCGTTGGCGTAGTTGACCACGATCAGATCGAACCGGCCCGAGGCGATCGCCGCGACCAGCCTGTCGGTCACTTCGTCCGCCGCCATTTCCGGCTGCAAGTCGTAGGTCGCGACACGGGGCGAAGGCACCAGAATCCGTTCCTCGCCGGGGAACTCCCGCTCGCGCCCGCCGTTGAGAAAGAACGTGACGTGGGCGTATTTCTCGGTTTCGGCGATGCGGAGCTGCTTGAGCCCCGCGTCCGCGACCACTTCGCCCAGAATCCGGGTCAGATTTTCGGTGACGAAGAGCGCGGGGAACAACGGATCGAGCTCGGCGGAATATCCGGTCATGCCGGCCAGGGCCGCGAACCGGGGCCGGCGGGGCCGGGCAAACGCGGAAAAAGCGGGCACGGCTAGCGCGGCGAGAATTTCGCGCACCCGGTCGGCGCGGAAGTTGGCCATCAACAGCCCGTCGCCGTCCTTCATCCCGGCGTAAGCGCCGATCACGGAGGGCAGAATAAATTCGTCGGTCTCGCCGCGCCCATAGGCCACCTCGATGGCGGCGCGCGGGGTTTCCGCCTTTTCGCCCTTGCCCTCGGCAAGGGCGAAAAAAGCCTTTTCCACCCGCTCCCAGCGGTGGTCGCGGTCCATGGCCCAGTAGCGGCCGGTGACGGTGGCGACGCGAACATTGTTCGTTCCGGCAAGATCGGCCTCGAAGCCGGCGAGATAGTCGAGGGCGCTTTGGGGCGGCGTATCCCGGCCGTCGAGAAAAGCGTGGACGGCGACCGGCACGTCCGCGGCGGCGACGATTTTCGCCAACGCCGCGATGTGATCCTGGTGCGCATGCACGCCGCCCGGCGAGAGCAGCCCCATCAGGTGACAGACGCCGCCGCTTTTCTTCAAGGCGGCGATGAATTCGAGCAGGCGGGGGTGGCGGGCGAGCGCGCCGGTCTTGACCGCCTGGCCGATGCGCGGCAATTCCTGCATCACCACCCGGCCCGCGCCCAAGCTCATGTGTCCGACCTCGGAGTTGCCCATCTGGCCCTCGGGCAGGCCCACTTCGAGAGCGGAGGCGTCGAGGCGCGCGCGCGGCGCCGCGCCGAGATACCGATTCCAGTTGGGCATCTTGGCCAGCGCGATGGCGTTGTCCGCGGCCGGCCCCCGCTCGCCCCAGCCGTCGAGGACGCAGAGCACCACCGGGCGCGGGCGGAGGGGATGGGGTTTGGCTGCGGGCGGGCTCATGTTCGGGACGATATTAATACGAAACCGGGGTGAAGACTCTTTATTCCCGATGATAGGGATGCCCGGCCAGGATGCTTTCGGCGCGGAAAAGCTGCTCGGCCAGCAGGACCGGGACCAGGAGGTGCGGCCAGGTCATGGCCCCAAGCGACAGGATCAGCGCGGCGCGCGCGCGGACCAATTCGTCGAGGCCGTCGGCGCCGCCGACCAGAAAGCACACGTCTTTCAGGCCCCGGTTCCGCCACGACCCGAGAAGGCGGGCAAAATCGGCGCTGGAGAATGCTTTGCCCCGTCGATCCAGCGCCACGACCAATGCACCTTTCGGGACAAGCTTGAAGAGGAGTTCGCCCTCGCGCCGACGGCGTTCCTCGGGCGGCAGCGGGCGCTTCTCCTCGCAACCCTCGAGCGCGAGCGGAAAGGAAAGACGTTTGGCGTAATCGTCGAACAGGGCGCGCGCTCCGGCCCCCTTGCCGCGCCCGAGCCGTCCGACAACGGCGATGGTGACGCGCATTAAAAAGTATCGCCCTCAAACCGCCCGGGCGCGCGGGCCGCGCCCCGCGCGCGGCGAATAATGCGCCCCGACCCCCGCCTTCGCGGGGAGGGCGCGCGCGGGCGTGTCCATCCACAGTTTTTCGAGCGCGTAGAAGGCGCGTGTCTCGGCGCGGAACAAATGAACGATCACGTCGCCCGCGTCGACCAGGACCCAGTCGCGCGGGCCCTCGCCCTCGACCCTGGCGTCGCGGGAGATTTTAATCTTGATTCGTTCGCGGAGATGTTGTGCCAGGGTGCCGATGTGGCGCTGGGACGTGCCGGTCGCCACCACCATGAAGTCGGCGAAATCGGTCTTGCCCGCGAGGGGAATGACGACCACGTTTTCGGCTTTGTCGTCATCCAGGGATTGTTCCACCAGACGGAGCAGCTTCGCGCTCGCCGGGGGGGCTTTCTTCGTTGTCCGTCGCGCGATGGTTATCTCCCTTTCGTTTTGCGTCGGGTCTTTGCCGTTGTCGTCCGAGTCGCTCCGATCTTACGCCGATTTTCTTTAATAAGGTCTTTATCTTTGGCCCCGTCTTGCGCGCTGCGGCGCGCGCGAATCGCGGTGGCCGAGGCGGCGTGAGACCGAATATGAAAGAATGCCCAGGCCGGCGGACGCGCATCCGCGAGCGCACCGGCCGCCGTTTCCGAAATTCGCGCCTGAGCGAACCGCCGGGCGGCGACGGAGGCCAGCGCCGGTAAAGAATACGTGGGCCGTGCGAAAACCGCAACCGGGACCAAGCCGAAGATCGCGCGCCAATCGCGCCAGCGGGAAATCTGAATCAGATTGTCCGCGCCCATGAGCCACACGAACCGGACGTCGGGATGCCGCGCGGTCAGGAGATCGAGCGTGTCGGCGGTGTAGGTGGTGCCGAGTTCGGACTCGATCGCGGTCACGCGAATGCGGGGGTGGCGGGCGACCGCGCGCGCGATTCGGACCCGGGTCGCGAGCGCCGCCATGCCGCGGACCGGCTTGAGCGGATTTTGCGGCGAAACCAGCCACCAGACCTGGTCGAGGCGGAGTTTTGCCAATGCCGCGCGGCTGATGTGGAGGTGCCCTTCGTGGGCGGGATTGAACGAACCGCCGAGAAGCCCGACCCGCCGCCGCGGCGTTAATCGTGCGCCCACCGGCGAAGCCGGCATTATTTGTTGGCGCGCCTTCCGGCGCGACGCGCGCAAGCCCGCGTCGCGGCGCGCCCGCGTCCTCACGGCCGGCATTGCCCGGTGCCGCGCACCACGTACTTGAAGCTGGTCAGTTGCTCGACCCCGACCGGACCGCGAGCGTGGAGCTTGTCGGTCGAGATGCCGATCTCGGCGCCCATGCCGAATTCGCCGCCGTCGGCGAACTGGGTCGAGGCGTTGACCATGACGATGGCGCTGTCGACCTTGGCCAGGAAGGCCTCGGTCGCAACCGGGTCTTCGCTGACGATGGCGTCGGTATGCGCCGAGCCGTGGGCGCGGATATGCGCGATCGCGCCCGCGACGCCGTCCACGATCCGGACCGCGATGATCGCATCGAGATATTCGGTGTCCCAGTCCTCGGACGCGGCGGGCTTCGCCCGCTTGTCCAACGCGCACACGTCGGCGTCGCCGCGCACCTCGCAGCCCGCCCCGAACAGATCGTCGAGAATCGGCCCCAGCAGTTCGCGGTATTTATGGCGGTCCACCAGCAGCGTCTCGGTCGCGCCGCAGATGCCGGTCCGGCGCATCTTGGCGTTGAGCACGATGGCGCGGGCCTTGATCGGATTGGCGGCGCCGTCGACGTAGGTATGGCAGAGGCCTTCGAGGTGCTTGAACAGCGGCACGCGGCTTTCCGCCGTCACCCGCTCGATCAGCGACTTGCCGCCGCGGGGTACGATCACGTCGATGAACTCGGTCATGGTCAGCATCCGCCCGACCGCGGCGCGATCGGCGGTCGGAACCATCTGGATCGCGGCCTCGGGCACTTTGGCCGCGGCCAGCCCGCGCCGCAGCGCGGCGACGATGGCGCCGACCGAGCGGAAACTCTCCGAGCCGCCGCGCAGGATGCAGGCGTTGCCGGCCTTGAGGCAGAGCGCGCCAGCGTCGGCGGCGACGTTGGGCCGCGATTCGAAGATCAACCCGATCACGCCGATGGGAACGCGCACCCGCTGAATCCGGAGGCCGTTCGGCCGCGTCCAGTCGGCGATCACGGCGCCGACCGGATCGGGCAGCGCCGCCACCTCCTCGATCGCCCGGGCCATGGCGCGCACGCGCCCATCGTCGAGCATCAGCCGATCGAGCATGGCCTTGGCCAGGCCGGGCGCGGCCTTCAGGTCTTCGGCGTTGGCGGCGAGGATGGCGTGGCGATCCTCGATCAGCGCGCGCGCGGCGGCGCGCAACGCCTCGTTCTTGGCCGCGGTCGGGGTTTCGGCCAGTTGGCGCGCGGCGGCGCGGGCGGCCGAGCCGATGCCGTCCATCAGCAAGGCGATGCTGGCGGCGGCTTTGTTCTTGGCGCGCGTCGGAACTTTGCGCGAAGCCTTAGAGCCTATCCCGGTCATGGCGCGCCCTCCCCCGCTTCGCTCCCGGGGCCGGTCAGAACCAAATCGTCGCGATGGATCATCTCGTCGCGGCCACGGTAGCCGAGAAGCGATTCGATTTCACCGCTTTTGTGGCCGGCGATGCGGCGGGCCTCGTCGGCGGCATACGCCGCGAGCCCGCGCGCGATTTCGCGCCCCGACGGCTCCAGCACCCGGACCGCGTCGCCGCGCATGAAATTGCCGACGACAAGCGTGACCCCCGCGGGCAGAAGGCTTTTTCCATCCGCCAGCGCCTGGCACGCGCCGGCGTCCAGCGTGAGCGCGCCCGAGGGCTTGAGCGCGCCCGCGATCCAGCGCTTGCGCGCGGTGCGTGGGGTGGAATCGGGCAAAAACCAGGTGCAGCGCGCGCCGGACTCGATCGCCTTCAAGGGCCCGAGCACGTGCCCGGCGGCGATCGCCATGCGGCAGCCGGCGGCGGTGGCGATGCGCGCCGCCGCGATCTTGGTCACCATCCCGCCCGAGCCCAAAGCCGAGCCGGTATGGCCGGCCATGGCTTCGATCTCGGGACCGATGGCGCGGACCTCGGGAATAAACCGCGCATTCTCGTGCTTGCGCGGATCGCGGTCGTAGAGGCCGTCGATGTCGGACAGCAGCACCAGGATGTCGGCGCTGACCATCGCCGCGACACGGGCGGCGAGGCGGTCGTTGTCGCCGAAACGGATTTCGTCGGTGGCGACCGTGTCGTTTTCGTTGATCAGCGGCACCGCGCCGAGACGAAGGATTTCGTTGAGCGTGCCGCGGCCGTTGAGGTAGCGGCGACGGTTTTCGGTGTCCTCCAGCGTCAGCAGCACCTGGGCGACGGTGAAGTTGTGGCGGGCGAGCGTCTCGTGATAGGCGTGGGCGAGATGGACCATGCCGACCGCCGCCGCCGCCTGCTTTTCCGGCAAACTGAGTTCGCCGTCGGCAAAAGCGAGATGCCGCCGCCCGACCGCGATCGCGCCCGAGGACACGATCAACACTTCCTGGCCGCGAGCCCGGAGCCGGGCGACGTCGTCGGCCAAGGCCTCGAGCCAGCGCCGATGGACGGTGCCGCGTTCGGGATCCACCAGCAAGGTCGAGCCGACCTTGATCACCACGCGCCGGCCTTCGCCGAGCGCCGTATCCGCCTTCGTTCCGGGCGCGCTCATGACGCTCTCGTGCGCCCACCGGCGGAGCCGGCATTTTTTGCTGGCACGCCTTCCGGCGTGTCGTGCGAATGCACGCCTGACGGCGTGACGCGCGCAAGACCGCGGCCAACCCCCGCCGCGCGAAGCGACTTCGTCCGGGTCCGGGAGCGGGCGGACGTTTTCTTCCTGGTTTTGCTTTTTGCGCGTGCGATTTCGCGTAAGCGGCGCAAAAGCCCGACGAGCCCGGTCCCGGCGACGCCCGATATGACCGCGACCGCGTCCAGGTTTTTCCCGGCCTGGCGGCCGAAGCGGGCCCGGGCCAGCGCCAGGCGCTTTTCGGCGATGGCTTCGGGCGTGAGCGCGTCGCACTTGTTCAGTGCCACGATCTCGGGCTTGCGCGCGAGTCCGGCGCCGTAAGCCTTCAGTTCGCCCCGGACCGTGCGCCAGGCCGCGGCCACGTCTTCGGAGGTGCCGTCGACCAGATGGAGCAGGACCGGGCAGCGCTCGACGTGGCCAAGAAAGCGGGTGCCGAGCCCCGCGCCCTGGTGCGCGCCCTCGATCAGGCCGGGGATGTCGGCGAGGATCAGGTCTTCGCCGTCGGTCCGGGCGACGCCGAGGTTGGGGTGCAGCGTGGTGAAGGGATAGGCGGCGATCTTCGGCCGCGCCCTCGTCACGGCCGCGAGCAGCGTCGACTTGCCGGCGTTGGGCAGCCCGACCAGCCCGACGTCGGCGATCAGCTTCAACCGGAGCCACACCCAGCGTTCCGAGCCGGGCCAGCCGGGCAGAAATTTGCGCGGCGCGCGGTTGGTCGAGGATTTGTAGTGGGCGTTGCCGAACCCGCCGTCGCCGCCCTTGGCGAGGACGTAACGCTGCCCGGGTACGGTGAAATCGGCGATGACGTGTTTTTTGTTTTCGTCGAGGATCTGGGTGCCGACGGGAACGCGGATGACGACGGAGACCCCCGTCGCGCCGGAGCGGTTCTGGCCCATGCCGTGGCCGCCGCGCGCCGCCTTGAAGTGCTGCCGGTAGCGGAAATCGATCAGGGTGTTGAGTCCGGTCGCGCACTCGGCGATCACGTCGCCGCCCCGGGCGCCGTCGCCGCCGTCGGGGCCGCCGAACTCGATGAATTTCTCGCGGCGGAATCCGACGCAGCCGGCACCGCCGTCGCCGCTTTTGACGAAAATCTTGGCCTCGTCGAGGAACTTCATCGGACTCTCTCGCTCACGCTCAAAAACAAAAACGGGGAAATGGCCCGGCCATTCCCCCGCCTGCGCGGTGCGATTGGCCGAAGGAACGGCTAGGCGCTCGGCACCACGCTCACGGTGGTTCTTCCGCCCCGGCCCGACTTGAATCGGACTTGGCCGGTGGCGCGGGCGAACAGGGTGTGGTCGCGGCCGATGCCGACGTTGTCGCCCGGGTGAAAGGTGGTGCCGCGCTGGCGCACCAGCACGTTGCCGGCGAGAACGACCTGGCCGCCGGAGCGCTTGACGCCGAGACGCCGCCCGGCGCTGTCGCGGCCGTTGCGCGAGCTGCCGCCTGCTTTCTTATGGGCCATGCTTGGTTACTCCTTCGCCTTGCTCTTGGTTTTCGCTTTGCCCTTGGCTTGGGCCTTACCCTTGACCTGGGCCTGAGCCTGAGCCTGAGCCTTCACTTTGGCCACGGTTGGGGTGAAGGCGGGCGCCTTGCCGGTCGGGCTCACGTCGAGGATGCGAAGGCGCGTCAGTTCCTGGCGATGGCCGACGCGGCGGCGGTAGTTTTTGCGCCGGCGCTTCTTGAAGACGACGATCTTGTCGCCCTTCTCCTGGGCGAGAATTTCCGCGAACACGGCGGCCTTGGGCACGGTCGGCGTGCCGACGACGGGGGCCTTGCCTGTCTCGCCGATCATCAGGACGCGCTCGAGCGCGATCATGGAGCCGACCGCGCCGCCGAGCCGCTCGACCGTGAGCCGATCGCCCGAGCCGACTCTATACTGCTTGCCGCCGGTGACGATGACCGCGTACATGGATATAAGCCCTTGAAATTCCTATAAATTATCCCGGCGTATGCGGCTCTTCCGGCCCGAGGAGGCGGCACTATATCCCGACCCCTTTATATGTCAACCGCCGCCGGGCGCGGAGGCGCGCGCTGGCGCCCGGGAAAACCGCGGCGGATTGCGGGCGGGGACGGGCTTCGGCTACTCTCGCGCCCTCTTTCCAAGACCTTCGCTTCGTAGCCTCGGATGGGTGGCAGAGTGGTCGATCGCACCGCACTCGAAATGCGGCAGACGGGCAACCGTCTCGGGAGTTCGAATCTCCCCCCATCCGCCA
>SHWG01000065.1 GCA_009693905.1 Rhodospirillales bacterium | reverse complement strand
GCGTGGAAGGCGGGGGCGCAGACGACGCTGCTGACCAAGCAATTGGAGGCCATGAGCGACGGGGGCGTGGTGGTGATTTCGGTGCCCCGGGCGCCGTTCCGCTGCCCGCCCGGGCCCTACGAGCGGGCGAGTTCGATCGCCTGGTATCTCAAGAACAAGAAGCCGCGTTCCACGGTCATGATCGTCGATCCGGCGGATACCTTCTCCAAGCAAGGCCTGTTCCTGGAGGGCTGGAAGAAGCACTACGGCGACATGATCAAGTGGGTGCCGGGCAAGGACGGCGGCAAGGTCGAGCGCATCGACGTGGCCGCCAAAACGGTCAAGACCGAAACCGAGACCATCCGGGCGGCGGTGATGAACATCATCCCGCCGCAGCGCGCCGGCGCGATCGCGCGCACCGCGGGCGTCGCCGACAACACCGGCTGGTGCCCGATCAATCCGCTGACCATGGAATCGACCCTGGTCAAGGGCGTGCACGTGATCGGGGACGCGACCATCGCCAACCCGATGCCGAAGTCGGGCACGTCGGCCAATACTCAGGCCAAGGTCGCGGCCGCCGCCGCGGTCGAGATGCTCGCGGGAAGAATGCCGGCGCCTCAGGTAATGAGCAACACCTGCTACAGCCTGGTGACGCCGGACTGGGGCATCTCGGTGACCGCGGTTTACAACAATACCGACAAGGGCATCACCTCGCCCCAGGGTTCGGGCGGCGTCAGCCCGGCCGGACGCGACGACGCCTTCCGCAAGCAGGAGGCGGGCTATAGCCGCGCCTGGTACGCGAGCATCACCCGCGACACCTGGGGGTGAAAAAGCCCGCGCCTCAATCGGCGCAACCATTCAAAGCGGGGAGCCGAAAGCTCCCCGCTTTTTTTATTTCTTGGCGCGCGCGGACGGAATAATAAAAAAATGGGGCGAGCGATGGGACTTGAACCCACGACCCTTCGGACCACAACCGAATGCTCTAACCAACTGAGCTACGCCCGCCACAGGGCAGACCGCTCCCTCGAAGCCGGGAACGGAACGGCCGCTGATGTAACCCCCTCCCCCGCCCCCGTCAAGGCAGGGCCTCCGCTCCCGCCATCTGCTAGTATCCGCGTCCCCCGCGATGCAGGCCCTGCGCGTCATGTCCCAGCCAACGCCCTCGATCTCCGCGCCTCGTCTCGCCGCCGGCATGTTTCGGCTCAGGACCGAGTCCGCCTTCGAGGTGCTGGCCCGCGCCGATGCTCTCAAGCGCCAGGGCCGCGACATCGTCAACCTCGGCATCGGCCAGCCCGATTTCCCGACGCCGCCGCACGTGGTCGAGGCCGCCGTCAGGGCGCTCCGCGACGGTCATCACGGCTATACGCCGGCGAACGGGATTTTGCCGTTGCGCGAAGCGGTGGCGGCCGATCTTCACGCCCGCCTCGGCGCCACGCTCGATCCCGACTGCGTCGTGATCGTCCCGGGCGGCAAGGTGACGATGTTCTTCGCCGTACTCATGTTCGGCGAGCCCGGCGCCGAGATCATTTATCCCGATCCCGGTTTCCCCATCTACGAATCCCTGGTCCGCTTCGTCGGCGCCAAGCCGGTGCCGATGGTACTCAAGGAAGACAACGGTTTTGCCTTCAAGGCCGAAGACGTTCTCGCCCTCATCACCCCGGCGACCCGGCTGCTCATTCTCAACAGTCCGGCCAATCCGACCGGCGGCGCGGTGCCGAAGGCGGAAATGGATCGCCTCGCCGCCGGACTCGAACGCCATCCCCGGATCGCGATCCTGAGCGACGAGATTTACGGGCGCATCGTTTATGGCGGCGGCGCGCACGCAACCCTGCTCGCCTATCCCCATCTCCGCTCGCGCCTGATCGTGCTCGACGGTTGGAGCAAGACCTACGCCATGACCGGCTGGCGGCTCGGCTGCGGCATCTGGCCCCCGGCGTGGGTCGAGACCGCGACCCGTCTCGCCATCAACAGCCACTCCTGCGTCAACGCGCCGACCCAATGGGCGGGCATCGCCGCCCTCCAGGGTCCCCAGGACGCGGTCGCAACGATGGTGCGCGCGTTCGACGAGCGCCGCCGGGCGATCGTCCCCGCGCTCAACCAGTTGCCGGGGGTGCGCTGCGTCGAACCGGGCGGCGCGTTCTACGCCTTCCCCAATATCGAGGACACCGGGATGGATTCGCGCACACTCCAGGATCGCCTCCTCGACGAGGCGGGCGTGGCCACCATTGCCGGAACCGCTTTCGGCAGCGCGGGCGAAGGATTCATCCGGGTTTCCTACGCCGCGAGCCTGCCGCGCATCCAAGAGGCGCTGGCGCGCATCCGGGCGTTCCTAGCCGGTTGAACCGCGCGGCGAAGCGGAAAAAATGCTGACCGAATTCAATGCATATGCCTAATTTTCGGGCATAGCTAACAACGGTCTTCGCGCACCGACCAGGATCGAGGTATTGCCGCGAAGGCGCGGAAAATCCGTTTAATCCATGGCGTTAGATCGGAAGCGGAAGGCCCTTGAGCGGCGCCGGCCATTTGGCATGGCCCATGCAACCTAGGGACGCCAGAACCCAAGGGCGCGGCGGCGCGCGCTCGAAGGCCAGCCGTTCGGAAACCCGCGCTAGGAGACCCAACCGCCCATGAAGAAAATCGAAGCCATCATCAAGCCTTTCAAGCTCGACGAGGTGAAGGATGCCCTGCACGAGATCGGCCTCCAAGGAATCACCGTCATCGAGGCCAAGGGCTTCGGCCGCCAGAAGGGCCACACCGAGCTCTACCGCGGCGCCGAGTACGTGGTCGATTTCCTGCCCAAGGTGAAACTCGAGATCGTGGTCGAAGACACCATGGTCGAGCGCGCGGTCGAGGCCATCGTCCGCACCGCCCGCACCGGGCGCATCGGCGACGGCAAGATATTCATCACCTCGGTCGAGGATGTCATCCGGGTCCGCACCGGCGAACGCGGCAAGGACGCCATCTAGCCAGCCGCCATCGAATCTCCCCCCGCCCCATCCCCATTTTAGTTTCGACCCCCAGAGAAAAAGGACTGTTCCCATGTCGCTCAAATGCAAGACACCGGCCGACGTTCTCAAGGCGATCAAGGACAACGACATTAAGTACGTGGACCTGCGATTCACCGATCCGCGCGGCAAATGGCAACACCTGACCATGGTCTCGAGCGTGATCGAGGATGCGTCGTTCACCGATGGCATCATGTTCGACGGGTCCTCCATCGCCGGTTGGAAGGCGATCAACGAATCCGACATGACGTTGATCCCCGATCCCACGACCGCGGTCATGGACCCCTTCGCCGCGCAGTCCTTGCTGATCATGTTCTGCGACATCCAGGAACCCTCCACCGGCCAGCCCTACTCGCGCTGCCCGCGCGCGCTGGCCCGGCGCGCCGAGGCCTATCTCGCCTCGACCGGGATCGGGGATACCGCCTATTTTGGGCCCGAGGCCGAGTTCTTCGTCTTCGACGACGTGCGTTTTTGCGTCGAAATGAACCACGTGATGTATCAGTTCGATTCCGAAGAAGGTCCCTACGTCACCGGCAAGCAATTTCCGGAAGGCAATACCGGCCACCGGCCGCCGATCAAGGGCGGCTATTTCCCGGTTCCGCCGGTGGACAGCACCCACGATCTGCGCGCCGAGATGACCTCGGTCATGATCGAGATGGGCCTCAACATGGACAAGCATCACCACGAGGTCGCGCCGAGCCAGCACGAGCTCGGCCTGACGTTCGACACCCTGGTCCGCAGCGCCGACAACATGCAGATCTACAAGTACGTGGTCCAACAGGTCGCGCACACCTACGGCAAGACCGCGACCTTCATGCCCAAGCCGGTTTACGGTGATAACGGCTCGGGCATGCACGTCCACCAATCGATCTGGAAAAAGGGCAAGCCCATGTTCGCGGGCACCGGCTACGCCGATCTTTCCGAAATGGCGCTGCACTACATCGGCGGCATCATCAAGCACGCCAAGGCGATCAACGCCTTCACCAACCCCGGCACCAACAGCTACAAGCGCCTGATCCCGGGGTTCGAGGCCCCCGTCCTGCTCGCCTATTCGGCGCGCAACCGCTCGGCTTCCTGCCGGATTCCCTTCGTCACCGGCCCCAAGGGAAAGCGGGTCGAGGTCCGGTTCCCGGATCCCTCCTGCAACCCCTATCTCGGCTTCGCGGCGATGATCATGGCCGGTCTCGACGGCATCCAGAACAAGATCAGCCCAGGCCAACCGATCGACAAGAACCTTTACGACCTGCCGCCGGAGGAGCTCAAAAACGTGCCGACCGTGTGCGGCTCCTTGCGCGAGGCGCTCGGCTGCCTCGATGCCGACCGCACCTTCCTCAAGCGGGGCGACGTGTTCTCGGACGATCTCATCGATTCCTACATGGCGCTCAAGTGGGAGGAAATTTTCAAGTTCGAGCACACCCCCCACCCGATCGAGTTCCAGATGTATTATTCGGCCTGAGCCGACTCAAGGCCCTCAAAGCCATCCACAGCCCCTTCCGGTGCCGCCGGAAGGGGCGTTTTTTCTCTTTTGGCAATTGGTTAGATTGCCTCTTGAGAAGTGTCGCCCAAAGCCCTATGCATTGCTAACGGCGTACGCTGTTCCCAGGAACGCGATCCGAAACATCGAGAACACCAATGCCCAAGGCAAAAGTTCAAGTCGGCGATCGCTTCATCACCATCGGTGGCTATCCCACCACGTGGATCGTCGAGCGCGAAATCTTCAGCCCGACGGTCACGCCTCATTTCCAGTTGAGCCAAGAAGGCCAGCCGAACCGCGTCAAGACTCTCTCCGAGTCGGTCCTCGTGGACGACAGCCAGTACCGCAAGGTTCCCGGCCCGGATTTCGCCGCGGCTTGAACCGCGCCGTCCGTAGAGTTTAAAAATCCAATAAAATCAATGATCTGAATGGGCCGCGGGGATTCCGCCGAGGCCCGTATCGTAGGTGCGCCCGGCGGCCGTCAGCGTGATTGCCGCATGGGGAAAGCCACCGCGCACCAGACCTTTGCGCTCGAGCGCCGCCCACACCGCCGGATTGGAGAGTCCGCTCGCGTCGCGCGCCGACACCACCAGTTCGCCGACATGCGCGTGATCGCCGTGAACTTGGGGAAGATGGGCAATCGTCGCCTCGCCGCTTTGCGGATCGAGGGTGCACGTTTCGGGGTGCCGGGCCAGCTCCTGCAATAGGGCGAGGGTGCGAAGTTGGAGTGGATTCAACTTGAGCGGGTTTTTCTTCGGCGGCATGGGGCGTACCGGTGTTTGTCGGGCGCGAAGCGCGCATCATGTCCGCCGAGGCCACGGCGATCAAGGGCCTGGCGCCCCACGCTTGGCCCAGGCCCCCGGGTTGTGGTAGCGTTGATTTATGACACCGCAACCGGCATTCGCCCTTCCCTCGCCCCCCGCCACGCCCGCGCTTGCGGCGGGATTGGCTTTGGTCGGGTTTGGGTTGGTCGCCCTGTCGCCCTTCGCCCCCGCGCTGGCCTCGGCTTTTACCGAAGGCTGGCTTGCGGTCTACATGGACGCCCAGGTGTTCCGGATTCTCTGTTTCTAGCCGTAAATCATCTTCGGCAGCCACGTCGCGAGGGGCTGATAGGCCCACACCGCCGCCAGGCCGACGATCTGCAAGACGACATAGGGCACGATGCCGCGATAAATGTCGCCGGTGGTGACCTCGGGCGGGGCGACGCCGCGCAGGAAAAACAGCGAAAACCCGAACGGCGGCGTGAGATAGCTAGTCTGCAAATTCACGCCGATCAAGACCGCGAGCCAGATCGGATCGACGTCCATCTTGAGCAGCACCGGCGCGACGATCGGAACCACCACGAAGATGATCTCGAAGGGATCGAGGAAGCAGCCGAGAACAAACATCACCAGCATCACGATAAACAGCGCGCCATGAACGCCGCCGGGCATGGCCGCAAGGAAATCGTGAACCAGCGTTTCCCCGCCGAGCCGGGTAAACACGACCGAAAATACGCTCGCGCCCATAAAAATCACGAAGACCATGGTCGTCATAACCAAGCTCGATCGGCTGACCTCGTCGACGATCCCAAAAAATTTCTTCCGCACGGCGGGGATCGCCGCCGCCGCGGTTACGCCGCCGATCAGCGACACGACGGCGAGCGTCAAGACCCCGAGCGCGCCGGCAAAATAAACGAGCGCCCCAGTCAGGGCGAAAAAAACCAGCCAAAAGCGGAATAACCCGCGTTGCACCGCATCGGCCGGCAGGCGCCGGGCGAAATATTCGGACAGCAGCTTGATCAACGTCAGCAATACCGCGCCGATGGCGCCGACCGAGGCCGCTTCGGTCGGCGTCGCGACCCCGAAAATGATCGAGCCCAGCACCGACGCGATCAGCATCAAGGGCGGCAACAGGGCGACCACGACCCGCTCGCCGAGACCGCGTTTTTCCTCGGCCGTAAGTACGAGCGCGGGCGCGCTCGCGGGCCGAAAATACGCGTTGAGCGCGACCCAGACGATATAGAGTCCGGCCAGCACCAGACCGGGGATAAACGCACCCGCGAACACGTCGCCGACCGAAAGCGTGGCGGGCGAGAAATTGCCTTTGGCCATTTGCGCCTGGCTATGGGCGCTTTGCAGGATCACGGTCAGAAATACGAGTATGGTCGAGGGCGGGATGATCTGGCAAAGCGTGCCGGAGGCGCAAATCAGGCCCGAAGCGAGGCGCTTGTCGTAGCCCGCCTTCAACATCGCCGGCAAGCTGATCAGGCCCATGGTTACCACGGTCGCGCCGACGATGCCTGTCGAGGCCGCGAGCAAGGTCGCGACGATGACGGTCGAGATGCCGAGCCCGCCGCGCAATTCACCGAACAATTCGCCCATGGTCGAGAGCAGGACTTCCGCGAGTCGCGATCGTTCCAGCATCACCCCCATGAACACGAACAGCGGAACCGCGATCAGCACCTCGTTGGTGTTGATGCCCCAATAGCGCAGCGGCAGGGCATGGAAATACGTGAGATCGAAGGCCCCGAACGCCCAGCCGATCAACGCGAACAAGAGCGCGACGCCGGGTAGCGTGAAGGCGATCGGATAGCCGAACATGAGCGCGCCGATCAGCCCGAAAAACATCACTACCGAAAGAATTTCGCCGATCAGGATGGTGCTCATGCGCGCCCGGTCCTCAAGCCTGTTTGGCCGGGCTGGCCGGGGGCGTGTGCCCGAGCAGCGTGACCAGGGAACGGAGCACTATGGCGAGGGCCTGGAGACCCACCAACAGCGCAAAGAACAGGATGGTCCCCTTCAACAGATAAACCGCCGGCATTCCGCTTTCGTAAGCCGAGCGCTCGTTCATTTTCCAGGACGCGAGAAAAAACGACCAGCCGGAAAAAGCCATCATCAGGATAAACGGGGACAGAAACGCGATGGTGCCGAGCAGATCGACCCGAGCCTTGGCGCGCGCGCCCATGCGGTTGTAGAACATATCGACGCGCACGAAGCCGCCCTGCAAAATCGCATAGGACGAGCCGAACATGATCGCGGAGCAATGGGTCCAGATGTAGGATTCTTGCAGCCAAACGTAGCCTATCCCGAGCGCGTAGCGCAGATACACGGTGGCGAAGCAGATCAATACCGTCGCCACGCCGAGATAGGAAACGACCCGCCCGACCCACGCCGTGAAGGCGTCGAGTCTGGCGGCGAGTTTTTCCAGGCTTCCGGCGGAGGTCGCAGCCACTTTAGCCGGATCAGGTCGGATACTTGAAGTTCAAGGTGCGCGCGTTATAGAGGCCGCGGTCGGCGTTGTCGGTCAGCGCCATCATGTCGGTCCGCGCCTTGAAGTAAGCCTCCCATATCTTCTTGCCGAGCGGGTCGAGCTTTTCGCGCTCCTCCGTCAGCAGTTGGCCGGCGGTGTTGCCGAGCGCGACCAGAAGATCGTTCGGCAGGGTCAAAAAATTCACCGAGTGGTTCTCGCGCAAGGCCCGCGCCGCCTTGGCGTTGATCCAATTGTATTCGGCGAGCATGTCCTGGTGCGCGGCCTGGCAGGCGATTTTAACGATTTCCTTGAGATCCGCGGGCAAGGCGTCGTACTTCTCCTTCTTGATGATGACCTGCTGGATCGCTCCTGGCTTCTGGATGCCCGGCCAGTAAACGTATTTGCAGACCTGATGGAAGCCGAGCGCCATGTCGTTGGCCGGTCCGGTGAAGTCGGTGGCGTCCAGCGTACCGGCCTGAAGCGCCGGGAACAGATCGCCCGGCGCCATCAGGGTCGGGACCGCGCCCAGGCGCCGGATCATCTCGGTGCCGATGCCGGGCATGCGCATCTTGACCCCTTTGAGGTCGTCGGCGGATTTCAATTCCTTTTTGAACCAGCCGAAGGGCGGCGTACCGATGTTGCCGATGGCGAAGCTCTTGATGCCGAACTGGGCGCTGAGTTCGTCCCACAGGGCCTGGCCGCCGCCGTGGTCGAGCCAAGCGACGTGCTCGGAATAGGACATACCGAAGGGCGCGCCGAAGAAATAGGCGAACGCGCGGTTCTTGCCCAAGTGGAACCCGGGCGTGTCGTGGCCCATGTCGGCGGTGCCGCTTTGCACCGCCTCGAAGGTTTGCAGGCCCGGCACCAGTTCGCCGGCGGCGAACACGCGGATCGAGAGCCGCCCGCCCGACATGGCGGTGATGCGCTGGCCGAGCCGGTCGGCGCCGGAACCGAGGCCCGGCAACCCTTTCGGCCACGCGGTCACCATGCGCCATTCCATTTTCGCTTGGCCGAGCGCGGGCGCGGGAAATGCCGCCGCGCCGGCGGCCGCGACCGTCGCCGCCGCGGTGTGTTTGATGAACGAACGTCGCTTGATCATGGTGTCTCCCCCCTGGGATAAGTTTGACTGGTTTTATTTCCGTCGGTTGACGCTTATGACGCCTTGCGCTTGAGGGACTGGGCGGGATTCTCGAATTTTTCGACCGCCCCCTTCGCGTTGTCGGTCACGGCGAACACTTTGAAGTATTCGATTTCCGGATACATACCGTAGCGATCGAAGATGCCACTGAGCCACGGTCCCGAGTAGAACGCCTTGGCGTCGGCGAGCGATTTCCACTGATAGACGCCGCCCGCGGTGCCGTTTTCGTTCCAGATGAAGTGCTTGCTGATCAGCCCCTTCACCGCCGCGAAATTCGGCGCGATCTTGTGGAAATGCGCGCGGCATTCGTCATAGCCGATCGAGGCCGGCAGTTTGTAACGCACAATGGCTGTGACCATGGCTCCCTCCGGTTCGAGGCCATAAGCGTACCCGAACCTTTGCCTAATCTTAAGACGATTGATCCGCGCCAACGTCGTTGTCGTGTGTGTCCCATCTACGCCGATAGGGAAGAGCTATCGAAAAACATGACATTCATTCATTTATTTGTTGACTGTATGTTCAGTATATGTTCTTATTTAGTTCCAGTAATTGACGAATTAATGAGGTCGCTCGATGGAAATGACCAGCTTTATCAAGGAATTGGCGGCGTTCGGGCTGTTCGCCGCAGGAACCTACGCCTGGTTGGTGGTGGCGTAAGAGCCGGCGGGGGAGAAGCCTTCGCCATGGGGCTTCTCCCCCGTCGCCTCGATTTCACGCCGCCATGGCCCGCAGCATCCACGCCGTTTTTTCGTGGACCTGCATGCGCTGGGTCAACAGATCGGCGGTCGGCTCGTCATCGGCCTTCTCGGCCGCCGGGAAAACCGAACGCGCCGTGCGCACAACCGTTCCCTGGTCCTTGGCGAGCGCGCGGATCATTTCCTCCGCGCTCGTCGCACCGATTGCTTCCTTAACGGTCGCGAGTTTGGCGTAGGCCGAATAGCTGCCCGGTGCCGGATGACCGAGGGCGCGGATGCGCTCGGCGATCAGGTCGACGGCGAGCGCCAGTTCGGTGTATTGCTGCTCGAACATCAAATGCAGCGTGTTGAACATCAGACCTTCCACGTTCCAATGGAAGTTATGGGTTTTCAGATAGAGCGTGTTAAGTGTCGGCCAGGAGCCGCGACAGGCCTTCGGCGATTTTCTGGCGATCTTTTTCGGCGATTCCGGTGTCGATTTTCATGGTGTTCTCCCTTGCGAACACGAGATAGACCCCAACGAGGTTTTATTCAAGCCGAGACCCTTCCCGGGTTTTCACTTCCCCGCCTCCGCTACGCCGGCGGCATCGGGCGCTTTTGCCTTGCTCGTCCGAGCGTGACATAGCGGCGCACGGCGGCCATGACCAAAACCCAGACCCATCGTCCGGAAGCTATATCTAGCTCCCTTTCGGCTCAAAACTACTGTATCCTGCTTGCCAGCCGGAAGTCCGCTTCCGAGGATGCCTCCGCCGAAAGGGTTCTAGGACCTCATGGGCGCCGCCAAAGCCAAAGCCGCCATCGCCGATCTGTTCGACCGCGAAGCAGGCCCCCGCGCGCCAGCGCGAAAATCCGCGCGCACGGCTTCCCGGCCCGCGGACCGAAACGCGTATTCGGCCAAGGACATCGAGGTCCTGGAAGGGCTCGATCCCATCCGCCGCCGCCCCGGCATGTACATCGGCGGCACCGACGAGCGCGCGATGCATCACCTCGTCGCCGAGGTTCTCGACAACGCCATGGACGAGGCCGTCGCCGGGCACGCGACCCGAATCGAAGTGATGCTGGGCCCCGATAACACCGTCACCGTCGAGGACAACGGCCGCGGGATACCTGTTGATCCACATCCAAAGTTTAAGAAAAAATCCGCCCTCGAGGTGATCCTCACGACGCTCCACTCGGGCGGCAAGTTCGGCGGCAAAGTCTACCGGACCTCGGGCGGCCTGCACGGGGTCGGGCTTTCGGTCGTCAACGCGCTCTCCGAGAAACTCACGGTCGAGGTCGCCCGCGATCGTAAGCTCTGGACCCAGGCGTACGCCCGGGGCGAGCCGAAAGGCCCGGTCAAGATGGC
>SHWG01000064.1 GCA_009693905.1 Rhodospirillales bacterium | reverse complement strand
GGGCCGAAGCCACCGGGGCCGAAGCCCGCCGCGCCCGGGCCGACGGCCGGACCAAATTGCACCGGCGCGGTGGCGGGTCCGGCCGGCCCACCCGCAAAGCCGCCCATCGCCATTCCGGCGGCGATGGCGATGCCGACCGCCGCGTTCATCGTCGCCGCGAAGCCGGCGATGGAGGGCGCGCCGGCGATACCCGGGGTCGCGCCCGCGCCCGCCGTCCCGGCGAAACTCGCCATGATCGTCGCCGCCACCGCCGAAACCTGCACCGCGGCGGCGAACGCGCCGTCGAAGTTGCCGCCGCCTTGCGCCATGACCTGATCGAAGGCGCGGTTGACTTCGGCGTTGACCTGAACCGCCAACGCTTGCCCCGGACCGGGCCCGACCGGACCCAGGGGACCACCCGGACCCGCGAGGCCGCCCGGGCCGATGGGGCCGCCGGGCCCGACCGGACCCAGGGGACCACCCGGACCCAGGGGACCACCCGGACCCGCGAGGCCGCCCGGACCTACCGTCGGCCCACCCGGGCCGATGGGGCCGCCGGGCCCGACCGGACCCAGGGGACCACCCGGACCCGCGAGGCCGCCCGGACCTACCGCCGGCCCACCGGGGCCCGCCGGCCCACCGGGGCCAGCCGGACCGGAAACTCCCGGCGGCTGCGATCCTTGAGGCAACGATGCCGTCACGCCGCCGAAGGCTTTGGCCATCACCGAGGGCGGCACCACCACCGCCGCGGGCGGGGGAAGAAACGACGAGGTCACTTGAAGCGCCTGATAGGCGATGTTCATGATCGTGGTGCCGGATTGGGTCGTGACCGAAACCTCGCCCACCAATCCGGTGGCGTCGGGCAACAGCGCGAACGTATTGACTTGGCCCGCCGGCGCCGCCTTGCCCGCCCCGGTGGTGCCGCGCACACCGATGGTCGCGACCGGGGTCACCAGCGTCATCGACTCGGGGCCCGACTTGGCGAGTTGGCCGGAGACGAAGCTGAACACGCCGGTGGCGATGTTGAGGACCGATTTGCCGGTCTGCGCGCCGGGGTCATAGACCATTTCGTCTATGGTCATCGAGCCGCGCTCGCCGATGGAGAACGACGAGTTGTCGGCGAACACGATGCCGAGTTTGCCGTCCACCGCGGTCAGGACTTGATCGCCCTTGAAGATCGGCTGGCCGGATTCGGCCGTGACCTGACTGCCGTCGGTGCGGGTGATCGTCACCCGCCCGATCACGCTGTCGATGCGCCCGACCGCGCCCGCGCCGCCGCCCGCCGGGGCTTGCGCGAGTTCGAGGGATTCAAACGACGAACGATCGTCGGAGATGGGGATTCTCCCGATATTGTTCTCGCTAAAGTATACCGATTTTTAACCGCTTTTGGTTAAGGAATCATTAAGCAATGGGGGCGATTTGGAACACAAATCCCCGCTTGCGCGGGGACAGGCCTCCGTCCCTTCTCGCTCCACCCCTCACCCGGCCGCTATCGCGGCCACCCTCCCCCACAGAGGGGAGAGGGTAACAGAAAACCCCTCTCCCCTCGCGGGAGAGGGGCTTGGGGTGAGGGGGGGGGTGAGTTACGGCTTGACCGTCTCGATATTGAGCCGGCCCATGGTCGAGAGCAGCTTGAAGACCGAAATCGCCATGTCGGTTTCGGCCGAGACCGCGTCGGAGGACGAGTTGATCAGCGCCGTTTCGCCAGCGAGCACGTCGATCAGCGAGCGCCGGCCTAAGGCGCGCTCCTTCCGCGCCAGTTCCAGGAACTCGGCGGCGATGTTGGTCTCGTTGCGCAGGTGTTCGAGGTTCTGCTTCGAGGTATCCAATTCCTGCCAGGCGTTGCGCGCCTGCTCATGGATGTTGTCGAGGGTCTCGCCGTACTTGTTCTCCGACGAGCTCAAGGTGAATTCGCTCGCGCGCAGCGTGTTGATGGCGGTGAGGCCGAGGTTAAACGAATATTTGCCCTCGACCTTGACCATGCGCTCGTTCTTGGTGCCCATCGTGCCGTCGAAATCGTTCTTGTGGCCGTGCTCGCCGATCAAATTGACGGTCGGGGCGAACTTGTCGGAAAACGTCTTGGCGACGTTGTTGCGGGCGATATCGGTGCTCATTTTCGAGGCCTTGAGCTGCGGATTATCCTTGCCGGCGATGTCCACCACCTCGTTCAGGGTCGTCGGCAGAAGATCGAGCGGCAGGCGCGGCACGGCCATGGTCGCGGGCCGCTCGGGCAGCTTGTCGAAGACGTTGAGATAGCGGTTGCGGGCGACCTGCATGGCGCCTTCGGCGCGCGCCCGCGCGGCCTGGGCGCCGGCGAGCTGGCGTTTCGATTGCAGCACGTCGGTCGAGAAGCCGGAGCCGCGCTGGACGCGGGCGTCTTCCAACTCGGTCTGGCGCTTGATGTTGTCTTCCGAGCCGCGCGAGAAATCGAGCAGCCGCGTGCGGCGCAGGAGATCGAGGTAGGCGACGACGCCTTCGAGAACCACGATCTGCTCGACCGCGTCGCGGGCGGCGCGGGCCTGCTCGAACGAGAGCCGGGCGTTGTCGATCGCGCGGTTGGTCGAGCCGAAGTCCCAGAGCAGCTGGGTGATCTTCATCTCGAATTCGCGCGGCGGAAGCGAGCTGTCGGCGGTGGCGTTGCCCTTGAATTGGCGCTCGTAGCCGTAGTTGCCGGTCAGATCCAGCTTCGGAAACCAATCCCCCAGCGCTTCGCGCGCTTTTTCCCGGGCCGCCGCCACGTCGGCCTCGGCCGATTTCATCTTTTTGCTGACCTTGATCAGATCGGGCAGCACTTCGACCAGCGTCTCGGCCCGCGCGCCGGTTGCAAACACCAGCGCCGCCGCGGCGACAAACAAAGCCGCCGCCCATCCCGACAAGCGCGCCTGAGCCAACTTCATAACCGCGCGTCCTCGTCCTGAGACCGGGAGACCGGATTCGACCGGCCTTTTATCCGACCACGGCTTTAGGATTATTGTTATCAAGCTACACCTGCAACCGAAATTCAACGGTCCCAAAGAACAACATATAGTAATCGGCAAATCCCGTAGCATAAAGGACACAACCGAACGGTTGATGCGATGGGCGACACGCGAATCCGGGCCTTTCGCCTGTTTGTGAAAAAATGGGGATCGTCGTGGGATAGAGGCGATCTCCCCCCTATCATTACAACCGGTTGCGGGAGAGCGATTTTATTCACTCCCCCACCAGCCAGCGTACCGCCGCGGTCTTTTCCCTCCGATTCGCGCCCTCGTCCAGCCCGCCGAGAATCGCTCTCAGGCCCGCGACCAGTTCGGCCAAGTCCTGGTCGAGCCGCCAGGGCGGATTGACCACGATCAGGCCGCAGCCGTTCAGTCGTTCGGGGTCGCCGGGCGCGAACGCGCCAATACCCAAAGACCCGGCGGCATTTTCCGCGCCCAACTTTTTATTTGGGCGGCGGGCGCCGCCGGGCGGGCGCAGCAGCAGCTCGGCGGCGAGAATCCGCTTGATCCCCGATCCGACGAGCGCCTGGTGGAAGGCCTCGACCGGCGCCCGGTCCTTGATCGGATGCCAAAGAACGAAAGTCCCGGTCGCGAATCGGCGGTGTCCGTCACCCAGTCCCTTGAGCAGAAGCTTGAATTCGTCGCGTTGCTCGAAGGGCGGGTCGATCAAAACGACGCCGCGGCGCTCCGGGGGCGGCAGCCAGGCCCGGATCGCCTCGTAGCCGTCCATGTGCCGCACCAGGACCTGGGCGTCGCCGCCGAACAGACCCGCCAGCGCGCGCGCGTCTTCCGGGTGCAACTCCGCGCAGCGCAATCGGTCGGATTTGCGCATCAAGGCCCGGGCGACCCGGGGCGAGCCCGGATACCAGCGCGGCGGGTTTTCCGCGCTCGGCTTTTTTCCGCCGTTGACCGCGGCAATCGCCTTGAACAACGACGCCAGGCCCGGCAGGCGCGCGGTCCCGCCGGTAGGCGGGCCAACGAAGGATTCCAAAACCCGGCCGATGCCGTCGCGCCATTCCCCGGTCCGTTCCGCTTCGGCGGCGGCAAGGTCGTAGCGCCCGAGCCCGGCGTGGGTATCCATGAGCGCGAACGGCGCCGATTTGCGCTTCAGGTATTCGATAATCAACGCCAGCACGGCGTGCTTGAACACGTCGGCGAAGTTTCCCGCGTGAAAGGCGTGGCGGTAGTTCATGGGCGGCGCGACCTCGGGAACCGATTCTAACGCTTGCTTCCCTCTCCCCTTGCGGGAGAGGGTGGCCGCGTCGGCGGCCGGGTGAGGGGTTGGCGCAGGCAGGTGGCGAAAAGGGTTATTCAACGCGCGGACACGCTACCCCCACCCCAACCCCAACCCTCCCCCGCAAGGGGGGAGGGGGTTTTTTGTATGGTTCGTGCGACTGGTAATCTTCATATCATAATAAACGCCATGAACCGGTTACCCGCATCGCCGCCCGATCCCGAGGTCGCCGCCGATGCCCTCGCCGCGGCCCGCGAGGCCGCGTTCTTGAGCCCGAACGACGCCGGCGCGCACGCCCGCCTCGGCCGCGCCGCGCTGGCGGCGGACCGCTTGCCAGACGCGATCGAGGCGTTGCAGCGCGCGGTGCGTCTCGATCCCGACGACGCGGCCGCGCGCGTGGACCTGGGCCGGGCATGGTTGGCCGCCGCCGAGGCGGAAAAGGCCGCGTTCCATCTTCGTCGTGCGGTCGCACTCGATCCCGGCGACACGCTGGGCGCGCGCGCGCTCGTCGCCGCCGCCGAAGCCGGCGCGGCGGAACTTTCGCCGGTCTTCGTCCGCAACCTGTTCGACCAGTACGCGGAGCGCTACGACGCCGAGATGACCGGCACCCTCGCCTACCGCGCGCCGGAGGCGTTGCACGATCTTTTCGCGCGGATCGCAGGCGCTCCGGCGAACACGCTCGACATCCTCGATCTCGGCTGCGGCACCGGATTGTCGGGCCGGGCGTTCCGCGCTTTCGCCCGCACCCTGGTCGGCGTCGATCTTTCGCCCGCCATGGCCGCGAAGGCGCGCGCGCGCGGGATCTACGACCGGGTGATCGTCGGCGACATGACGCGGGCTTGCGCGCGCGGAGCGCACGACGTCGCGGCGCTTGGCGAAACTCCCGCGGCCTTCGATCTCGTCGTCGCGGCGGACGTGCTGGGCTACGTCGGCGATCTCGCGCCGGTATTTTCTTCGGTCCGGGTTACGCTCCGCCGTCCCGGGTGGTTCGCCGCAACGGTCGAGGAAAACCCGGACGCGCCTCCGGGCTCTTCGACCCGGGGGTTTGCCTTCGCTCCCACCCGGCGTTTCCGCCACGGCGCCGCTTACGTCCGCCGCGCCGCCCAGGCCGCCGGGTTTGGCGTTCTCGCGCTCGAACCGACCGAACTGCGCCGGGACCGGGGCCAACCGGTCGCCGGATTGGCTTTTATTCTAGGGGGTTAGGGTTTTTCCCGGCTCTGGCGAGAACCGCGGCCGGGCGGTACAATCCGGCCCATGCCCAAGAGACAGATCAAGGACATCGTCGCCGGCCAGCAATTGATGACGGTCCGGCCGGAAGAAACGGTTCGCGACGCCGCGCGCAAGATGGTCGCGCGCAACATCGCCGCCGTGCTGGTCACCAGCGCGGACGGCCGGCCGCTCGGCATCTTCACCGAACGCGACATGCTGCGCCGCGTGGTCGCCGACGGCCTCGATCCCGATCAAACCCCGGTGACCAAGGTCATGACCGCCAAGCCCCTTACGGTCGCCCTCGATTCGAGCGTGATCGAGGCCATGCGCACCATGCAGGAGCGCCATGTGCGGCATCTGCCGGTAACCGCGGACGGCCGCGCGGTCGGCATCGTTTCGATCCGCGATTTCCTTGGCGGCGAGGTCGACGAGGTCCGGCGCGAGCAGGAAAGCCGCGAGCGCTTGTGGGAAGCGTAAACCCGACTTCGCCCAAGGCGTAAGCTCGACCCTTTATTTTATTTTCCCAACTTTTCCTGGCGCGCCCTGATCTCGGCGGGCCAGTTGTTTTTGATGAACGCGAGCGCGGCCCAAATCTCGCGGTCCTCGATCATGCCCGCGAACGCGGGCATGCGGCTCGGAAACCCGGGCGGCGCGGCGGCCTGGCCGCCTTTGCGCGTGATCTCGAACAACAGCCGATCCGCGTGATGCCAGGTATGGCCGGAAGCGTCGTGGGGCGGCGCCGGCAACGAGCCGTCGGCGTTCGGGGTGCGCCAGTTGGGCTCGCCTTCGAGATTGGCGCCGTGGCACGCGGCGCAATGGGCGGCGTATATCTTTTGGCCGCGCGCGATCAGAGCCGGATCGTTCAGGTCCGGGGCGGTCGGGCGCGCGAGCCAATACGCCGAGGCGGCGAGCGCGACCGCGAGCGCGCCGCCCGCCCCCCACGCGAGGCCGGAGCGGGATAACGCCATTCAACTCTCCAGGCCGAGGCGGCGGCGCCAGGCGGCCCGGCCGCGCAAGCTGGAGGCGACGCCGGCGAGC
The DNA here is from genome assembly GCA_009693905.1 of Rhodospirillales bacterium. Classification (GTDB taxonomy): domain Bacteria; phylum Pseudomonadota; class Alphaproteobacteria; order Rhodospirillales; family 2-12-FULL-67-15; genus 2-12-FULL-67-15. Next base: position 4,522 of record SHWG01000064.1, on the reverse strand, counting down.
GCCAGCACGACGGCGAACCCGACGAGCGTGGCGGCGATCGGACGGGTGACGAAAATGCTCCAATCGCCCGCCGACATGGCCAGCGATTGGCGCAGCGCGACCTCCAGCATCGGCGACAGCACCAGGCCGAGCACGACCGGCGCGACCTCGAAATCGAACTTGCGCAACAGAACCCCGAGCCCGCCCATGGCGATCATGATCCAGACGTCGATCACGCTCTGGTTCACCGCATAGACCCCGAGGACGCAGAACGCCAGGATCGCGGGGTACAGATAGGCGTAAGGCACGCGCAGCAGGTTCACCAGCAACCCGACCAGAGGCAAGTTGAGCACGAGCAGCATCAAATTGCCGATATACATGCTGGCGACGAAGCCCCAGAACAATTTGGGCTGCTCGGCCATCAGCATCGGCCCGGGCGCGACGCCGTGGACCATCAGCGCCGCCAGCATCACCGCCGGGATCGGGCCCGAGGGCACGCCCAACGCGAGCATCGGCACGAACGCGCCGCACGCCGCCGCGTTGTTCGCCGATTCCGGCCCGGCCACGCCCGCGACCGCGCCCTGGCCGAAGCGTTCCGGGTGCTTGGAAATTTTCCGCTCGAGGGCGTAGCTCACGAACGAAGAAATGATATGCGCCGAACCGGGGATGATGCCGATGAAAAACCCGAGCACCGTTCCCCGCCCGATCGGCGCGGCGGACTCCGCCAATTCCCGGCGCGAGGGCAGCAATTCCCGAAGTTTCGGCTTTTGCACCCGGGGCGGCTCGGCCCGGCCGAGCGCGAGCAGAATTTCCGAGATGCCGAACAATCCGACCGCCACCGGGACGATGCCGATGCCGTCGCCCAACTCGTGCAGGCCGTATTGAAAGCGGAAAAACCCGCTCATCAGGTCGATGCCGATGGTGCCAAGGAAAAGCCCGAGCACGGCCATCGCCAGCGTCTTCGCCACCGATCCGCCGGACAGAGCCGCAAGCACGAACAACCCAAGGACCAGAAGCCCGAAGTATTCGGGCGGTCCAAAACGCAGCGCGAGATCGGCGAGCGGCGGCGCCAGCAGCATCAGGCCGACGACACTCAGCGTGCCGGCGACGAAGGAGCCGATCGCGGCGATGGCCAACGCGGCCCCGGCGCGGCCTTTCTGGGTCATGGCGTAGCCGTCGAGGCAGGTCATGACCGAAGCCGCCTCTCCCGGAATGCGCATCAGGATCGAGGTGGTCGAGCCGCCGTACATGGCGCCGTAGTAGATGCCGCCGAGCAGCACGATCGCCGCGGTCGGGTTGAGCCCGTAGGTCGCGGGCAACAGCAAACTGATGCCGGCGAGCGGGCCGACGCCGGGCAACATGCCGACCAGGGTTCCCACCAGGCACCCGGCGAAGGCGAACAGCAGCATCTCGGGGGATGTCGCCACCGAAAAACCGAGCGCGAGATTGTGGAGCGTTTCCGCCATCTCAAATCCCGAATGGCCCGCGCGGCAGCGGCACCCTGAGAAAATCCGCGAACAGGGCGTGCGAGACGAACGCAAAACCGAACGCGACCAGGACGGCCGCGCGCCAGCCCTTGCGCTCGACCGCGCCGATCAAAAACAGAAGCACGGCGGTCACCGTCAGGCGATAACCGAGGGTTTCGAGCGCGAGCGCAGCGAACGCGAGGGCGGCGAAGATGGCGAGGCCCGGCCGCGCCTCCTTCCAGCCCCGCGCCCCGAGCGCGGGACCGCCGCCCTTGAGCGCGAGCAAAAGCCCAAGCGCGGCGAGCATGAGGGCGAGCGCCACCGGAAACATGCCCGCGCCGGGATTGCCGAGCGAGCCGAAGGGGAGCGCGCGGGCCTCCCAGACGGCGAAAAGACCGAACGCGACAAGACCTACACCGGCGATGCGGTCGCGGGTCGGGCCCGCGCCGGACGCCGGGGTCTCGGCGGAAAGCGTCACGGCCTTATTTCTTTTCCTCGATCCGGCCGACTTTCTTGACGGCGGCGGCGAGCATCGCCGCGTCTTTGTCCCAGAACTTCTTGAACTCGGGCGCATCGAGATAGGCGATCGGCGTTTCGAGCTTGGTCATCGCGTCTTTGAATTCGGCGCTCGCGACCGCCTGCTTGACCGTTTCGCGCAGCGTCTTCCGCACCTCGGCGGGCGTGGCGGCGGGCACGAACACGCCCGACCAGATGTAAAACTCCACGTCCTTGAAGCCGAGTTCCTTGAAGGTCGGAACATCGGGCAGCACCGGAAGCCGCTTGTCGCCCCAGCCGGCGAGTGCCCGCAGCTTGCCCGCCTTGATCTGGGGAATGACCACTCCGGGGCCCGAGGCGAGCGCGTTGACGTGCCCGCCCAAGAGCGCCGTCATCGCCGGCCCGGCGCCGTTGAACGGCACGTGACGGAGCTTGATGCCGGCGCCGTGGGCGAACATCTCCATCGCCATATGCAGCGTGCCGTAGAGGCCCGAGGACGAAAACGAAATCTCGCCCGGGCGCTTTTTCGCGTCGGCGACGAAATCCGCCACCGTCTTCCACGGCATTTCCGCCGGAACCACCAGAACGGTCGGGTCCGAGCTGATCAGCGCGATCGGCGCGAGCTGGTCCATCTGATAGGCCGGCTTGCGGTCGAACAGCTTGTCGGCCTCGGGGATGATCGAGATCGACGATAGCGCCATCAGGATGGTGTAGCCGTCGGGCTTGGCGTTGGCCGCCGCCGCCATGCCGACCGCGCCGCCCGCGCCCACCTTGTTGGACACGATCACCGGCTGTTTGAGAACCTTTTCCATCGCCGCCGCCAACGGCCGCCCGGTCTGGTCGGCGACGCCGCCGGGCGGGAACGGCACGACCATCGTCACCGGATGGGCCGGGAATTTCTCCTGGGCGAGCGCGGGCCATCCCGCGACGAGAAGTGCCAGCGCGCCGAGCGCCGATAGCACGTGTTTCGCGATGGTCATGGTTATCCTCCCTATTATCTATCCGACTTTGTTTTCGAGCGTGCCGATCCGGTCGAAGGTGATCGTCACCACGTCGCCTTTGTTCAGGAATTTGGGCGGCTTGAAGCCGAGCCCGACGCCGGCCGGCGTGCCGGTGGCGATGAGATCACCGGCTTCCAGCGTGCGCCCGAGCGAGATCGCCTCGATCAGCGTCGGAATGTCGAAGATGAGACCGGAAACCTTGGCCTTCTGGCGCACTTCGCCGTTGACCCGGGTCACGAGTCCGATTTGGGTCACGTCGCCCATCTCGTCGGCGGTCACGAGCCACGGCCCCATCGGGCAGAAGCCGTCCAGGCTCTTGCCCAGGAACCATTGGCCGTAGCGCTGCTGCTGGGTGCGCGAGGTCACGTCGTTGGCGATGGTGTAGCCGTAGACGTGCTTATATGCGTCCGCTTTTTTGATGTTACGTCCACCCGGGCCTATGACGACGACAAGCTCGCCTTCGTAATCGACCGAACTGGTGGGATCGAGATGGGCGGGGATTGTCGCGCCCGGACCGATCACCGCCGTCGTCGCCTTGGTGAAGACGATCGGGTATTCGGGCACGGCGGCCGAGGCTGCGCCGTCGAACCCGCTCCGGTTCAATTCCGCGACGTGATCGTGATAGTTCTTGCCGACGCAGAGGATATTGCGCCGGGGCCGGGGAAAGGGCGCGAGCAAGCGGACTTTGTTCAGCGCCACGACCGTCCCCTTGGGCGGTTTTTTCAACGCGGCGCGGGCCGCCGCGAGGCCTTTTTTGCCGAGCGCTATGAGCGCGGTCATGTCGGTGGCAACTCCGGCCCGGGCGAGATCGACGATGCGCTCGCCCGTTTTATCGAGGACGCCGATGCGCGTGGTTTTGCCACTGGCGAAGGTGACGAGACGCATGGCGCAGGCCTATTTTTCGTCGAGAAACGCCTGCACCGCGCCAAAGAGTTGGAGGCGATTGCGTTCCATGACCATCGTATGGGTTGCCTCGCCGACCATGACCATGCGCTTCGACGGCGCGTTGACGAGCAGCGGAAACAGGGTTTGCGCCATGTACGGCGGCGTGTCGTTGTCCCATTCGCCCAGCGTAATCAGCACCGGGACCGCGATCTTGGCCGGATCGTAATAGGGCTTGCCGGCGACCCACGATTCGCGGCTGTCCTTCTTGTTGCGAACGTAGAGTTGAATCCCCGGATCGCCGCCCGGGATCGTCAGATCCTCGGCAACGACTCTTTGGTTCCCCTCCGGCTGGGCGGCGCACGCCGCGACGACAAAAGCGAGCGCAACGAGCGTGATGATTCTGCGTCCTGTCCGGACCGATCCCATAATTTTCTCCGCTGTCGTTCGATTTTTTTGCCGTCCCTCACCATGGCACATTCCCGGTTATCGGGCAAAGGCATGTCCGGCCCCCGCATCGAGAAGCCTTGGAACCATTGGCGGCGTAAGGTGGCGTCCCCAGGGGGATTCGAACCCCCGTCGCCGCCGTGAAAGGGCGGTGTCCTAGGCCTCTAGACGATGGGGACATAGACGCGGAGACCGGCCGCCACGTCCTATACGGATGGATCGGCAAAATCAAGCACGGCGGGAAGAAAATCC
>SHWG01000063.1 GCA_009693905.1 Rhodospirillales bacterium | reverse complement strand
ACCGGCAGGATGCAACCGCGCGGAGTTCGCGCCCGCCAGGTTGCCCTGAAAATTTGGGGAACCGGGTGATCTCCACGATTTGCCAGCCGTTCTGGATCGCGGCGCGCATGGGCTCGCGGCATTGACCGCGGCTCCATTGCGCCGTGAGCCGCTGCTCCCAGCCGGGACCGAGCCCGGCGGGATTGATATTGAAGAATTTCCGAACCTCGATCGTTTTTTGCACGCACAGCACCGTCACGCCGTCGTCGCGGATTTCGAGATCGACCCAGGCCGGCTTGCGGATGTTGGCCGCCCGCGCGCGCTCCTGCATTTCGCGGCAGAAGTCATCGTCCGAAAACGCCGCCGCGCCCGGCGGCGCAGGCCGCCCAGACAATTGACCGGGCGACGGAGATGCCGCCGGGTCTATCGTTTTTTGCGCTGACGCGCCCGGCGGCGCAGGCCGCCCAGACAATTGACCGGGCGACGGAGATGCCGCCGGTTCCATGGTTTTTGGCGCTGACGCGCCCGACGGCGCGAACAGGATAAAAGCGATCAGAAGTGCCAAGCGAACCGTCATGTCTCCTCCGAGGCGGGCTCCAGAATCGCACGAGAACCGGCCGCCGATCCAGACCTTCCTTGGCTTAGAGTATGCGTCCGATAATCGGCGGGGGCCGCGACGCCCGCCGCTCCCGCGACCAGATCCAGAGCCCGCCCAGGATAATCAATGCCGCGCCGGCGAAGGTCCACATATCCGGCATCTCCCCGAACACGACATAACCGAGCGCGACCGAGAACACGATCTGGACGTAGAACAGCGGCGCGATGAAGGAAGCCTCCGCGTACCGATAAGCATGGATCAGGAGAAAATGCCCGCCGCCGCCCGTCACGCCGGCCAAGACCATCAGAGCGAAATCAACCGGCGTCGGCGTCGCCCAGAAAAACGGGACGATTACGGTCGTCGCCGCCGCGCCCACGAACGCGGTGTAAAACATGGTCGTCACGGCGAGATCCGTCCCCGCGAGCGCGCGGGTCGCGATTTGATAAAGCGCGAAGAAGAACGTGGCGCCAAGCGCCAGCAGCGCGCCCCAGTTGACCACATCCGCGTCCGGCCGGACGATGATCAACACGCCGACGAACCCCACGCTGACCGCCATCCAGCGGCGCCAGCCCACGGTTTCCCCGAGCACGATCGCGGACAGCGCCGTGACCACGAGCGGGGCGAGAAAATTTATGGCGGTCGCATCCGCCAGCGGCAAGAGGACGAGCGCGGCGATGAACAGGTACGTCATCGCGACCAGCAGAAGCGCGCGCACGATTTGCAGTCCCAAGCGCCGGGTCCGCACCGCAACGGCGCCGCGGGTGGCGAGAATCCATATCCCGAACGTGGCGAAATGAAAGAAGTAGCGCGCCCAAGCCACCATCGGCAGCGGATAACTCTGGCCCAAATACTTCACGCTTGCGTCCAGGCCGGACAACATCAGGACCGCGAGCGTAACCAGCGCGAGCGCGCGCCGCCAGGTGCCGGCGGGAACGCCGGCGGTCATGGCGATACCGGTGTCAGCGGCCCGCGACCGGCGAAATGGGATTCGAGATTGGCGATGACGAGATCGGCCATCGCCTGGCGCGTTTCCTCGGTCGCGCTACCGATGTGCGGCATCACAACGACGTTATCGAGCCCGAACAGATCGGGAGTGACGCGCGGCTCGTCGGCATAGACGTCGAGCCCCGCTCCGCCCAAGGTGCCGTCCTTGAGCGCGGCGACGAGGGCAACTTCGTCCACCAGGCTGCCGCGGGCGATATTGACGAGAATGCCCTTGGCGCCCAACTCCCGCAGCACATCGGCGTCGATCATGTGCCGGGTCGAAGGATCGGCGCGGCAGGCGATCACCAGAACATCGCTATCCCGCGCGAGCTTCGCAAGATCGGCGACGTAGCGGTAAGGCGAGTCCACATAAGCGCGCGGGCCGGTATACGCGATCGCCATGGCGAAGCCTTCGGCGCGGCCGGCGATCGCGCGGCCGATCCGGCCCAGGCCGACGATCCCGAGGCGCTTGCCGCTGACTTTGCGCGCCAAGGCTGGGGTCTCGCCCGCCGCCCAGCGCCCCGCGCGCACGAAACGATCGAGCGCGGCGATCCGGCGCAAAGTGGCGATCGTCAATCCGATCGCCAAGTCGGCGACGTCGTCGGTCAGCACGTCGGGGGTATTGGTGACGACGATGCGGCGCTGTTTCGCCGCCTTGAGATCGAACCGGTCGTAGCCGACGCCGAAACCGGCGAGGATTTCGAGATTGGGCAGGCGGTCCATCATTTCGGCCGTGACCGCATATCTCGCCCAGCTTACGAGAGCGCGGATGTCCGCGTCCCAGCCCTGGGCCTCGGCGGGCGGAACGTGCGGATCGTGCCGCACCAGCGCGAACCGCGCGGCCAAGGCGGCGATAAAGGCGTCGGGAAACTTCCCTTGCACCAGAATTTTCGGCTTTGGCGCCATCGGCCCGTCAACCCCCAATATCGACCGCCCGCAAGGTAATTGATGCCCAGGGTTGAATCCAGGCAACTTCCGATCTAGTCAAACCTCGAACGGCTCTGTATCTAACGAACGACGCAAGGGAGGACAAATGCCGTGAGCGACGACGCCAAGGGCATGCGCCGGGGGTTGACCCGCTACGGCGACGCCGATTTTTCCCTCTATTTGCGCAAAGCCTTCATCAAGGCGATGGGCTATTCCGACGACGCGCTCGCCAGGCCGGTGATCGCCATCGCCGATACCGGGAGCGCCTACAACGCCTGCCACGCAACCGTCCCCGAGATCGTCGAAGCGGTGAAGCGCGGGGTCATGCTCGCGGGCGGCCTGCCGATGCCGTTCCCGACCGTTTCGCTCCACGAATCGTTCGCCCATCCGACCAGCATGTATCTTCGTAACCTGATGGCGATGGACACCGAGGAGATGCTTCGCGCGCTGCCGATGGACGCGGCCGTGCTGGTCGGGGGCTGCGACAAGACCATTCCGGCCCAGCTCATGGCCGCCGCGAGCGCGAATGTTCCGGCGATCGTGGTCGCGACGGGACCGATGCTGCCGGGCAGCCACCAGGGCGAGCGCATCGGCGCCTGCACCGACTGCCGCCGGTTCTGGGCGCGCTTTCGGGCCGGAGCCATCGGCATGCCCGAGATCGAGGAAATCGCCGGCCGCCTCGCCCCCACCGCCGGCACCTGCGGCGTGATGGGCACGGCAAGCACGATCGCCTGCATGACCGAGGCGATGGGCATGATGCTGCCGGGCGGCGCAAGCATTCCAGCGGTGCACGCCGATCGCCTCCGCCACGCCGAGGCCGCCGGCACGCAAGCGGTCCGGATCGCGGCTTCGAGCCTCGCGCCCAGCCAAATCATGACTCCGAAAGCGCTCAGCAACGCGCTCCGGGTGTTGCTCGCCGTCGGCGGCTCGACCAATGCGGTGATCCATCTCGCCGCCATCGCCGGCCGGCTCGGTCTCGCGCTCGATTACGACGCCTTCGACCGGATCGGGCGGGAAACGCCGGTGCTGGTGGACTTGAAGCCCACCGGCCGGTTCTACATGGACGACCTGCACCGCGCCGGCGGCATGGCGCCGGTTCTGCGCGCGCTTAAACCCCTGCTCCATCTCGACTGCGTGGGCGTCACCGGCCGCACGCTCGGCGAAGAAATCGAGCGGCTGCCGCCTGCCTGGCCGCAAGAGGTCGTGCGGGCGCTCGACAATCCGATTCATCGGGGCGGAAGCATCGCGGTCTTGCGCGGCAACCTTGCCGGCGACGGCGCGATCATCAAGCAATCGGCGGCGACACCGGAACTTTTGATCCATTGCGGCCCGGCGGTGGTGTTCGATTCCCTCGAGGACCTCGCCCAACGCATCGACGCGCCCGATCTCGACGTGACGCCGGAAAGCGTGCTGGTGCTGCGCAACGCCGGCCCCAAGGGCGCGCCGGGCATGCCCGAGGCGGGATATCTCCCGATCCCGCGCAAGCTCGCGGAACGGGGCGTGCGCGACATGGTGCGGATTTCGGACGCGCGCATGAGCGGGACCGCGTTTGGCACCGTCGTCCTGCACGCCGCGCCCGAAGCGGCCGCGGGCGGGCCGCTCGCGTGGGTCAGGGACGGCGATCCGATCGCGCTCGACGTGCCGAAGCGGACTCTGGTCCTGGATGTTCCAGACGCGGAACTCGCGCGCCGCCGCGCGGCGTGGAAGCCCGCCGCCGCCCCCGCCGATTCGGCCCGCGGTTACCGGCGGCTTTATCTCGACCACGTCCAGCAGGCGCCGCAAGGGTGCGATTTCGATTTCCTCGCCAAGGTCCCCGCGACCGGGCGAATCCCGGTCTGAAAAGCGGGACTCCGGCCGGTTGGCAGGCTCCCCGTTTGCCGGTATAACCGGCGGATCGGGCGGCGGCTCGAAGACCGGCGCCCCAAAGACATTCCTAAAGGGAGGACCTCATGCTGAAAACCTTGAAGACCGGGTTTATCGCCGCCGTCGCCGCGATCGCCCTCGCGCCCTTGGGCGCGGACGCCCAGCAACAGAAAAGCTTTTCCATCGCCACCGGCGGAACCGGCGGGGTCTATTACCCCATGGGCGGCGGGCTTGCCAACGTGCTGTCCAAGAACGTGCCCGGCTGGCAGGCGACGGCGGAAGTCACCGCCGGCTCGGTCTCCAATCTCCAATTTCTCGGCGCCAAGAAAGCCGAGATCGCCTTTGTGATGGTCGACGCCGCGCTCGATGCCATGCGGGGCGAGGACAAGTTCAAGGACAACGTGGTTCCGGTGCGCACCCTGATGGTGCTGTATCCGAACCGGATGCACGTCGTCAGCACCGAGGCGATGGGCGTCAAGACCATGAAGGATATCAAGGGCAAGCGGGTTTCGACCGGCTCGCCCGGCAGCGCCACCGAGGTCATGGCCTTCCGCGTCATCGAGGCCGCCGGCCTCGACAAGGACAAGGACATGAAGCGCGAGCGCCTCGGCGTCGCCGAATCCGTCAACGCCATCAAGGATCGCAAGATCGACGCCTTCTTCTGGGTCGGCGGCCTGCCGACCGCCGCCGTCTCGGATCTGGGCGCGACGCCCGGCGTCAAGATCCAGATGATCGACCACGCCGACGTGGTCCCGGCGATGAACAAGAAATACGGAAATCTCTACGTCCCGGACACGATCGCCAAGACGGTCTATGGCGGCATGGCCAAGGACAACCAGGTCGCCACGGTGTGGAACATCCTGGTCGTCCACAAGGACATGTCGGATGCGGACGCCTACACCATCGTCAAGACCATTTTCGAACGCAAGACCGACATGGTCGCCGTGCACAAGGAAGCGGAGAATTTCGATCACAAAAATCAGACCAACGCCCGCGCGGGGGTCCCCTTCCATCCCGGCGCGCTCAAGTACTTCGCCGAAAAAGGCGTGAAGCTCGATTGACGGTAACCTAGTATCGCGCCGCCGGACCTCGCCCGAGGACCCGGCGGCGCGTTTCGTTTGCCAGGCACTCCCGCCCGCATGTCCATCCCCATACCCGCCGCCGCTCCCGAAGAAGTCCAGCATAAGATCGAGGAGCTGATCGAGGCCGAGGAAGGCGCGTTCAACCGCTACCAGGGCTTCATGGCCGTTCTTTTGACCGCGTTCGCGGTTGGAAGCACTCTTTTCCATCTTTATGCCGCGGTCTGGATCGTATCCCCTTACGTTCTCAGGCCGGTTCACGTCGCCATCGTCCTGGTGCTGTCGTTTTTCGCGTTCCCCGTCGTCAAGAGTCTGCGCAACCGGATTCCGTGGTGGGATATTCCGCTGATCGCGCTCGCCATCTTCGTGATCGTGTACGCGATTCTGGGCGGCGACGATTTCACCGATCGCAACACCAATCCTAACCAATGGGACCTGATCGCCGGAACGATCTTCATTGTCCTGGTGCTCGAAGCGACACGGCGCAGCACCAACTTTATCATGCCGGCGATTTGCGTCCTGTTCATCGCCTACGCCGTCGCCGGCCCGTACCTGCCGCCGCCATGGACCCATCGCGGCTACGACATCGGCCGCCTGATCGGGCAACTGTACATGACGCTCGAGGGCATCTTCGGCACCGCGGTCGACGTATCTTCGACCTTGATCATCCTGTTCACCATCTACGGCGCGTTTTTGCAGCAATCCGGCGCGGGCAAATTTTTCATCGACTTTTCGTTCGCCGCCACCGGTGGCACACCGGCCAGCGCCGGGCGCGCGGTTGTGCTGTCGTCGTTCCTGCTCGGCGGGCCGTCGGGATCGGGGGTCGCCACCACCGTCACCATCGGCGCGGTTTCGCACCGGATGCTGGCCCAGGCCGGTTTCAGCAAGAATTCGGCGGGCGGGCTTTTGGCCGCGGGCGGGCTCGGCGCGATCCTGTCGCCGCCGGTGCTGGGCGCGGCCGCGTTCCTGATCGCCGAGTTCCTGAAGATTTCCTATCTCGACGTGATTCGCATGGCGGTGGTGCCGACCATTCTTTACTACCTCTCGCTCCTGATCATGGTCGAGCTCGGAACCCGCAGCCACAGCGCCGAACCGATGCTGGCGCTGCCGCCGCTTAGGATCATCGTTCGCGATTACTGGTTCCACTTCACGTCGTTGATCGCCATCGTCGCCTTCATGATGCTCGGATTTTCGCCGATGATGTCGGTGTTCTGGGCGACCGTGCTCGCCTATCTCACCAGTTTTCTGCACCGCGACTGCGCCATGGGACCGAAGCGGCTGGTCCAGGCGCTCGCCGACGGGACCAACAGCGTTCTCAACGTCGCCGCGACCTGCGCCGCCGCCGGAATCATCGTCGGCGTCGTGACCTTGACCGGGCTCGGCCTCAAGTTTTCGGCGATCGCCATCGAGTACGCGGGCGGAAGCCTGCCCTTGACCGCGCTCTATACCGCGCTGATTGTCTGGGTGGTCGGCTTGGCCGTGCCGGTGACCGCCTCTTACATTATTTGCGCGGTGATCGCCGCGCCGGCCCTGATCAAGCTCGGCGTGCCCGATTTCGCCGCGCACATGTTCATCTTCTACTACGCGATTCTATCCGAAGTCTCGCCGCCGACCGCGCTCTCGCCCTTCGCCGCCGCCGCGATCACCGGGGGCAATCCCTACCTGACGACCGCCCAGGCGTGGAAATACACCATGCCCGCCTTCGTCCTGCCGTTCGTGTTCGTGCTCGACCCCGCCGGCATCGGCATCCTGCTCGCCGTTCCGAAGGCGGGCGGAATCCCCGCAATGGTCACGGTGATCCTGGCCGCCGCCGCCGGCGTCGTCGTCGTCGCCGCCGCGCTGCAGGGGCGATTCATGACCCCGCTCGCGGCCTGGGAGCGCACGGCTCTGCTCGCCGCCGGATTTCTGCTCATGTTCCCGGATCTCGCCGACGACCTGCTCGCGCCGGTCATGTTCGCAACCCACGGCCAGTTACGCTGGCTCGGGCTGGCGATGGCCTTGGCCATGCTCGGCTATCACTTCGTTCGCGCCCGCGGGCGGCCGAGCGCGAGTTAAGGCGGAGCACCCAGCCCCGCGACCTACGCCGCCCGAGTCGCCGCCGGAGCCGGGGCCGCGCTGTAAAGGCCGGCCGTCATGCCGCGCAGCTTGACAAGGGCCAGCACGGCGTCGAGGCAAGGCGTCGCCGTCCCGGTCAGGCGGCCGAGTTCCTGCACCGCGGTGACGAGCGCGTCGATCTCCATCGCCCGGCCGGCGAGAAGGTCCTGGAGCATGGAGGTCTTGTGCGCGCCGACTTCGGCGGCGCCGTCGATGCGCTTCTCGATGTCGATGCGGAACTCGACCCCGAGCTTTTCGCCGATCTCCTTCGCCTCCAGCATCATCGCACGGGCGAGCGCGCGGGTGTCGGGATCGGTCGCGACCACGTCGAGGGTCGCCTGGGTGAGCGCGCTGATCAGATTGAAACAGAGATTGCCCCAGAGCTTTTTCCAGATGTCGTCGCGAATGTTGTCTCGGACCGGCGCCTGGAGCCCGGCGGAGATCAATATCCCGCTCAAGCGGTTGCACCGCGGCGACAAGGTCCCGTCCGGCTCGCCGAGAGTGAACTTGTCGCCGTAAACGTGCTTGATGACCCCCGGTGAAATCGCCTCGGTCGCGGGAAAGACGACGCAACCGATCGCCCGCTCCGGCCCGATCGCGCGCCATTGCCGGCCGCCGGCGTCGACGCTGTCAATCTGACGGTTTTTCCACGAACCCTCGAGCTTATAAAAGTACCACCACGGCACGCCGTTCTGCGCCGTCACCACGGCGGTGTCGGGGCCAAGCAGCGGCTTGAACTGCTCCGCCGTCTCCCACGCCTGATGGGATTTGAGGGCGACGATGACGTAATCCTGGGGGCCGAGATCGGCGGGCCGATCGGACACGCGCTGGCGCGCGGTGCGCTCCTCGTCGCCGATCAGGAGCTTGAGCCCGTTGGCGCGAATGGCTTCGAGGGTACGGCCCCGCGCGACCATCGACACGTCGGCGCCGGAGCGCGCCAACTGCACGCCGAGATAGCCGCCGATGGCGCCGGCGCCATAAATGCAAATTTTCATCGCCAATGTCCCCCTCGCGGTCGCGCCCGGCGAAGCGCCAAGCGGACAAGCCAACGTAAAAACCGCCGCGCGAAGGGGGAACACACCAACGGCGGGTCCGAAACCACACTATTGGGTAGGAATGATCGGATAGATAATTTATATCAAGCGGTTAGATGGATAAGGAAATCCTGCTATTCCGCCGCGCGGGCCGCCCCGGGCTTTTCGACCCGGGCGGCGCAGAACTTGAACTCAGGTATCTTGCCGATCGGATCGAGTTGCGGATTGGTGAGCAGATTGGCCGCGGCTTCGGCGTAGCAGAACGGAATGAACACGAGACCCTCGGGCACGCCTGCGTCGGCGCGGGCCATGAGCTCGATCGCGCCGCGACGGGTGGCGACACGCACGCGCCCGCCCGGCTCGATCCCGAGCCGGGCGAGGTCGGAAGGCGCTAGCGACGCGACCGCCTCGGGCTCGAGCGCGCTGAGAACGCTCGCGCGCCTGGTGATCGCGCCGGTGTGCCAATGTTCGAGCTGGCGCCCCGTGGTCAGGATCATCGGGTACTGGGCGTCGGGCATTTCGGCCGGCGGCATGACGTTGGCGGGAACGAGCTTGGCCTTGCCGTCCGCGGTCGGGAACCCGTCGCCGAACACGACGTCTTGGCCGGGCCGGTCCGGCGCGGCGCACGGGTAGGTCACGGCGTTTTCGCGCTCGAGCCGCTCCCACGAAATATTGTCGAGCGAGTGCATGATCCCACCCATTTCGCGGAACACGTCGGCGGGACCCGAGAACTTCCAATCGAGGCCGAGGCGCTGGGCGAGCTCCTGGATGATCCACCAGTCCTGGCGGGCGTCGCCGGGCGGCGCGAACGCCCGGCGTCCGCGCTGCACCTGGCGGTTGGTGTTGGTGACGGTGCCGTCCTTCTCCGGCCAAGCCGAAGCGGGCAGGATCACATCGGCGTAAAACGCGGTTTCGGTGAGGAAAATGTCCTGGACGACGAGATGATCGAGCTTGGCCAGCGCTTCCCGCGCGTGGCTGGCGTCGGGATCGGACATCGCCGGATTCTCGCCCATGATGTACATGCCGGCGATTTTATCTTCCAGGATCGCGTGCACGATCTCGACCACGGTGAGGCCTTTTTTCGGGGGCAGCTTGGCGCCCCAGAATTCCTCGTGGCGGCGGCGCACGTCCGGGTTCTCGACCGACTGATAGTCGGGGAAGACCATCGGGATCAGGCCGGCGTCGGAGGCACCCTGGACGTTGTTCTGACCGCGCAAGGGATGCAGCCCGGTGCCGGGACGTCCGGTGTGGCCGCACATCAGCGCCAGCGAAATCAGGCACCGCGCGTTGTCGGTGCCGTGCACCGACTGGGAGATGCCCATGCCCCAGAAGATGATCCCGGCCTTGGCTCGGGCGAACGCGCGCGCCACCGTGCGCAGCGTCTCGGCCTCGACGCCGCAGATCGGCGCCATTTTCTCCGGCGCGAAGGCGGCGAGGTGGGCTTTCAGTTGCGCAAAACCGCTGGTGTGCGCCTGGATATACTGAGTGTCGAACAAACCCTCGCTCACGATCACATGCATGATCGCGTTGAGCATCGCGACATCGGTGCTCGGACGAAACTGAAGCATGTGGGTGGCGTGGCGCTTGAGCGCCTGACCGCGCGGATCCATGACGATCAGGGTCGCGCCCAGCTTCGCCGCCTGCTTGAAATAGGTCGCGGCGACGGGATGATTCTCGGTCGGGTTCGCGCCGATGACGATGATCACGTCGGCGTTCATCGCTTCGGTGAACGGCGCGGTCACCGCGCCCGAGCCGATCCCTTCCATCAGCGCCGCGACCGAGGAAGCGTGGCAGAGCCGGGTGCAATGATCGACGTTGTTGGTGCCGAAGCCGAGGCGGACCAGCTTTTGGAACAGATAGGCTTCTTCGTTGGAACCCTTGGCCGAGCCGAACCCGGCGAGCGCGTCGGACCCCTTTCCGTCGCGGATCGATTTCAAGCCCGAGGCAGCGCGATCCAGCGCCTCTTCCCAGGTCGCCTCGCGGAAATGGCTGAACGGATTGGCCGGGTCGACTTTGTCGTCGGCGCGTTTTTTGACGCCCGCTTTGCGGATCAGCGGCTTGGTCAGCCGGTGGGAATGATGGACATAATCGAATCCGAAGCGGCCTTTGACGCAAAGCCTGTTCTCGTTGGCCGGTCCCGGTTGTCCGGTGACGAAGGCGATTTTTTCATCGCGGATATGGAAGCGGACCTGGCAGCCGACCCCGCAATAGGGGCAAACGCTGTCGACGTGGCGATCGGCGCGGGAATTGCCGACACCTTTCGCGTTCACCACGCTGGCCGGCATCAGCGCCCCGGTCGGACAGGCCTGGACGCACTCGCCGCAGGCGACACAGGTGGATTGTCCCATCGGATCGGCGAAGTCGAACACGATGTGGGCGTGATGTCCCCGCCCGCCCATGCCGATCACGTCGTTGACCTGGACCT
>SHWG01000062.1 GCA_009693905.1 Rhodospirillales bacterium | reverse complement strand
CAGAGCGCTGGGAGCATGCATGTGAGCACCTTGAGCCGCAGATATTCCTGGTCGCGTAGACCATAGGCGCGCCGCTGGATGACGCGGATCTTGTTGTTGAGGCCCTCGACGAAGTCGAGCGAGACTTTGTTTTCCGGCTTGCAGTAGGCAGCGATGCCATCCCAATGCCGATCGATCATCTCGGAGAACTTTTCATACGGTGCGAGCCGCTGCCACTTCAAACTCGCCGCCAATTCTCGAAGACGCGCCGCGCCCAACCCTCGCGCTCGTAGTCCCAGAGCTGGCCGAAGGATTCCTTCAGTACGTAGGCCGTGTTCAGCCGCTTGTTCGCCGCCAGCAGAAGCTTGAGCGATCTCCTGCCCTCCAGCTGAGGTTTTCGTGGTGCGCGAGCAGCGTGTATTTCTGCCCCTTGATGAAGCGTCGACCCTTGCCGCTAAGCCGCGCGTATTCGGTCTTGCGGACCTTGTCGAGCGCCTCGCCCAGATGACGCATGATGTGGAACTTGTCGAACAGCACTGCCGCCTGCGGCGCCCGTTCGCGCGTCGTGTTGCGAAACGGCTTCCACATGTCCATCACCGCCAGGCGAATGCCGCGGCTTCTTCGGGCCCAGCCAGTCGTAGAACTGCGCCATGCTCGCCTCCGATCGATCCTCCCCGCCGAACCAGATCGGCCGCTGGCGGATCAGATCGCTCACCACGATACGGTAGCTATGGCCCTTGCGGATCGAGATCTCGTTGATGCCGATCGCCTTGGGCCCCGGTCTGCCCGCGCGGGCGAGTTGGGCTTGCATGTACTGCTTCTCCAAAGTCTTGACCGTATCCCAGTCGAGCTTCAGCTCCTCGGCAATGTCCTTGATCGTCGCCTACCGACAGCCCTGACCCACGTAATGCGCAAAGCGCTTCGTATAGAACGGGTTGTCCGCCAAAAAATCGAACCGCTCGCGCTTCACCTTGCCGCAACTACGGCATTGCACCCACCGGACCTCAATCTCCAGGAAGATGCGCGTGTCACCGCACGGCAGATCGCGAACCTGCCGTATGCGCCGGTCGTGCCAACCCGAATGAACCCGCCCACAGCACCCGCAAACCGTTTTCTGCGCGCCGGGCGAGCGTGATGATGCGCGCCTTCGAATCACCGAAGACACCGCGCACCGTGGGTTGGCGGCGAAAGCCGGGGAACGTGTACGTGTCCCAAAGGCGCCGCTGTCGCTTCGATGAGTTGGCCATCGGGAAGTGATGCTCAATTCAATCACCTTACAAAACCCCGAAAGCCCAATATCCATGGGCCTTCAAGCCGCATTCCCCATCAGATTCACCCACTCGATTTCCTGATGAGCCAGAAAACATGCCTCTCTTTATTTGGCGGCTTGTAATGTGGATGGCTTGACTGCGAGCCGTTGGAGGTGAGATTCGACCTCATCGAGATGCATCACGTCGACATATTTATGATGAAGGTCGAACAGATTGACTTTGTGAATCAATTCCGAGCGGTCGTAGGTACACTCTTCAACGATCGACACGTGAAATCCGTTCGAATAGGCGTCCACTGTACTGGCGCGGACGCAGCCTGACGTGCTCTCGCCGCAGACAATAAGACTGCGAATGCTGAGCAGATTAAGGTGCGACAGGAACGGTGTTCCCTGGAAGATGCTGGCGCGCTGCTTGTAGATGATGACGTCCGAGGGCTCCGGCGCGAACTCGTGATAGATGCTGTGGTCGGCCGCGTTCGCGGCCTTTTCCTTGCGCCGCGTTGAGATCGCGCCGTCGGGCCGGTTTTGCGGCCGATGATCTTGCGTGCAATAGAAAACCGGAATGCCGGCACGGCGCACGGCAGCGAACAGCCGCTTGGTCGGTTCGATCGCGCGATGAGCATAGATGCCGCAGCTGTTGGGATACTGCGGATCGAGGTCCACGGGAGCGCCGGGCCCGCCTCGATAGACAAGATTGTAGAGATCGATGGCCAGGAACGCGACCGACGGTCCGACGACGGTCTCGCGTGCGTATGGCGAGTAGAGCTTGATGTCGGCCGGGGACATGACGTCTTTCCAGCAATGGTCTTCGAACGCTTCCTTCGACGCCATGACAGCCTCCAATTGCGATCCGATGCCGGGGGAATATTCGTCGTTTGCACCCATCTGAGGCGACCGGAGGCTGAAAATCAATGCTCTTCAACGGGACCCCGTAACGTGTGGTCGCAGGGTTGTGACCTCGCGCTTTGCTATGCTACAGATGGTGCGCGCATCTGAGCGCTCATCTCAGCATGTGCGATTGTGCCGAGCACCGGCGAATCCAAAAATGGCGCCGCTCCTCAGAGTCAATGATTTGCGCGCCTCATTCTTCACGAGCGACGGCGTGGTGCGTGCAGTCGATGGCGTGACGTTCGACATCGAGGATGGCCGGACGGTGGGGCTGGTTGGCGAGTCGGGCTGCGGCAAGAGTGTGACCGCGCTGTCGATCGTTCAACTGCTTCCCAAGGGCACTGGCCGCATTGTCGGCGGAAGCATTCAATTTCAACAGACTGATCTCACGAGTCTACCGGCCGAGAAGATGCGTGCCATTCGAGGCAACGAGATCTCGATGATTTTCCAGGAGCCGATGACGTCGCTTAACCCCATCATGACCGTCGGCGATCAGATCGCCGAGACTGTGCGCCTGCACCACGGCGCGAGCCGGAACGAGGCTCGCGATCGCGCGATCGAGATGCTGCGCCTGGTCAAGATCGCCGACGCGCCGAAGCGCATCAAGAATTACCCTCACCAGTTCTCCGGCGGCCAGCGCCAGCGCGTCATGATCGCAATGGCGCTCGCGTGCACACCGAAGCTTCTCATTGCCGACGAGCCGACCACTGCGCTCGACGTCACGATCCAGGCCCAGATTCTGGAGTTGATCGGCGAGCTTCAGCAACGGCTCGGCATGGCCGTGCTGCTCATCACGCATGATCTTGGTGTCGTGGCGGAACGTGCCGACGAAGTCGCTGTGATGTATGCCGGGAAAATCGTGGAAAGCGCCAAGCCGGAGATCATCTTCTCCCGGCCGAAGCACCCCTACACGATCGGGCTGCTGAATTCGATGCCTGGCCGGCGCGGCACCAAGAAGAGGCTTGAACCCATTCCGGGAATGGTTCCGAGTCCGCTTCATTGGCCGACGGGTTGCCGATTCCGCGACCGTTGCGCGCGTGCTGAAGCGCGTTGCGCGGAGCAGCAGCCACCGCTGGTCGAGATCGAGGCGCAACACCGCGTCGCCTGTTTCGTGGTTGCGTGAGATGGCGCTGCTCGAAATCCGGGACCTGAAGAAGTATTTCCCGGCGCCGGCGGGCCTGCTGGGACGTGCCAAGGAGCATGTCAAGGCAATCGATGGCGTCAGCCTCGATGTGGAAGACGGCGAGACGGTTGGCTTGGTCGGTGAGTCGGGTTGCGGCAAGACCACCTTGGGACGTTGCATCGTTCGGCTGATCGAGCCGGGCGGCGGCACCGTTACCTTCGAGGGGAGGGAGCTATCCTCCCTGCCTGAGCCGGCGATGCGCGACATGCGCCGTAAGATGCAGATCATCTTTCAGGATCCCTATGCATCGCTCAATCCGCGCATGCGGGTCGGCGAAATCATCGGCGAGGGTTTGCGTATTCACGGCCTGGCCAAGGGCCGCGATCTCAAGGCGCGGGTCCTGGAGTTGCTCGCACGGGTCGGACTGCGCGGCGAGTATTTCGGCAAATATCCTCATGAATTCTCGGGCGGACAGCGCCAGCGCATTGGCATCGCCCGGGCGCTCGCGGTGAATGCCAGATTTATCGTCGCCGACGAAGCGGTCTCGGCGCTCGATGTATCGATCCAGGCGCAAATTTTGAACATGATGCTCGACCTGCAGCAGGACCTCGGTCTCACCTATCTCTTCATCTCCCACGACCTGCGGGTTGTCGAGCATGTGAGCGATCGTGTCGCGGTGATGTATCTCGGCAAGATTGTCGAGGTCGCCCCGGCCGGGAAACTCTATAGCGTCAGCCAGCATCCCTATACGCAGGCGTTGCTCTCCGCCGTACCTGTGCCCGATCCCAGCCGCAAGGGCACCCGTACCGTGCTTCAGGGCGATGTGCCGAGCCCGATCAATCCGCCGCCAGGTTGCAGCTTTCATCCGCGCTGCCCGTTCGCGCTCAAGCTCTGCGCCGAGGAGGAGCCGCGACTGGAGTTCGACGGCCAGCATGGCGTCGCCTGTCATGTGTTCGGTCCTGGCGGAACGAAGTATCTTTGAGCCGAAATGTCGCACCCGTCTGACGCATGACTGAGTCGCCAGCAAGCATCCCAGGGCGTTGCTTGCGATCTTTCCCGGGGTATAGGATTGCTCAACGTCGGCCATTCGTAGGGAGAACCAAATGAAGGCCAGTTGCAGACGCCTCACACTCATCCTGTTGGCGTCGGTTGCCGCCACAGCCACCTTCGGCCTTGCACAAAATGCCGAGGCTGGCGGCCAAGTCACCATCGGCGTGACCGAGACCATCGCCAGCTACAATCCTTATGCCGACAGTATTTCGATGGGCTATGCGATCTGGTGCCAGGTCTATGGCTGTCTCGGGTTTTATGACTACGAAAAAGGCGACTACGTCGGCATACTGGTCGAGCGCTGGGAGGTCGACAAGGCCGATAAGAATGTCTGGACATTCCATCTCAAGCGCGGCGTCAAGCGCCAAAACGACGGCGTGGAGTTTACCTCTGCCGACGTGATTCATTCGGTCAATCGCATCAACAACGATCCGCAAAGCAAGCAGAAGCAGAACATCAGCCCGATCAAGGATATCTCCGCGGTCGACAAATACACGGTGAAAATCGTCACCAAGGAGCCGACGGCGTCGTTGCTGGAGTACATTTTCGACCGCGTGATCATCACGGCGAAGGACCTGTACGACAAGCATGGCGCGCGCGAGGTCGACCGGAAATTTCCCTTGGGATGGGGACCTTACAAGCTCAAGGAACTAGTGATCGGCCAGCGTATCGTGCTCGAGAAGGACAGCAGCCATCCCGACGCCAAACCGAAAAACCCGGATACGCTGATCTTCAGCATTATGCGCGAGGCGGAGCAGCGCGTGACGGCGCTGATCAACAACGAAATCCAGATCGCGCAGTTCATTCCGCCCCATCTCGCCGAACGCGTCAGCCGCGCGACGAATGCCGAGCTTCTTTCGACCAGCTCGGTCGAGATTATGTTCCTGGCGATGAGTCCCAAGTACAAACCGTGGGACAATCTCAAGTTGCGTCAAGCGGTCTGCTACGCCATCGACCGCGACCTCATCATCAAGAATGTGCTGAAAGCCCAGGCCGACCGGCTCGATGGCCCGATCGGGCCGGGCCAGTACGGCTATGACCCCGAATACACCAAGAAGAACCTGACCATTGCCTACGATCCGGCCAAGGCGCGCGAACTGGTCAAGGCTTCGGGCTACAACAACGAGCCGGTCTATCTCGATGCGCCGGTTGGCCGATACATCAACGACAAGGAAGTGACCGAGGCGATGGTCCCGATGCTCAACGCGGTCGGGATCAACGCCAGGCTGCGCACGCCGGAATGGGCGACGCTGTGGGCCGACGTACAGAAAGGCAAGACGCCGTTCTACTACATGGGCCGCGGCTCGGTGGTCGACCCTTCGGTCGCGCTGTCGCAGTATTTCGAGACCAACGGATCGCCGCGGATCGGCATCTCCGATCCGGAGATTGATCGGACGCTGGCCGCCGAGCGCGTGGCGTTCGATCCTGCCGAACGCAAGAAGGCTCTCAATATCGCATTCAAGGCGATCGAGGATGCGGCTCCGGGCTGCTTCATGTGGCGCCACCACATGCTCTACGGCCTATCCAAGACCATCGTGCACAAGCCCAACGCGGCGGGCCGTATCTTTGGCACGGAGATCGTCGTCAAATAGTGGCGCGGAGCGAGTGCCCTGCGCGCGAAAGAGGGATTGAGTTCAGCCGATGCTAAGATATCTGCTCGGCCGGATCATCGCGACGATTCCTGTTGTCGTACTGATCTCTTTGCTGGTTTTTTTGCTGATACATGCGGCGCCTGGAGATCCGGCCGATCTCCTGCTGTCGGATGAGGCCTCGGCGGCGGACATTGCCGACGCGCGGCGCCGGTGGGGCCTCGACCAGCCGATCTACGTTCAATATCTTCGCTTCCTGGCCAATATCGCGTCCGCCGATCTCGGCACGTCCTTCAAGTATTCCGATCCGGTGATCGGTCTGATCGGTGAGCGGCTGCCGGCGACCATTGAGCTAGCGATTGCTTCTCTCCTGATCGCAATCTTGATCGGCATTCCGCTTGGCGTCTGGGCCGGCGCCAAGCCGAATTCCTGGGCCGACAATCTCGGTTCGGTGTTAGGCTTCTTCGGCATTTCGATGCCGAGCTTCTGGCTGGGCATCATGCTGATCCTGATCGTGTCGGGATACTTCAATTGGCTGCCGTCCTCCGGCCGAAGCACTTATGGCGTGGGTCAGGGCTCGGACTTCTACGTCATCCAGAGTCTGCTCACAGGCAACCTGAAGACCGCATGGGACGGCATCAAATACATCATCATGCCGGCCATCGCGCTTGGAACGGGCATGATGGGCCTGGTCATGCGCGTGACGCGTTCATCGGTGCTTGAGATCATTAGCGAAGACTACGTTCGCACTGCGCGGGCGAAAGGCCTGGACGAACGCACCGTCTTGTGGCGGCATGTGCTTCGCAATGCCCTCGTCCCGGTTATCACGGTGGTCGGATTGGAGCTCGGCACGTTGCTGAGCGGATCGATTATCGTCGAGACGGTCTTTGCGTGGCCGGGCAGCGGTTCGCTGTTGATCGCCGCGATCCAATCGCGAGACTACCCGCTGATCACCGGCACGGTGCTCACCTACACTATCGCGTTCGTCGTCATCAATTTCGCGATCGATATGCTCTACGCCTTGATCGATCCGAGGATCCGCTTTGGATAATAGCGCAACCCTAGAAGCTGAAGTTATCAGCGAGCGGCGCACCGCCCGGAGCAGGCGGCTGCGGCGGGCGCTTCGTCCGTGGTTGACGCCGAAGGTCATCGGCGGCGGCATAATCGTATTGCTTCTGGTCATCGGCGGGTTATCGGCGCCCTGGATTGCACCCTACGATCCAAACGCTCAAAATCTGTCGCAGGCTCTGCGCCCGCCGGACTGGCTATTTGGCGCGAACGTGTTTGGCACCGATGCGCTCGGACGAGACATCCTCTCGCGGCTTTTCTACGGCGCGCGCATCTCGCTGGTGATCGCGGTAATGGTGGTGATCATCTCCGGAGTCGTGGGTATCGCGCTCGGCGCGATTTCCGGATATTTCGCCGGGACCACCGATTTTCTCATCCAGAAACTCGTCGAGGTGGTGTGGGCATTCCCGCCGCTGCTGCTGGCGATCGCCATCATGGCATTCCTCGGTCAGGGACTCGAGAACCTGATCCTTGCTCTCGTCAGCCAGCGATGGATTACCTACTGCCGAGTATCGAGGGGGCAGGCGCTCTCGCTCCGGTCGCGTGAATTCGTCGACGCGGCGCGATCGCTCGGCGCCAGACATACGCGCATCATCGTGCGCCATATCATGCCAAACCTCCTGCCGTCGGCGCTGGTGATCGGCACCTTCTCTATGGCTTCGGCGATCATCTCGGAAGCGGCGCTGAGCTTCCTCGGTCTCGGCGTGCCGCCTGAGATACCTACCTGGGGCAGCATGCTGGCCGACGGGCGGACCTACATCAGCACGTCCTGGTGGCTGGCTTTGTTTCCGGGCCTGTGCATCTTCTTTACGGTGCTCGGGATCAACCTGCTCGGCGACGGGCTACGCGACATCCTCGACCCCCGACTCAAACGGTCGGGCTCGGGCATCGGTTGATTGCAATCGGGAGGGATCGTTCGATGCGCATTCCAGAGCTCTCACATCGCCAGATGTGTGCGATCGCCGCCGCGGTGCTCGTTATCGGCACCGCCATTTCGCCGGCTCGAGCGCAGTCACGCACCCAGCTCGTCGTCGGCGTTACCGATAACATCAACAGCTACAATCCGATCGCCGACAGCGCGGCCTTCATGGCGAGCATCTGGTGTCAGGTCTACGGCTTCCTGATCACCTACGACTACGAAGCGGCGGCCTACAAAGGCATGCTGGTCGAGCGCTGGGAAGTTGCCGATCACACCACCTGGATATTCCATCTGCGGCGTGACCTTAAAAGCCACGACGGCCACCCGCTCACGGCGGATGACGTTGTGTTTTCGATCGACCGCATGAAGAACGACAAGCAGAGTGCCAAGCGCGCGCAGGTTGCTCCGATCAAGTCCGTGGAAGCGATCGACCAGAACACCGTGCGGATGACGACCAACGGTCCGACCGCCGACCTGCTGGAATATCTGACCGACCACGTGCTTGTGATGCAGAAGCGTCTGCTCGAAACTTATGGCGCCCGCGAGGCCGACCACAATCACCCCTACGGTTTCGGGCCCTACAAGCTCAAGGAGCTGGCGATCGGCAACCGCATCGTCCTGGAAAAGAATCCGGAATGGAAAGGCTTTCGGCCGGACACTCCGGACACCGTGATCTATCGCCTGATGCGCGAACCGGAACAGCGCGTCACGGCCTTGCTCAACGATGAAATCCAGATTGCGCAGTTCGTGCCGCCGCATCTGGCGAGCCGGATTGAGGGCTCCGCGCGGCACCGCATCGTGACCTCAGGTTAGATCGAAATGATGTTCCTGGCGATGAGCCCGAAGCGGGAGCCATGGAACAAGAAGGAGCTGCGCCAGGCGGTGGCCTATGCCATCGACCGCGAAGCCATCATCAAGACCGTGCTGCAAGATCAGGGCAAGGTTTTGCACGGCCCGCTTTCCCGCGGCCAGTACGCCTACGATCCCAATCTGAAGCCGAAGTACAGCTATGATCCGGAGAAGGCCCGGGCCCTGGTCAAGCAGGCCGGTTTTACGAATGGCGTGGATGTCGGGCTGTTCACCCCGGTCGGCCGGTACATCAACGATAGGCAGGTCTCGGAGGCGATGGTGGCGATGCTCCGCGCTGTGGGCATCCGCGCCGCGCTGAAGACGCCCGAGTGGCCGACGCTGTGGACCGATGTGCAGAAGGGCAGGGTGCCGTTCTACTACATGGGGCGCGGTCTGATGATCAGCGGCGGGCCGGCCATTTCCCAGTATTTTGAAACCGATGAATCACCACGGATCGGCTATTCAAATCCCGCGGTCGACGACTTGCTTCGTCAATCGCGGGCGACGTTCGATCAGGCGGACTACGTCAAGGCGATCAATCGGGCCCTGAGCCTCATTCTCGACGATGCGCCGGCACACTTTCTATGGCAGCACAACATCCTGTACGGCGTTTCGAATGACATCAAATTCACGCCGCAGCCCGATCACGGTCTTCGGCACTTCGATTCAGATGAACAGCAAATAGAGCATCGTCGCGCAACGGAGTTGCAACAATGGCTTTCAATGTCGTGGAAACAACGGTCGCCGATATCCACGCGGCGTACAAGGCCGGCACGCTGACCGCCCGGCAGTTGGTGCAGATGTATCTCGACCGCATCGACGCCTACGACCAGAAAGGCCCGGCGATCAATTCCATCATCTCGCTCAATCCCAGGGCCTTGGAAGAAGCCGATCGTCTCGATGCCGCGTTCAAGGCTTCGGGCTTCGTCGGCCCGCTGCACGGCATTCCCGTCATCATGAAGGATCAGGCCGACATCGCCGGCCTACCGACGACGCTCGGCTCGGTGTTGTTCAAAAATTATATGCCTGACCGCGACTGCTTCGTTGCCGCGTTGTTGAAGAAGGCCGGCGTCATTTTCATCGGCAAGGCGACGTTAGGCGAACTCGGCGGCGGCGATACGCACGGCTCGTTGTTCGGATCGACGCGCAACGTCTATGATTTGGAACGGACGGCGGGCGGCTCCTCGGGCGGCTCGGGCGCCAGCGTCTCGGCCAATTTCTGCGCCATCGCCGTCGGCCAGGAAGGCTTCGCCTCGATCCGCCGGCCGTCGATCTGGAACGGTGTCGTTGGCATGCGCCCCACCATCGGGCTGGTGAGCCGGGGTGGCGTGTATGGGGGCTGGCCCACCATCAACGGCACGCTCGGACCGATGGCGCGAACGGTGACCGACGCGGCGAAGCTACTCGACAGCATGGTCGGTTACGATCCCGGCGATCCGGTGACCGGTTATGGCGTCGGCAATACGGCGGACAGCTATTCGGCGACGCTCGACAAGGCGGCGCTGAAGGGCGCGCGGATCGGCATTCTGCGCGAGACGATCGGCTATGCTGCCGAGCCCGAGATGGACGATTTCAAGCAGATTGGCGAAGTGTTCGACAAGGCGGTGTCCGATCTGTGCCAGGCGGGCGCGGAGATGGTCGACCCCATCGTCATTCCTGACCTCACGGCGCTGATCGCCAAGCGCGCGAGGAGCGTCGAAGATGACGACGTAATGTTCGAGTTGTTCTTCAAGGGCGGCAAGGTGCCCTTCGCCACTCGCGCGGACGCCATGGCCTCGCCGCTGTTCCAGAAGGTGACCAACAGCGCGCGCAAGCGCTGGACCAGCGACAGCACGCCCGAGCAGCACCACGATTATCTCAAAGCACGCGACACCCTGATGATCAACCTGTTGAAGGTCATGGCTGATCATCGGTTGGACGCCATTGTCCACAAGGCGGTGGAGCATCAGCCGACGCTGATCAAGGACGGCGTCAATCCACCCTTTGTCGATCAGAAGGGCGCACCACACATCAACACCTTTCTGATGTTCGTGCCGTCGATCGTGGTGCCGGCCGGATTTACCCGAGCCAACTTACCGGCCGGGATCACGTTTCTCGGACGGCCCTACGACGACGCCAAGATGATCCAGCTCGCCTACGCCTACGAGCAGGTGAGCTGGCATCGGCGCGCGCCCACCACCACGCCGTAGTCCGCAATGGAACGGTCGGATGTGGAGAAAGCAAACCCTTTCGGCCCACGATTGCTTTGGTGCATTGTGATATTGGTCTGCCCCCTGAGAAGTGGTCCTCCCTGATGTATGGCTTATGTCCTGATGGAGGACTGAAGGATGCCAAGGATAGAGACACACGGCTGAAGAGATCGTCACGAAGTTGCGGCAGGTTGACGTGCTGACCTCGCAGGGTCGGCCGG
>SHWG01000061.1 GCA_009693905.1 Rhodospirillales bacterium | reverse complement strand
TCGACACAATCGAGCGGCTGGTCCTGGTTGAAGCAGGAGAATACGTAGGAACGCGCGCCGGTCTTGGGGTCGATCGTCGGTTGCAGGCACTGGGCGCAGATTTCCTTCATCATGCACTGCATCGGCGAGTTGATCGAGCCGATGGCGAAGTGCGGCGACTTGAGATGCTCCTTGAGCACGTCGTGCCGGGCCGCCGCCACCGCCGCCATCATCCGGTCCGAGCCGATGGCGATGATCCGGTCCACGTCCTTGAACGCGAGCGGCTGGGCGCCGAGCCTGCCTTCGGCATAAGCGCGCATGGCCTCGACGATGTTGCCTGTGAAGGCGCGGTCCTGCGGCCGGGTCGGGATGAAGCCGGGCGCCTCCCCGCAGCACCAGACGATGGCGTCGGCGGCGCGTTCGATCTCGGCGACCTTGTAGCGGTCTTGCGCCTTCCAATAGCCGGCGAAATAAAGAACCTTGCTGCCGGCGGCGCGCAGCGCCTGGCCGATGGAAAACAGCACCGCGTTGCCGAGCCCGCCGCCGGCGAGCAGCACCGTCTCGCCCGAGGGAATTTCGGTCGGCGTGCCGGTCGGGCCCATCAGCACCACCGGATCGTTGGGCCGGAGCAGCCGGCAGAGCGAGCTCGATCCTTCCATGTCGAGCACGATGACCGAGATGAGACCTTTCGCCTTGTCCACCCAGGCGCCGGTGAGCGCGATGCCTTCCATCAACAGGTGCGTGCCCTCGACCGTGGGCGCGAGAGCCTCGTAGTTCTGGAGGCGATAGAACTGTCCGGGATGGAAAGCCCGCGCCGCGGCCGGAGCCCTGAGCACGATTTCAAAAATGGTCGGGGTCAGGCGCTCGGTCTTGACCACCACCGCGCGGAGTTCGCGGTTGAGATCGGCGAAAAAGCGCGCCCTGTCGACCGCGCTCGCGG
This sequence comes from Rhodospirillales bacterium, assembly GCA_009693905.1. Taxonomy (GTDB): domain Bacteria; phylum Pseudomonadota; class Alphaproteobacteria; order Rhodospirillales; family 2-12-FULL-67-15; genus 2-12-FULL-67-15. The sequence goes on along the minus strand of SHWG01000061.1, from coordinate 10,493 downwards.
GGGGGCGGGCGGCGAGCACGCGCGAAACCACCGGATAGCCCTGCTTGGCGCTCCCCATCGCCTTGACCACGTTACCAAAATAGCTTGGGTGCGAATCGCCGAAGAAGCTGACGAAGCGGCCGTCGTCCGCGCGGGTCAGCAGCACGCGCGACTCTCCGGGCTTGCTCGAGGCTCGCTCCGGCTTCACCGGTTTGCCGGTTTCGTCGCAGGCTTGGAAGTATTTGCCGTCGAGAGGAAAGTGGACGGGGTCCTCGCGGGCGAGCGTGATGTTGGGCTGGGTGCCGGCGGCGAAGAAAATCGCGCGCGCCGGCAAGGCGACGCGCCCGTCGCCTTGCCGGCGGCCGGGCGCGTCCGCGCCCAAACCTAAGGACCCGGCGGCCTCCGCCGCGCCCGGATTTTCATTGGGGCGGCCTGCGCCGCCGGGGGCGTTCTTGTCCTGGCGTTGGAGGACGATGCGCTCGGCGTGGCCGAAGCGGTCCACCTCGACCGCGACCGGGGCCAGGCCTTCGGCGAACGAAATGCCTTCTTCGAGCGCCTTTTCGACTTCCTCGTGGTTGAGAGTATAGGAGGGACTGTCGCCGAGGCCTTTGCGGTAGGCGATGGTGACGCCGCCCCAGCCGCGAAGCAGCTCGACGATCCGGGCCGGGCGGTTCTCGACTTTGGCGCGCGCGCGCTCGGCGCGGATCACGCGGGCATGAGCGAGAAACTCGTCGGCGATGAGCCTTTCTTCCTCGTCCCAATCGGCGCAAACCGCGGCTTCGCCGCCTTTTTCGGCGGCGAGCTTTTCGCAACGGGCGAGGAATTTCTCCACCTGGCGGGGATAATAAGCGAGCGCCTCGGTCGCGGTGTCGATGGCGGTGAGCCCGCCGCCGATGACCACCGCCGGAAGCCGAAGTTGCATGTTGGCGAGCGCACCCATGCGCGCCGCGCCGGTGAGTTGCAGCGCCATGAGGAAATCGGAGGCGACGCGCACCCCGCGCGCGAGCCCGTTCGGGATCTCGATCACCGTCGGCCGGCCCGCGCCGGCGGCGAGCGCGACGTGGTCGAAGCCCATCGCCCACGCCTGTTCCAGGGTTATAGTTCCGCCGAAACGCACGCCGCCAAAAAGGGCGTAATCGGCGCGGCGCTCCAGAAGCAGGCGCACGATTTTGAGAAAATTCTTATCCCAGCGAACGGTGATCCCATACTCGGCGACGCCGCCGAAGCCGGCCATCATCCGGTCGTCGAGGGATTCCCGCAAATCGCGGACATCGCGGATCGGCTGGAAAGGAACGCGGGTTCCATCGGCGGCGACACCGGAAATTTCGGCCGGCAGCGGCTCGATCTTGAGCCCGTCAACCCCGACCACCGCGTGCCCGTCGTTGAGCAGGAAATGGGCGAGCGTGAATCCGGCGGGGCCCATCCCGACGATAAGCACCTTGCGGCCGGTTGCAGGTTTAGGCAGCGGAGAGCGTAGATTGAGCGGGTTCCAGCGCGTCAGCAGCGAATAAATTTCGAAACCCCACGGCAATTCGAGCACGTCCTTGAGCGTCCGGGTTTCGACCTCGGGGATATTGACCGGGTCCTGCTTCTGATAAACGCAGGATTTCATGCAGTCGTTGCAGATGCGGTGGCCGGTCGCGGCGGCGAGCGGGTTGTCGGCCACGATCATGGCAAGCGCGCCGACGGGCACGCCTTCGGCCTTCAAGAGCTGGAACTCGGAAATTTTCTCGCCGAGCGGACAGCCGGCGAGTGCGACTCCGCCTGGGCTCTTGCGGAACGGCGGGGTATGGGCATCCTCGTCTTTTTTCTCGCGCAATCCGGTCGAGCAAGAATCTTTCCCCTGCTTATGGCACCAGATGCAGTAGTTGGCCTGATCGAGCGTATGCACGAGGTCCGCGCCCGGATCGGTGAGCGCGAATCCTTCGCGCCGGCGCAAATGGCCTTCGGCGATCGCATGGCGGGCGAAGCCTTCATCGGTGCGGGTTGCGAGGTGCCGCACCAGATGGGTCGGGTCGAGTTTGCCCGGCTGGCGGAACAACACACCCGCGCCGTGGCGTTTCCGCCCCTCGGGCGCGAGAACGGCCCAGGCGGCGTAGGCCTCGGCCTTGGCGAGCTTTTCTCCGTTCGCCGCCGCGTCCTTTCCCCACGCGAGCACGGCTTCGGCGAACGACTGCTCGGTTAGGGGCTTGCCCATCAGGCCTTCAAGCTCGCGGCCGAGCCGTGTGCCGTCGGTCGCGGAAGCAGCTTCCGATTTCGCGCCCTTGAGGGCGCGGCGCTGGACGAAGTTGCGCTTGACCTCCCAGAGCAGATCGAACGCGCCGTGGCGCCCGCGGAGCTCCGCGACCTCGGGTTCGATCCCGAATAGGCGCGCGAGAAAGGATTCAAGATGCGGCGCAAGCGCGAGGAGGAGCTCCGATTCGGCGAGCTTTTCGAGCGAGCCGGGCTTGGCGCGGGCGGTTTCAAGGCGCGCGCGCAAATCCGCGTCGCGCCCACCCAGATCGGCGAGAAAAGCGGCGTCGAGGCGCGCGAGTCCCTCGCGGGCGTAAAGATCCGCGAAAGCCGTGCCGAAGCCGGGTTGGAGGCGAGGCGAAGACATTTGTACGTCCGTCAATGTAGGGGGATTTAGTCTTTCGTCCCCCGCGCGGCAAGGGCTTTGGCGCGCACGTCGGCGAGCTTGGCGATCGGCGTGATGGCTTCCGGGTCGAGGCGGATTTCGAGCACCGTCGGACGATCGGATTTCAGCGCGCGCGCGAACGCAGGCGCGAAGTCCTCGGTCCGGGTAATGGTGTCGCCGTTGGCGCCGTAGGCGCGGGCGAGAGCGGCGAAATCCGGGTTGCGCAGTTCGGTGCCGATCACCCGGCCGGGATAGCGTTTTTCCTGGTGCATGCGGATCGTGCCGAGCATGCCGTTGTTGACGACGATGAAGATGGCGTTGGCGCCGTAGGCGACCGCGGTCGCGAGTTCCTGGCCGTTCATCAAGAAACATCCGTCGCCGGAGAACGACACCACGGTCCGGTTTGGTTCGAGGATTTTCGCCGCCACCGCCGACGGCACGCCATAGCCCATGCTGCCCGAGGTCGGCCCGAGCTGCGTGCCGTAATGCGAGAATTGATAGAAGCGGTGCGCCCAGACCGCGAAATTTCCGGCGCCGTTGGTGACGATGGAGTCCTTGGGCAGGGTGCGGTTGAGATAGGCGACGATCTCGGCCATCTGCACGGACCCGGGAATGGGAAGCGGCTTCACGTAATCGAGATAATCCGCCCGCGCCGCCTCGGTCCATTGGTCCCATGCCGCGTGCGCGACCGGCGCAAGCGCGCGAAGCGCGGCCGCGAAAGGGGCCATGCCCGAGACAATGGCGATCTCCGCTTTATAGACGCTGTTGAGTTCGTCCGGGTCGGGCAGGACGTGGATGAGTTTTTGCGCCGGCGCGGGCGGTTTCAGGAGGGTATAGCCGCTGGTGGTCATCTCGCCGAGCCGCGGCCCGACCGCGAGGACGAGATCGGCGTCGCGCACACGCTGGGCCAGCTTGGAGTTAATGGCGACGCCGATATCGCCGATATAATGGTCGTCGTGGTTGTCGAAGGAGTCTTGGCGGCGAAAGGCGCAACCGACGGGAAGATTATTGGCGGCGGCGAAAGCCTGGAGGTCGCGGCTCGCGTCCGCCGACCAACCGCCGCCGCCGACGATCATCAGAGGCTTGCTCGCACCGACGAGGAGTTCGCGCAAGCGCGCCATCGCCGCCGGGTCGGGATGGGCGACGGGGATGCGCGCCGGGCCGACATCGGCGACCGTCGCGGCCTCGGTCAGCACGTCCTCGGGGATAGCCAGCACCACCGGGCCGGGCCGGCCGGAGAGTGCGACGTGAAACGCCCGGCTCACGTATTCGGGCACGCGGGCGGCGTCGTCGATCTCGGCGACCCACTTGGCGAGCGGGCCGTACATGCGCCGGTAGTCCACCTCTTGAAAGGCCTCGCGGTCGCGCGTTCCGCGCGCGACCTGGCCGATGAACAGGATCATCGGCGTCGAATCCTGGAACGCGGTGTGGACGCCGACCGAGGCATTAGTCGCGCCCGGGCCGCGAGTGACGAAGGCGACGCCGGGGCGGCCGGTGAGCTTGCCGTAGGCCTCGGCCATATAGGCGGCGCCGCCCTCCTGGCGGCAGACGACGAGCCGGATCGCGTTCGAGGCGTCGTAAAGCGCGTCCAGCGCGCCGAGAAAGCTTTCGCCGGGCACGGAGAAGACATGCGAGACGCCGTTGGCGACGAGGCCTTGGACGAGAAGCTGGCCGCCGGTGCGCGAGGCAAGACTGGACGAGTTCATGGGCGCGATTAGAAGAAGGCCTGAATGCCGGTCTGGGCCCGGCCGAGAATCAAGGCGTGGATGTCGTGGGTGCCTTCGTAGGTATTAACGGTTTCCAGATTGACGACGTGACGCATGACGTGGAACTCGTCGACGATGCCGTTGCCGCCGTGCATGTCGCGCGCGGCGCGGGCGATGTCGAGCGCCTTGCCGCAGGAATTGCGCTTGATCAACGAAATCACTTCCGGCGCGCAGCGATTTTCGTCCATCAGCCGCCCCGCGCGCAGGCAAGCTTGCAGGCCGACGGCGATTTCGGTCTGCATGTCGGCGAGCTTCTTCTGGATGAGTTGGTTGGCGGCCAAGGGCCGGCCGAACTGCTGGCGCTCCAGGGTGTAGTTCCGGGCCGCTTGCCAGCAGAACTCGGCCGCGCCCAACGCGCCCCAGGCGATGCCGTAGCGCGCCTTGTTGAGGCAGCCGAACGGACCTTTGAGGCCCTCGACGTTCGGCAGCAGGTTCGCCGCCGGCACCTCGACGCGATCCATGACGATCTCGCCGGTGGTGGAGGCGCGGAGCGACATTTTGCCCTCGATCTTGGGGGTCGCGAGGCCCTTCATGCCGCGCTCCAAAATGAATCCGCGGATGACATCGTCGAGCTTCGCCCAAACGATCATCACGTCGGCGATCGGGGAATTGGAAATCCAGGTCTTGGTGCCGGTGAGGACGAAGGCATCGTTGCCCTTGCGCTCGGCGCGCGACTTCATCCCGCCGGGATCCGAGCCGTGGTCGGGCTCGGTCAGGCCGAAGCAGCCGACGGTCTCGCCGGTGGCGAGGCGGGGCAGGTATTTCCGCCGCTGCTCCTCGTTGCCGTAGGCGAAGATCGGATGCATCACCAGCGAAGACTGCACGCTCATCACCGAGCGATAGGCAGAATCGACGCGCTCGATCTCGCGCGCGGCGAGGCCGTAGCAGACATGATTGACGCCGGCGCACCCGTAAGTCTCGGGTAGCGTCGAGCCCAGCAGGCCGAGCGCGCCCATCTCGTTCAGGATTTCGCGGTGAAAATACTCGCGCCGGGTCGCCTCGACGATCCTGGGCAAGAGTTTGTGCTCGGCGTACGCGCGGGCGGAATCGCGCACCATCCGTTCGTCTTCGCCGAGCTGTTCGTCGAGGAAAAAAGGATCGCTCCAGTCGAACGCCGTCTTCGAGGGCTTGCTCATGAATCGTTCTCTCGGTGCGTTTTCGTTGCCCTTCTTACCCTATGGGAAACGCCATGTCCGGGCCAGCGGGAATCGGCGCAAATGGGCGGCGAGCGAATGGATTTCCTCCGGCGTCGGCGCGGCCAAAAACCCGGTCATGAGGACGGCGGCAGTTGCGAAAATCCGACCGATTTGGTCGCAATTTATCGAGTTCGGCTTCTTGATGTGGGGTGATGGAATAGTCACATAGGGAAGAGGCATCGCGCTTCCCGGTCGGGAAGAAACCCAATCGTGAGGCAGGATAAAGATCGGATCATAACCGCTCCGGGCACACTTCAAGAGAAACTCGCCAAGCTGAAAGCCGGTTTCGCCGAGGCTCTTCCGGCGCGGCTGGCCGAAATCGCGGCCGCCCACGCCGCGCTCGCGGGTTTCCACGGCTCAGGCCAGGCGGCCGCCCTGAAGGCGCTCGTCGGTCATGCCCACAAGCTCGCCGGGTCGGCGGCGACCTTCGGCTTTCCGGAGGTCGGGAACGCTTCACGCGCGCTCGACGTTCATGGCGCTGGGCTTCTCAAAAGTAGCGCCCCGCTCGATCCCGGCTCGCTCGATCGGATCGCCGAACTCGTGGCGCGGATCGTGCCATTTTCGCCCGGCGTCCCTGTTGCCGCGCCCGCGCGGAAAAATCTTGCGGCCACACCGGAGACGAAGGAAGGCCCGCCGTCCGCCATCCGCGGGACCGTGCTTTACATCGAGGACAATCCGGACAATCTCAAGCTTGTGGAAATAGTTTGCGAGCAGGTGGAGGGTTTGACGCTGCTGTCGGCCGATAACGCCGTACTTGGGCTTTCGCTCGCGGCCGAGCGCAAGCCCGATGTGGTGCTCATGGATATCAACATGCCGGGAATGAACGGCTACGAGGCGCTTGAGCGCCTCCGGGGCAACGCGATCACCCGCGCGATCCCGGTCATCGCGCTCTCGGCCAGCGCCACCGCCCACGACATCGAAAAGGGCGAGAAAGCCGGGTTTTACCGCTACTTGACCAAGCCGGTCGATCTCGACCGGCTTCTCGGCTGCATTCAGGAAGCCATGGAGCGGAGACCATGAGCGAACCGAACTTGAACTGCCCCTTGAAACCCTGAAATTGCCGGGGGTTCGGTCCTTGCGCGGGCTGCCTCCAACCGTTAAATCAACCGCTGTCGGAAACAGGGCTTCGGGCTTTCGGCCCGGAGCAGGAACAGGATCGGCCGCGGCGATGATCGAGATCGAGGCCCTGGTCAAACGCTTCGACGGCTTCGCGGCCGTGGACGGGGTGAGCCTGACGGTCGGCCGGGGGGCCGTGCTCGGCTTTCTCGGCCCCAATGGCGCGGGCAAATCCACGACCATGAAGATGATCGCGGGCTTTCTCGCGCCGACCTCGGGCACGGCCCGGGTCTGCGGCATCGACGTGACCGCCGATCCGCTCGAAGCGAAACGCAGGATCGGCTATTTGCCCGAAGGAGCGCCGGCCTATCCCGACATGACCGCGGGCGATTTTCTCGAATTCATCGCCGACGTGCGCGGCCTCAAGGGCGCGGAACGGCGAAAATGCCTTGCCGACGCCATCGAGCGGGTCGAAATCGGTCCCGTGCTGGAGCAGTCGATCGAAACGCTCTCCAAGGGCTTCAAACGCCGCGTCGGGCTCGCCCAGGCGATTCTGCACGATCCTCCGGTCCTGATCCTGGACGAGCCGACCGACGGCCTCGATCCCAACCAGAAGCATCACGTCCGCCAATTGATCCGCGCCATGGCGCCGGCGAAGGCGATTGTCATCTCGACCCATATTCTCGAAGAGGTCGAGGCTATCTGCACCCGCGCCGCGATCATCGCGCGCGGGCGCGTGGTCGCGGACGGCGAGCCGCTCGCCGGCGGCGGCTGGCGGTTCGGGAACTTGCGCGCCGAGCCGGGCCGGCTCGAAGGCGTCTTCCGCGCGCTGACCGCCGAAACCCAGGCCTAGCCCCATGATCGGATTTTTCCGCCATGCATTCGTCGGTACTTGCGCGATCTTCGCCCGCGAGTTCCGCGCTTATTTCGCGACCCCGGTCGCGTATGTCTTTATCGTCGTCTTCCTCGCCGTCAGCGGGCTCTTCACTTTCTATCTCGGCAACCTGTTCGATCGCGGGCAGGCGGACTTGCGGCCGTTCTTCTCGTTTCACCCCTGGCTCTATCTCGTCTTCATGCCAGCGATCTCGATGCGCCTTTGGGCCGAGGAACGCCGCTCCGGCACGCTCGAACTTCTGATGACTTTGCCGGTGGGACTGCTCGGGGCGGTGCTTGGCAAGTTTCTCGCCGCATGGGCGTTCGCGGGTATGGCGCTCGCGCTCACATTCCCGACCTGGCTCACGGTCGCCTATCTCGGCGATCCCGATCACGGCGCGATTATCGCCGGATATCTCGGCAGCTTGCTTATGGCGGGAAGCTATCTCGCGATCGGCGCGTGCCTGTCGGCGGCGACCAAGAACCAGGTGGTCGCGTTCATTGCCGCGGTCGCGGTCGGATTCGTCTTCACGGTCGCCGGCGCCCCCTTGGTGCTGGACGCGCTCAGCGCCTGGGCGCCGCGGGTACTGATCGACGCCGTCGCCTCGTTCAGTTTCCTGGTGCGCTTTCAGGCGATCGCCACGGGCGTTTTGGATGCGCGCGATTTGGTGTTCTTCGTTTCGTTCGCGGCGACCTGGCTGTTCGCCAACGCCGTGCTGGTGGAAATAAAGAAGAGCGGATGAGGGTTCGCCAGCCATGACGCAGAAACCTTTGGGGTTAGCCGTTCTCGCCGCCGCGGGATTGTTCCTGGCCGTCAACATCGCCGCCGCCTGGGGGCTGCACGGGTGGCGCGTGGATTTCACCGCCGACCGGCTGCACACCCTCTCCCAAGGAACCCGCAACACGCTCGCGGCGCTCACCGAGCCGGTGACGCTGAAACTTTTCTTCTCGGCGAAGCTTTCCGACCAGATTCCCCAGTTCAAGGCCTACGGCGCGCGGGTGCGCGAAGTGGTACTCACTTATGCCGCCCGCTCCGGCGGCCAGGTCAAGGTCGAGATCATAGACCCGACGCCGTTTTCGGAGGCCGAGGACGGCGCCGTTCAGGCCGGAATCCAAGGCGTGCCGATCGACAATTCCTCGGGCCGGCAGTTCTATTTCGGGTTGCAGGGTTCGGGCGCGGGCGCGTCGCGCGAGGTTATCCCCTTCTTTACCCAGGAGCGCGAGCGGTTCCTGGAATACGACCTGACCCGGATGATCCTCAATCTGAACCAGACCAAGAAACCGCTGATTGCGGTGATCGGCGACGCGCCGCTCGAATTCGGCCCCGGCGGCGTCATGGCGGCGATGCGCGGCGCCGGGCGGCCCTACATGGTGTTGCAGCTTCTGCGCCAGACCTTCGACGTCAAGGTGCTCAGCGGCGATGCGGCCGAAATCGACGATGAGGCCGCGGTTCTGATCGTCGCCCGGCCGACGTCGCTGACGCCCAAGGCGCTCTACGCCGTGGACCAATTCGTGTTGAACAAGGGCCGCGCGCTGGTATTCGTGGACCCGGCGGCCGAATCGGCCGCGCAAGGAGCGCCGGGCGGCGGCCAAGCCGTGCCGCGCGCGGAGATACCGGACTTGCTCGCGGCTTGGGGCGTGGAGATGGAAAGCGGGCGGTTCGTCGCCGATCGCCGCCTCGGCCTGCCGGTGGAGACCGAGGATGGCGCGGCAGGGGCGCGCGGGCGGGTCATTCCGCATCCCGGGTGGCTCGGCCTCGGAGAGAACCATATCAACCGCGACGACGTGGTGACGGCGGAACTTTCGGTCATCAACGTCGGCAGCATCGGCAGCCTCAAGGCGCGCGAGGGCTCGGGGCTGACGTTCGCGCCGCTGCTCATGTCTTCCGAGCAGGCGGCGCTGATGGAAGTGGAAAAGCTCGGCGCCCGTCCCGATCCCGAAGGAATTCTGCGCGCGCTCAAGCCGACCGGCCAACGCTACGCGCTCGCGGCCCGGATCACCGGGCGCGCCAAGACCGCTTTTCCCAACGGGGCTCCGCCCGACCCCGCCCCGGAAACCAAGGACGGCGACAAGAAAGATGACGCCGCCAAGGCCTCACCCGAGAAGAAACCGGAAGACGCCAAGCCGGTGAAACCGCACCGCGCCGAAAGCGCGGTGGACGTCAATATCATCGTGGTCGCCGATTCGGACTTGCTCGAGGATCGCTTCTGGGCGCGGGTGCGCGATTTCCTCGGCCAACAGGTGGCGGTGCCGTTCGCCTCCAACGGCGATTTCGTGGTCAACGCCGTGGATAATCTCGCGGGCTCGGACGACCTGATCCGGCTCCGCAGCCGCGGCATCTCCTATCGCCCGTTCATGGTGGTGGACGATCTTCGCCGCGACGCCGCCGATCGGTTCCTCGCCCGCCGCGACGAGTTGCAAAAGGCACTCGATGAAACCGAGAAGCGCTTGAACGAACTGCAGGATCGCAAAAAGCAAGGCGCGGCGGCCGCAGCCACTCTCTCGGCCGAAGAGGAATCGGCGATCGAGAATTTCCGCGACGAGATGGTTCGCATCCGCCGCCAATTACGCGAGGTTCAGCATGGGCTGGAGCGCGACATCGAAAACCTCGCCGCTTGGCTCAAGGCCATCAACATCGGTTTGGTTCCCATGGGCGTGCTGGTGGTGGCCGGGCTTAACGCGCTCGCCCGCAAGCACCGGCGCCGGATCAGGGTGATGCGCGACTAGAGCATGACCCAAGGCGAAAAAGAAACCCCCGGACCGCAAGGTCCGGGGGTTTTTCGCTCCACCGCGAGGTGGGGGGCAATCAGGCACTTTAGCGCTTGTTGACGGCGTCCTTGAGCGATTTTCCGGCCGAAAACTTGGGCTGCTTGGAAGCCGGAATGTTGATCGCCGCGCCGGTCTGCGGATTGCGTCCCACCCGCGCGGCGCGCTTGGCCACCCGGAAGGTTCCAAACCCGGCGATCCGAATTTCGCTCCCCTTCTTCAGGGTCGAGGTGACGATGT
>SHWG01000060.1 GCA_009693905.1 Rhodospirillales bacterium | reverse complement strand
TCGGGATGGCCGCCGTCATTCCGCCTCCCTTTCTGTCGCGAAGGTCAGGACAACGCGGTCAGGCACCGGTTCGTCGGCCGACGGCGAAACGCCGTTCAGTTCCATCTCCGCCAGGATCATCAGGATCGCATTCTCGATGTGGGTGTGCGACCAGACCAGCCGCTCCAGCGCCAGCCCCCCGATCTCTTGGCAGCGACTGTACAGCCGTAACCCCCGTTTCCAGCGGTTGAAAAAATAAGTGGGAAGCTTGCGCTCCCCGCTTTGAATGGTTGCGCCGATTGAGGCGCGGGCTTTTTCACCCCCAGGTGTCGCGGGTGATGCTCGCGAGCGCGACATGATTCGGACCGCTCAAAAAATGCATAACGCCCGCACCGAAGCCACCGCCGGCGGCTCCGAGCACATGGGCCTCGGCCCCCGCCGGAAACCCAGCCCCGGCCAAGACCAGGACGATCGCGCATAGGCTTTTCATGACTATCTCCTTTCAGTGGTTAAACGGCTTGAGCCATCGGCCGGAGACCGCCCGCCGCGACGATGAATCGGACGACCGCCTCTAGCCCCTGCCCAATTTTCAGATTGGTGAAGACGAACGGCCGATCTCCTCGCATCTTGCGTGCGTCGCGCTCCATGACTTCGAGACTGGCGCCGACATGGGGCGCGAGGTCGATCTTGTTGATGATCAAGAGATCCGAGCGCGTGATGGCGGGCCCGCCCTTGCGCGGGATCTTGTCGCCCGCCGCCACGTCGATGACATAAAGCGCGATATCGGCAAGCTCCGGCGAGAAGGTCGCGGATAGATTATCCCCGCCGGATTCGATGAAGATCACTTCGAGATCGGGAAACTTGCGCATCAGCCCGGCGACGGCGGCAAGATTGGCCGAAGCGTCCTCGCGGATCGCGGTGTGCGGACACCCGCCGGTTTCGACGCCGACGATCCGGTCCGCGGGCAACGCCTGGGAGCGGAGCAGGAATTCCGCATCCTCGCGCGTGTAGATGTCGTTGGCCACGGCGGCAATGCGGTACTGCCCCCGCATCCGCTTGCACAAGAGATCGGTCAGCGTCGTCTTGCCGGCGCCAACCGGGCCGCCGATGCCGACGCGGAGAGGATTACCGGTGGGGGCTGGAATCATGAGCGGAACAACCTCGTGTATTGGGTTTCGTGGCGGATTGAAGTCAACTCGACCATCGGCGTCGCCGTGCCGATGTCGTCGAGCGGACGAACGAGCCCGGCATCGACCGCCGCCTTGATGGGTTCTTCGAGGGCGGAGATCGTGCGCTGGCCATCGGTCTGCCCGAGCGGAATCAAGCGCACGCCCGCCGAAACCAGATTGGCGGCGAGCGCCTGGAGGAAAGCGAACAAGGACACGTCGAGCGGAAGCCCATTCCACCCCGCCACCGCGCCAACCGCGACGGCATAACCCGGCGTGCGCTCTTCGCTGCGGAGGCACTCGGACCATGCGGTCAAACGCGGATCGGGCCACGCCTCGGCCACGGTTGCGAGGAACGCCGATCCTTGGTCTCTGCTCTCGAGCGCTGTCTCCGCGCTGCCGCGCATGGCGGCGCCCAGTTCGGCGATCCGCGCAAGAGCGTTCATGTCGTTCGCCCGCGCCGCAGCCCAGGCTTCACGGAACAGAACAGCGTCCACCACGCCCGCGCCGTGGCCGACGATCGCCGCGACCCAGTGGGTCAGGCTTGAGCGGTCGCGCACCAGTCCTTGTTCCACCGCGCATTCGATCCCATGCGAATAGGCGAAGGCGCCGACCGGAAACGCGGGCGACAACCACGCCATCAACCGGAAGAAGCCACTCTGATCGAGAGCGGAGTCAATGGCCATGAGCCGCCTCGCGGTCGTGTACGTGAGGGTGGTTGTCGTCGTGCGTGTGCTCGGGGGCATAGGCGCCGGCCTCGGGCGCGAAGGGCGCGCGATGACGGACGACTTCGCCGCCAAGGCCACGAACCATGTCCACCAGAACGTGGTCGTCGAGGATGCGGAGCACGCCATGGGGCAATACCTGCACCGGCACGTGCCGGTTACCGATATGCCAGGCGAGCCTTGCCAAGTGCTCGGGCGAGCCGGCTCTGATATCCGCCACCGCCTCGGGCGCCGCGCGGACCTGGATATAACCGCCACCCTCCAACGCCAACCCATCGCCATTCTTGAGAACCGCCGCCTGCGGCAGGTCGAGCAGAAAATCCGCGCCGCTGTCGTCGCTCATGCGCACGCGGCGGCGGTGCCGGTCGTGAAAGGCGAGCGTCACCGTGCCGACGATCTCGGCCTCGGACCAGGAGCGATTGGAAACGACGGTGACGGCGCGGCGCATGAAAGTTTCTCTCAGAACAGAAAATATCGCTGAGCCATGGGCAACTCGCGGGCCGGCTCGCAGGTCAAAAGTTCGCCGTCGGCGCGCACCTCGTAGGTCTCCGGGTCGACCTCGATTTTCGGCATGGCGTCGTTCAGGATCATATCGCGCTTGCCGATGGCGCGGGTGTCGCGGACGGCGACGAGGCTACGCTCAAGACCGAGCCGCTTACCGACGTCGGCTTCCAGCGCCGCCTGGGAAACGAACGTGACCGAACTCGCCGTCAGGGCACGACCGAATCCGGCGAACATGGGGCGATAGTGGACTGGCTGCGGCGTCGGGATCGAGGCGTTGGGGTCGCCCATGGGCGCGGCGGCGATAGTTCCGCATTTGAGCACCAGGTCCGGCTTGACCCCGAAGAAGGCCGGCGACCACAACACCAGGTCGGCGAGCTTGCCGACCGCGACCGAGCCGACATGCCGGGCGATGCCCTGAGCGATCGCCGGATTGATGGTGTACTTGGCGATGTAGCGCTTGATGCGAAGATTATCGTTGTCGCCGCGTTCCTGGGCCAGACGCCCGCGCTGGACCTTCATCTTATGCGCGGTCTGCCAGGTGCGGATGATGACCTCGCCGATCCGGCCCATGGCTTGGCTGTCCGACGACATCATCGAAAACGCGCCGAGATCGTGCAGAATATCCTCGGCGGCGATGGTTTCGCGCCGTATCCGGCTGTCGGCGAAGGCGACGTCCTCGGGGATGCGCGAATCGAGATGGTGGCAAACCATCAGCATGTCGAGGTGCTCATCCACCGTGTTGATGGTGAAGGGGCGGGTCGGATTGGTCGAGGATGGCAACACGTTGCCGAGGCCGCAGACCTTGATGATGTCGGGGGCGTGGCCGCCGCCCGCGCCCTCGGTATGGAAGGCATGAATGGCGCGGCCCTTGAAGGCGGCGATCGTGTCCTCGACAAAGCCGGATTCGTTGAGGGTGTCGGTGTGGATCGCGACCTGGATGTCGAAGCGGTCGGCGACGGAAAGGCACGCGTCGATCGCCGCCGGGGTCGTGCCCCAGTCCTCGTGCAACTTGAGGCCGCAGGCGCCCGCGCGGATTTGTTCCTCCAGCCCCGCCGGCAGGGTGGCGTTACCCTTGCCGAGAAATCCAAGGTTCACGGGCAGTCCTTCGGCGGCTTGCAACATGCGCGCCATGTGCCAGGGCCCCGGCGTGCAGGTGGTTGCCTTGGTCCCTTCGGCCGGGCCGGTGCCGCCGCCGATCATGGTCGTGACGCCGGAATAAAGTGCGTCTTCCACCTGCTGCGGGCAGATGAAATGAATGTGGGAATCGATCCCGCCGGCGGTGACAATGCGTCCCTCGCCGGCAATCGCTTCGGTGCCGGGACCTATAATAATGTCCACGCCCGACTGAATATCGGGATTACCAGCCTTGCCGATGGCGGCGATGCGCCCGTCCTTGAGGCCGATGTCGGCCTTGACGATGCCCCAATGATCCACGATCAGGGCGTTGGTGATGACGGTATCGACCGCGCCCTCGGCGCGGCTTTTCTGCGACTGGCCCATGCCGTCGCGGATCACCTTGCCGCCGCCGAACTTTACTTCTTCGCCGTAAACAGTGTGATCTTTCTCGACCTCGAGGATCAGATCGGTGTCGGCGAGGCGGACGCGGTCGCCCACCGTCGGGCCGAACATGGCGGCATAGCCGGCGCGGGGAATGGATCGAGCCATGAACGAGGTTCCTTATAACGGTCCGTTGATCTTGCCGTTGAAACCGAAGACGGCGCGACTTCCGGCCAAGCGCACCAGCCGCACCTCGCGGGTCTGCCCGGGCTCGAAGCGCACCGCCGTTCCGGCCGCGATATCGAGACGAAACCCTCGGGCCTTGGCGCGGTCGAAGTCGAGCGCGGCGTTGGTCTCGAAGAAATGATAGTGCGAGCCGACCTGAATCGGGCGGTCGCCAGAGTTGGCGACCTTGAGCGTGACGGTCTCGCGACCTTCGTTGAGAACGATGTCGCCGGAAGCCGGGATCAGTTCGCCGGGGATCATGGCGGGTTTTCCTTCAGCGGATCGGGTTGTGAACGGTCACCAGCTTGGTGCCGTCGGGAAAGGTGGCCTCGACTTGAATGTCGCGGATCATCTCGGCGATTCCGTCCATGACCTGATGGCGGCCGATTACCGCCGCGCCGTCGCGCATGAGAGCGGCGACGCTTTTGCCATCGCGGGCGCCTTCAACCACGAAATCGGTGATCAAGGCGACGGCCTCCGGGTGGTTGAGCTTCACGCCCCGCTCCAGGCGGCGGCGCGCGACCATCGCCGCCATCGCCACCAGTAGTTTGTCTTTTTCCCTCGGCGTCAAGTTCATCGAATCTCTCCGCTCAGATGGACCAAAGTCGCGGTAACCCGCTCACGCCGCCGCCGACACGACAGCGGAAGGCCGCCCAGAACGCGGTGAAGGCCGCGCGCAGCGCGAACGCATCGCACGCGAGCCAGCGAACCACCAGCACGCCGTTGACGATCGTGGCGCCGGAGCGCAAAACACCCTCGTCGTTGGCGGGGAGAAGCCCGCGGGCCAGTTCGATCCGCTCGATCGCATCGTCGGCGGCGTAAACGAAGGTGGCGTAGGCGACGGCGCCGGCGAGCCCGGCCGGATCGGAAATCGCGCGCGCAAGGTCGCCTTCGAGATGCAGCGCGTCGGCCCAAACCAGGCGGCCCCGGCGGCGAATCTCCCAGGCATCCCGCGCCAATCCGTGGGTCAGACGCTCGCCGCGGGCGGTGCGGCCGAGGACCAGAAGCTCACCCGCCAGCAATTTGCCCCCCGCCGCGACGTCGGCGACGATGCGGCGGCGCAAACGAGCCCCGTCAAAAAGGATGGTTTCATGCGGAAGCCATTCCATCCAGGCTCCCGCGCCAATCGTCAAATCGACGTCCACCCGGCAGTCACGCCCGGTCGAACGGTAAACCTTCTCCGCCGCCTGACTGGTCACCAGCGCCGCCGCGCCCTCGCCGACGGTGGCGGCGATGGCAAGCCTGTCGCCGCCGACGAGCCCGCCCGAGGTGGTGACGAGAACGGCGATGGGCACGGCCGGATCCTCGGGAGCCGGAAATAGCACCCGCAAAGGATCATGCTGATAGAGATGGGCGAGCCGAGTCGCGCCGCCCTTTCGGACAAACGTCACTTCGGCCGTGCCGGAGACGGCGGCCGGGGGGCGCTCAAACGGTGAGATAACGACGGACATTACTTTCAACCATGGTGTTGGCGGCGCCGGCGAGAACCACCTCGCCGCGATCCATGACGGCAAAATCGTCGGCAAGGCGTCGGGCAAAATCGAAATACTGCTCGACCAACAGAATTGCCATGTCGCCGCGCCCTGCAAGCAGGCGAATCACGCGTTCGATGTCTTTGATGATGGAGGGCTGGATTCCCTCGGTCGGCTCGTCGAGGAGCAGAAGTTTCGGCCGGGTCACCAGGGCCCGGGCGATCGCAAGCTGTTGCTGTTGCCCGCCGGAAAGATCGCCGCCGCGCCGGCCGAGCATCTCCTTCAACACCGGAAAGAGATCGAAGATTTCGGATGAAATCGAGCGCTGGCCGCGCGGCAAGGCGGCAAAACCGGTTTTCAGGTTTTCTTCGACTGTCAGCAGCGCAAAAATTTCGCGGCCTTGCGGCACGAAGGCGATGCCGCGTCGCGCTCGTTGGTGCGGCTTCAAGGCGGTGATGTCTTCGCCGTTCCAAACGATACGTCCCGAGCGGATTGGCCGCTGGCCGACGATGGCGCGGATCAAACTGGTCTTGCCCACGCCGTTGCGGCCAAGAACGCAGGTCACGCGCCCGGCGGCGGCGGAAACCGACACGCTCCGGAGCGCCTGGCTCGCGCCGTAGAAAAGGTCGATGTTTGCCGCGCTGAGCATGATTTATCGTCCCAGATAGACCTCGACCACGCGCTCGTTCGCCTGCACCGCATCGAGCGAGCCTTCGGCCAGCACCGAGCCTTCGTGCAAAACGGTGACGCGGCAATCGAGGGCGCGGATAAAGTCCATGTCGTGCTCGACCACCACCACCGAGCGGGTCTTGGCGATTTCCTTGAGAAGACTGGCGGTTTCCTCGGTTTCGGCGTCGGTCATGCCGGCGACCGGCTCGTCAATCAGCATCAGCTCGGGGTCCTGCATCAGCAACATGCCGATTTCCAACCATTGCTTCTGCCCGTGCGACAAATCGCCCGCGATCCGGAACCGCCGATCGGCCAGCGCGACGGTTTCCAGCACCTCCCCGATGCGCGCGCGCTGTTCGCCGCCCAAGCGAAAAAAGAGCGAAGCGAAGGCATCGCGGCCGCCTTTCAGCGCCAATTCCAGGTTTTCGAACACCGTGTGGTTTTCGAACACCGTCGGCTTCTGGAACTTGCGGCCGATGCCGAGGTTGGCGATATGCGTTTCGTCGAGGGCAATCAGATCGATGTTTCCGTCGAAATAGATTTCGCCGGCGTCGGGCTTGGTTTTACCGGTGATGACGTCCATCATCGTCGTCTTGCCCGCGCCGTTCGGGCCGATGATGGCGCGCAAGCCTCCGGCCAGCACGTAAAGGCTGAGATCGTTGAGAACGCGAAAGCCGTCGAAGCTGACCGACACGCCGTCGAGATAAAGGATCGTGTCCTTGCGCGCGGGCTGGGCGTGCAGCGCGGCCGTCGGCTGGTGGGCGATGGCGCCGGCCAGCGGCGCATGGGCGGCGGGGGACATCAGGGGCGCGCCCCCGTCTTGGCCGACCCGAACCTGTGCCCGAAGAGCGAAAAGTCCCTCGCCGCGAAAGCCGGGATCGATCCAACGATTCCCTTCGGCAGGAACAGGGTGACGACGATGAAAAGGCCGCCGAGCACGTAGAGCCACGCCTCGGGCAACGCGCCGGTAAAATAGGTCTTGGCGTAGTTGACCAGGATCGCGCCGAGGATCGCGCCGTGCAGCGAGCCGCGGCCGCCGACCGCGACCCAGATCACGATCTCGATCGAGTTGGCGGGCGAGAACTCGCTCGGGTTGATGATGCCGACCTGGGGAACGTAGAGGGCGCCGGCGACGCCGGCCAGCACCGCCGAAACAACGAATACGAACAGCATGTAATGTTCGACCCGGTAGCCGAGAAAGCGGGTGCGGCTTTCGGCGTCGCGGATCGCGATCAGCACCCGCCCGAGCCGCGAGGCGACGATAAAGCGGCAGACAACATAGCCCGCCGCCAGCGCGACCGCCGACGCCACGAACAGCGCCACCCGCGTGCCGTCCGCCTGAAGGTTGAATCCGAGCATGTCCTTGAAGTCGGTCAGCCCGTTGTTGCCGCCAAAACCCATGTCGTTGCGGAAGAACGCGAGCATCAGGGCGAACGTCAGCGCCTGGGTGATGATCGAGAGATAAACGCCGGTGACCCGCGAGTGGAACGCGAACCAGCCGAAGGCGAACGCGAGCGCGCCCGGCACCAGAATCACCATCAAGAGCGCGACGGGAAAAATATCGAAGCCGTGCCAGTACCAGGGCAGGTCCTTCCAATTAAGAAAGACTATGAAATCGGGCAGGACCGGATGCTTATAGACGCCGCGCTCGCCGATCTGGCGCATCAGGTACATGCCCATGGCGTAACCGCCGAGGGCAAAGAACGCGCCGTGGCCGAGACTCAAGATTCCGCAGAAGCCCCAGATCAGATCGACGCTGAGGGCGAGCAAGGCGTAGGTTAGATACTTGCCGAGCAACGTCACCATCCAGGTCGGGACGTGAAACGGCGATCCCACCGGAACCATCAGATTGAGCACCGGTACGATCGCCGCGGCGGCGACCAGCAGCCCCAGCGTCACCAGCGCCGCCCGGCTTTCGGTCAGAAACGCGAGGGGCGAGATTCGATTCATCGGTTCAGTTTTCCACCGCGCGGCCCTTGAGGGCGAACAGCCCGCGCGGACGGTACTGGATAAACAGGATAATGGCGACGAGAACCAGGATCTTGCCCAGCACCGCGCCGGCGTAGGGTTCGAGGAACTTGTTGACCAGCCCCAAGGACATCGCGCCGACCAGCGTTCCCCACAGGCTGCCGACGCCGCCGAAGACCACGACCATGAAACTGTCGATGATGTAGATCTGGCCGAGATTGGGGCTGACGTTGCCGATCTGCGACAGCGCCACCCCGGCCATGCCGGCTAACCCTGAGCCGAGCCCAAACGTCAAGGCGTCGATCCGTCCGGTGGCGATGCCCATGGAATCGGCCATGGCGCGATTCTGGGTCACGGCGCGCATCTCGAGGCCGAAGCGGGAGTATCGGATCGCCACCGCCAGCACCCCGAGCATGGCAAGGCAGAACACGATGATGATAATACGGTTGTGGGCGAGAAAAATTCCGCCCGCGAGTTCGATGCCGCCGGTCATCCAGGCGGGGTTGGCGACCTCCTTGTTGGGTGCCCCGAAAATCGTGCGCACCAGCTGCTGCAAGATCAACGACAGCCCCCAGGTCGCGAGCAGGGTCTCGAGCGGCCGGCCGTAGAGCCAGCGGATCACCGTCCGCTCGATCAGGATTCCGGCCGCCCCGGCGACGAGAAACGCCGCCGGCACCGCCACCGGCAAATACCAATCGACGGCGGCCGGCGCGAAAGCGCGGAAGATTTCCTGCACTCCGTAAGCCGTATAGGCACCGAGCATGATCATCTCGCCGTGCGCCATGTTGATCACGCCCATGACCCCGAAGGTGATGGCGAGGCCGAGGGCGGCGAGCAGCAGCACCGAGCCCAGGCTGATTCCCTGGAAGAGATTGAGGGCGATGTTGTAGAGCGCGAGCCGTTTTTCGATCCCTTGAAGCGCGCCGGCCAAGGCGGCGCGGACGGTTTCGTCGGTTTCGAGCGCCATCCGCGCCTGGATCAGGTTCTTGACTTGCGGATTGGACGTTTTGCCGAACTGGGCGAGCGCCGCCAGGCGCCGCGCCGGCTCGGGATCGGAAAGCTCGACCGCGGCGAGCGCGAGCCCAAGCGCGGTCTTGGCGGCGACGTCCGTTTCCTTGGCGAGCGCGTCGCGGAGCATGCTTGCCGCCGCCGGGATCGGCGCTTTCAGGAGCGCCTCGGCCGCCTTGCGCCGCCCGGTGGCATCGCCGGCGATGACGCTTTGCCGGCTGGCGGCGGATTCCAGTTTCGCCCGCAACCGGTTATTGACGACGATCTGGCTCACCGCGGCGGCGGCGAGCGGGCCCAAGTCCTCGCCGGTGGCGGCAAGCGCGGCATTGATCGCGCCTGCCGCTTCCTCGCCGATCACAACGACGTTGTCGGCGAGGCGCACGTAAAGCCGGCCCTCCTTCATGGCGACGAGGATTTCCACGGCGCGGGGATGGCCCGAGGCCGATACCTCGTCGATGGCTGTTGATTTTTCGGCGAACCCGTCGCTGCCGAGACGGTTGACCGCATCGGCGAAATTGGCGGCATGGGCCGCAAGTGGCGCGGCCAGCCCGAACAGGATCAGGCCGGCGGCGGCGAACAGGCGTCCGCGGCGGACAAGCGGTTCGAACATGAATCGGTCTCCGGCGGTCCCTGGTCCGAAGGATCCAGGGATAGTCCGGGGATGGGCCGCGCGCGCCCCGCGCGCGGCCCATCCCTGGTCGTAACGTCAGTTCGCGTACTTCGGCTTCTCGCAGTTGCCGCACACCCACGGATAGCTCCAGTCCGCGGTCAGCTTGGCGCTTTCGGGAATGTACTTCGACCAGGCGTCGGCCTTGACTGGGCCCTTGGTCTTCCACACCACCTGGAATTGGCCGTCGGACTTGATCTCGCCGATGAACACCGGCTTGGAGAGATGATGATTGACGTTCATCACCGACTCGAACCCGCCCGGCGCCTGCACCTTCTGGCCGTACATGGCCTGGCGCACCGAATCGACGTCGGTGGTGCCGGCCTGTTTGACCGCCTGCGTCCACATCTTGAAGCCGATGTAGTGGGCCTCCATCGGATCGTTGGTCACGCGCTTCGGATTCTTGATGAAGGTTTGCCACTGTTTGATAAACATGTCGTTGGTCGGGTTCTTCAGCGACTGGAAGTAGTTCCAGGCGGCGAGATGGCCGACCAGGTTCCTGGTGTCGATACCGGCGAGTTCTTCCTCGCCGACCGAGAAAGCGACAACCGGAATATCGGTCGCCTTGATCCCGGCGTTGGCCAGTTCCTTGTAGAACGGCACGTTGGCGTCGCCGTTGATGGTCGAAACCACCGCCGTCTTCTTGCCCGCCGAGGCGAACTTCTTGATGTCGGCGACGATGGTCTGCCAGTCGGAATGGCCGAACGGCGTGTAGTTGATCATGATGTCCTCGGGCTTGACGCCCTTCACCTTGAGGAACGCCTCGAGGATCTTATTGGTTGTGCGCGGATAGACGTAGTCGGTGCCGGCCAGCACCCAGCGCTTGGCCGCGCCGCCTTCCTCGCTCATCAGGTACTCGACCGCCGGGATCGCCTGTTGGTTGGGCGCCGCGCCGGTGTAGAAGATGTTGCGCGAGCTTTCCTCGCCCTCGTACTGGACGGGATAGAAGAGCAGGCCGTTCAGCTCCTCGAACACCGGCAGCACCGACTTGCGCGAGACCGAGGTCCAGTTGCCGAACACCGCGGTCACTTTGTGCTTGACCAGAAGCTCGCGCGCTTTTTCCGCGAACAGCGGCCAGTTGGAGGCCGGGTCGACCACCACCGCCTCGACCTTCTTGCCGAGCAGGCCGCCTTTCTTGTTGATGTCGTCCACCATCATCAGGATCGTGTCCTTGAGAGTGGTTTCGCTGATTGCCATGGTGCCGGTGAGCGAATGGAGCACTCCGACCTTGATGGTCTCCTGGGCTACCGCCGGCTGGGCGAGTGCCGCTGCCAGCAGTCCCGCCGCTCCCATAAGAGCGGATTTGCGGGTCGTCATGGATCAATACTCCAAACAAAGTTGTTGTTGCACCAGAGGACTCAAAGGCAAGAAGCGGGCCAACTCGAGGGTGGGCCGGCGGGGCCAAGAAATTTATAATTGTTTCAGTTGGTTATCTAAAATCCAGGGCGCGGCTCGCGGCAAATTTTCGATGTGTTCACGAACTATCTTTTGCATAATTAGTAATCAACGTAGTACCAGAGCCTAAATAATAGGCACTTAAGACCGGTGTAGAAGTTTCGGTTAGGCGCGATGGGGGTTCAAGCGATATCGGCCTTCGCTCGGCGACTCACACAGCAAAAATAAATGACGCGCTCCACGCATTGTTGAGCAAGGCTTTGTCCACCTATCCCCCGCGCCAAAAAAGGAACCCATGCGGGTTCCTTTTTTTACTGGCGGAGGGA
>SHWG01000059.1 GCA_009693905.1 Rhodospirillales bacterium | reverse complement strand
GGCGTCACCTTGGTCGGCGAATCGGAAAGCTTGATCGGATTGCCGACGGTCAGGTGCTTGCCGCGCTTCGGGTGGTTGACCTCGACGACGGTGCCGGTCTTGCGCAAGCTCGGCTCCTCGGCCAGTTCCTTCATGGAGAGAATCGGTCCGCACGGGATGTCGAGGGGATTGAGGATATCCATGGCCTCGAACTTGGTCTTGGTCATGGTCCATTTTTCGATTTCCGCGAACATCTGGTCGATCTTAGGCAGCCGGGTCTCGGGCGTGTTCCACGCCGGGTCTTGGAGCCAGATCTCGCGGCCGATCGCCTTGGCCAGCGCGGGGAAGGCCGCCGCCTGGGCGACGATGTAGATGTAGGAGTCGGGATCGGTTTCCCATCCTTTGCACTTGACGATCCAGCCCGGCTGGCCGCCGCCCGAAGCGTTGCCGGCGCGCGGCACCGCGGCGCCGAAGGGGATGCTGGGATACTGGGGATATTCCTTGAGGGGGCCGTGGGGGAGGCGCTGCTGGTCGCGCAGCTTGACCCGGCAGAGGTTCAGCACGCCGTCCTGCATGGCGCAGGTGACGCGCTGGCCGCGCCCGGTGCGATCGCGCTGGAACAGCGCGGCGACGATGCCGAGCGCGAGGTGCAACCCGGTGCCCGAATCGCCGATCTGGGCGCCGGTGACCAGCGGCACGCGGCCGACTTCGCCGGTGGTCGAGGCGCTGCCCCCGGTGCATTGGGCGACGTTCTCATAGACCTTGCAGTCCTCATAGGGTCCGGGGCCGAAACCCTTGACCGAGGCGTAGATCATGCGCGGGTTTATTTTCTGGATTTTTTCCCAGGGGAATCCCATGCGGTCGATCGCGCCGGGAGCGAAGTTCTCGACCATCACGTCGCATTCCTCGATCAAGCGGGTGAAAATCTTCTGGCCGACCTTTTCCTTGGGATTGAGGGTGACGCTGCGCTTGTTGTGGTTGAGCATCGTGAAATAGAGGCTGTCCACGTTGGGAATATCGCGCAACTGGCCGCGGGTGGCGTCGCCGCCGCCGGGGCGCTCGACCTTGATGACGTCGGCGCCGAGCCAGGCGAGCAGCTGGGTGCACGTCGGCCCCGACTGGACATGGGTCATGTCGAGGATGCGGACGCCGGAAAGGGCCATGCCGCCTTTGCCCTTGAACGCATAACTCTTGCTCGCGCTGGCGGCTTTTTTCCCCGCCGCCGGCTTCACCGTGGCGCGCCACACACTTTTTTGTTTCTGTTTCTTCTTGGCCATTTTTAGGTCCTCCAAACTTGATTGATCCGGATTACGAACGCGGCGCCGCTTGGGTGCCATGTCCGGCAAGGGTTATTTCTTCTTCAGCACGCTTTGCGGGTTGAGGTTGCCGATACGGCCGCTCTCGCTGCCGGCCGCCGGGTCGATCACCGCGTTGATGAGCGTCGGATGGCCGGAGTCCATGGCCGCGTTGACAGCGCGCTTCAGCTCGTCGGGCGTCGTCGCATTGACGCCGACGCCGCCGAAGGCCTCCATCATCTTGTCGTAGCGCGCGCCCTTGACGAATACCGTCGTCGCCGGATCGGACCCGGCCGTGTTGACATCGGTGCCGCGATAGATGCCGTCGTTGTTGAAGACGACGACGCAGACCGGCAGCTTGTAGCGGCAGATCGTCTCCACCTCCATGCCCGCGAAGCCGAAGGCGCTGTCGCCTTCGACCGCCAGCACGGGCTTGCCGGTCTCGACGGCGGCGGCGATGGCGGAGCCCATGCCGATGCCCATGATGCCCCAGGTTCCGACATCGAGGCGCTTGCGCGGCTGGTACATGTCGATGATGCCGCGGGCGAGATCGAGCGTGTTGGCGCCTTCGTTGACGAGGATGGCGTCCGGCCGCTCCTTGATGATGTCCCGCAACGCGCCGAGCGCGCCGTGGTAGTCCATCGGCGTATTGTTGTTCATGAGGCGCGGCGCCATCTTGGCGACGTTCTCGTCCCGTTTCGCCTTGACGGCGTTCGTCCAGTCGGCCGGCGGGGCGTCCCACTTGCTGCCCATGGCGTCGAGCAAAGCCGACACGCAGGAGCCGATATCGCCCACCACGGGCGCCGCGATCTCGACGTTGCTGTCCATCTCCCGAGGCTCGATGTCGATCTGGACGAATTTCTTCGGCGCCTCGCCCCAGGTCTTGCCCTTGCCGTGCGAGAGCAGCCAGTTGAGGCGGGCGCCGATCAGCATGACAACGTCCGAGTCCTTCAGCACCATCGAGCGGGCCGCGCCCGCGCACCGCGGATGCGTGTCCGGCAGCAGGCCCTTGGCCATGCTCATCGGCAGGAAGGGAATGCCGCTCTTCTCGACGAAGTCGCGGATCGCGTCGTCGGCCTGCGCGTAGGCCGCGCCCTTGCCGAGAATGATCAGCGGGCGCTTGGCCCCCTTCAGCACATCCAGCGCGCGTTCGACCGCGGCCGGGGCGGGGATCTGGGCGGGAGCGGCGTCGATAACCTTGACGAGCGACTTCCGGCCGGCCTCCGCATTCATGACCTGCCCGAACAGCTTGGCCGGCAGATCGAGATAGACGCCGCCCGGACGGCCCGAGACGGCGGCGCGGATGGCACGCGCGAGGCCGATGCCGATGTCCTGGGCGTGCAGCACGCGGAACGCCGCCTTGCACAACGGCTTGGCGATGGCGAGCTGATCCATTTCCTCATAGTCGCCCTGCTGCAGGTCGACGATCTCGCGCTCCGACGAGCCGGAGATCAGGATCATCGGGAAACAGTTTGTCGTGGCGTGGGCGAGCGCCGTGAGCCCGTTCAGGAAGCCCGGGGCCGACACGGTGAGGCAGATGCCGGGCTTCTTGGTCAGGAAGCCGGCGATGGCGGCCGCGTAGCCGGCGTTCTGTTCGTGGCGGAACGAGAGCACGCGGATCCCCGAGGCCTGCGCCATGCGGGTCAGGTCCGTGATCGGGATGCCGGGCACGCCGTAGATCGTGTTGAGACCGTTGAGCTTGAGCGCGTCGATGACGAGGTGGAAGCCGTCCGTCAGGTCCTGCGTCTCCGCCGGCGCCTCTTGTTTTTTCGCCGTTCCTTCAGCCATGGCCTTCTCCCCGAAACTCAGGTTCGGGCGGCGGGTTGATCCCGCCGCCGGGTCGCCGGTTTTTAATCGAGATAGTGGACGTTTTCGCGGACGTGGTTGGCGAGGTTGAGCGTGTGTTCGCGCACCAGCTGTTCGGCGAGATCGGCGTCGCGCGCCTCGATCGCCTCGATGATATGCAAGTGATCGATGATCGAGCGGTTGGCGCGGTTGCTCTCCCCGATGGTGCGCATGCGGATCGAGCGCATGTGGACGAACAGGTGGTCGGCCATCTCGCGGAGCAAGGCGCATTTTCCGAGGGTGAGAATGGCTTGATGAAAACGGACGTTGGCGTCGGAATACTCGTCGATCCGGGCGCGGACCTGGCCGTTCCTGAAGGTGGTGAACATCTGGCGGAGCGAGGCGATTTCGGAATCGCTCGCGTTCTCGGTCACGAGCCTGGCCGCCATGCCCTCCAGCGCCGCCCAGACCATGATCATCTCGAGGATTTCGGCCTTGCTCTTGCGCACGATGAAGACGCCCTTGCGCGGGGCGATCTGGACCAGCCCTTCCTGCTCGAGCCGGGCCAAGGCCTCGCGGATCGGCGTGCGGCTGGTGGCGAGCTTGAGCGCGAGCTGACGCTCGTCGAGCCTGAGCTCGGCGTTCTCGGCGTAGATGTTCATGGCCGTGATCGCGTGCTTGAGGCGGTCGTAGATTCGCCCTTTGAGGCTCGTGTCGGCCTCGATCGGCTGCATTTCCAGTCGGGCGGTGAGAGGCGGGGACATGGTCGCTCATCCTCTCCTAGTGTGGATTATACCAGAATGGAAACCCGTAAGTCGCGCGCGCCAATCGCCGTTCGGATGAGTCATGGGTTCAGGTCCGCTTGGGGATCAGTTTGTTCTTCGCGCCGGCGATCAGCGGCCACAACAGAAGGATCAAAGCGAGGCCCATGATGCCGCCCACCAAACCGTTGCTCCAGAAAATGGCGATGCTGCCCTTGGAGACGATCATGGATTGGCGGAAGGCGCTTTCCGCCATGTCGCCAAGCACCAGCGCCAACACCAGCGGCGCCAGGGGGTAGTTCAATTTCTTGAACGCGTAGCCGATGACCCCGAAGAACAGCATCATAGCGACGTCGAGCATGGCGTTGTGAACCGTGAACGCGCCGATGGCGCAGATCACGATGATCACCGGGCCGATGATGCTGAAAGGAATCCGAAGGATCGCCGCCCACCACGGGACCGTGGTGAGAACGATGATCAGGCCGACGATGTTGCCGAGATAAATGCTGGCGATCAGGCCCCAGACGAAGTCCTTGTGCTCGACGAACAGGAGCGGCCCCGGCTGCAAGCCCCAGATCAAGAGCCCTCCCAGCAGCACGGCGGCGGTCGGCGAGCCGGGAATGCCGAGGGTCAGCATGGGCAAAAGCGCGCTGGTGCCGGCGGCGTGCGCCGCCGTTTCCGGCGCCACCACGCCTTCGATCTTGCCGGTGCCGAATTGCGGCCCGTCCTTGGAGAAGCGCTTGGCGAGGCCATAGCTCATGAACGAGGCCGGGGTCGCGCCGCCCGGCGTGATCCCCATCCAGCAGCCGACCAGGGCGCCCCGGAGCGAGGTCGCCCAGTACTTCGGCAGTTCCTTCCAGGTCTGCCACACGACGCGGGCGTTGATCTTGGCCGACACGCCCTTGAACGAGAGGCCTTCTTCCATGGTCAACAGGATTTCGCCGATTCCGAACAGGCCGATCACGGCGATCAGGAAGTCGAAGCCGCGGATCATTTCATAGACGCCGAAGATCATGCGCGGCTGGCCGGTCACGGTATCGAGGCCGACCGCGGCCAAGGCGAAGCCGAGCATCATGCTGGCAACGGTTTTGGCGGGCGGTTCCTTGCTCATGCCTACAAAACTGCAAAACGTTAGGAAATACACCGCAAAGAACTCGGGCGGGCCGAATCGGAGAGCGAACTTGGCGACCAGCGGCGCGAGAAAGGTGATGACGAGGACCGCGACCAGCGCCCCGAAAAAAGACGAGGTGAACGCCGCGGTCAAGGCCTCGCCGGCGCGGCCGTCGCGGGCCATGGGATAGCCGTCGAAGGTGGTCGCCACCGACCAGGGTTCGCCCGGGATGTTGAACAGGACCGACGTGATCGCGCCGCCGAACAGGGCGCCCCAGTAAATGCATGACAGCATGATGATCGCCGACGTCGGCTCCATGGAGAAGGTCAACGGCAGCAGGATCGCGACGCCGTTGGCGCCGCCCAGGCCCGGCAACACGCCGATCAGCACGCCGAGCAATATGCCGATCAGCATGAACCCGACGTTCTTGAACGTCATCGCGACGGCAAAACCGTGGAACAGGGCTTCGAGGGATTCGGCCAAGACAATCTCCGGGGGTTCAATAGCCGAAGAGGGCTTCCACCGGTCCCTTGGGGAGGGGAACGAGGAACCACTTTTCGAAGAGTATAAAGAGAAAGGCGGGGACGCCGAGCGCCACCGGCGCGATCGTTTGGACGCGATAGCCGCCATGCACGCGCATGAAAAAGGACAGGAAGATGGTAGAGGCGACGTAGATTCCGAGCAGATAGATGCCGCCGATATAAACCGCGCTGGGGACGAAGATGGCCAGCACCGAGCGGAACCGGGCGGAATCGACGAAAACCCGCCGGGATTTTTTCGACACCAAGGCCAAGGAGAAAGTGACGAGCGAGGCCATGAACATGATCAGGCCGACATAGAAAGGGAAATACCCAGCCTGGGGACCGTCGAAGGCCCATTTCGCGCCGATACGTTGGCTGTCGTACATGACCAGGGATGCCAGCGCCATGATCGCGCCGGCGACAAAAAGATCGACGGCTTTGTGCGAGATGCCGCCCTGTTCCGATTCGCCGTTCATGTCGCGTATCTCGATCCGCAAGGAAGATTAGTTGTGAAAAAACCCGCCGAACGCGCCGGGGCGGCCGCGCATGGCCGCCCCGGACGAACGGTGCGAACGGACTTACTTGGCGAGAAAGCCGGCCTTGGTCATCAGATCCTTATGAGTGACCTCGGCCTTCTCCACCCAGTCGCGGTATTCCTTGCCGGACATGAAGGTTGTGTTGAAAGCGCCGATTTTCATGAAATCGGCCCATTCTGGGGTGGCGCGGACCTTCTTGAATAGGTCGATGTAAAAGTTCGTCTGGTCCGCGGTCACTCCGGCCGGCATGAAAATTCCGCGCAACATCAAGTACTCGATGTTGAGCCCCGAATCCTTGCAGGTCGGAATGTCGTTCCACGACATGGTCGCGGTGATTTTGTCCTTGAGGTCGATGCGCTTGGCATCGAACACGCAGAGCGGCCGGAGCGCGCCGGCGCGCCATTGCGCGACCGCCTCGATCGGATTGTTGACCGTCGAATCGACGTGCTTGCCGACCAGCTGGGTCGCCACCTCGCCGCCGCCCTTGTAGGGCACGTAGGTGAACTTGGCGCCGGTGATCTGTTCGATCCAGACGGTGATGATCTGGTCTTCCTGCTTCGAGCCGGTCCCGCCCATCTTGAACTTGCCCGCCTCGCCGGCCTTGACCGCGGCGACGAACTCGCCGGCGCTCTTATAAGGCGCCTCGGCGTTGACCCAAAGGATGAACTCGTCCAGCGCCAGCATGGCGACCGGGGTCAGGTCCTTCCAGTTGAACGGCACGCTGGTCGCGAGCGGGGTGGTGAACAGATTCGAGAGCGTGATGATGATCTTGTGCGGATTGCCTTTGGAGTTCTTGACGTCGAGGAATCCTTCGGCGCCCGCGCCGCCGGCCTTGTTGATGACGATCAAAGGCTGCTTGGACAGCTTGTGCTTTTCGACCACGCCCTGAAGCATCCGGGCCATCTGGTCGGCGCCGCCGCCGGTGCCGGCGGGGATGATGAACTCGATCGGCTTGGTCGGCTCCCAGGCGGCGAGCGCCGGGGTGCCCGCGACGACGCCCGCGGCCAGAACGGCGGCCGGCGCCAGCAGGCTGGCGATGGTGTGTGAGCGTATTTGCATTACTAAAGTCCTCCCCAAATTTCCGCCGCGATTATGGGCGGATATTTTGTCCAAACGGATGTGCCCACCCAAAAGAGTTGGCGCCCCCGCCTTGTTGAAATCCCTCGGATCGAGCGCGCCCTCTTGATGGGGCTGGATGCCTGTTTTGGGGCAAACCGCGATCCACGTTTCGCCCTCGACAAGGCTTATCCGCCTAGGTATGTGGTGTACCACTATCGGAAAACCGGAGCAACTGGCTTTGGCAAGCGGTCAAAGACGGCCGCCCTCCCTGCGCCGCAGGGAAAAAACTGCTTTAATCCACATATAAGAGAATCGGCAATTACGGGCGGGACGCGGGGGAAGAAAAATGGAAATGACGTTTTTCGAGGGGCAGTTCTGGACCGCCCTTCTCCAGATTATCGGCATCAACATCGTGCTCAGCGGCGACAACGCGGTCGTGATCGCGCTCGCCGCCCGCAATCTGCCCGCCAAGCAGCGGCGATGGGCGGTGATCGGCGGCACGGTCGGCGCGGTCGTCATGCGGATCGGGTTCACCGTGATTGTCGTCTACCTGATGACGATCCCTTATCTTAAGCTTGTCGGCAGCGCGCTTCTCTTTTGGATCGCGATCAAGCTGCTGGTGCCGGAAGGAGGGGGCGGCGAAGGCAAGGTCAAGGCCGGATCGTCGATTGGGAGTGCGATCACGACCATCATTATCGCCGACGCGGTCATGAGCCTCGACAACGTCATCGGCATCGCCGCCGCCGCCAAGGACAGCCTGACGCTGGTCATTCTCGGCCTTGCCATCAGCATCCCGATCGTCGTTTTCGGCAGCACGCTG
This sequence comes from Rhodospirillales bacterium, assembly GCA_009693905.1. Classification (GTDB taxonomy): domain Bacteria; phylum Pseudomonadota; class Alphaproteobacteria; order Rhodospirillales; family 2-12-FULL-67-15; genus 2-12-FULL-67-15. Next base: position 4,099 of record SHWG01000059.1, on the reverse strand, counting down.
ATGCTCAAGCTGCTTGACCGTTATCCGATCCTGGTGGTCGGCGGCGGCGCGCTGCTCGGCTGGGTGGCGGGCGACATCGCGGCGGCCGATCCCGCGATCGAAGCCTGGATCGAGCCCTATCAGCCGATAGTTCACTATCTGGCGGCCGCGGGCGGCGCAGGGATTGTCGTCCTGGCCGGCACCTGGCTTGCACGGCGCAAAGAAGCGCGCCAGAAAAAGGTCGATATCGTCGCGTCCGAACATCACGGCGTGTCCGGGTCATAAGTATTTTGGATTGGAGAGCGCCATGCAAAACATCCTCGTTCCGGTCGACGGCTCGCCCGCTTCCTTGAGGGCGGTGGATTTTCTGATTCGCCGCATCGGCAAGGGACTCAGGGCGCGCGTGCATCTGATCAACATCCAGCCCGCGCTGCCGGAGGCGGTAACGACCTTCGTCGGCAAGAAGTCCGTGCGCGATTTTCATCGCGACCAAGGCAAGGACGCGCTCAAGAAGGCGTGCGCCGCGCTCGACAAGGCGAAAATCCCGCACCAAACCGAAATCGCGATCGGCGACGTCGCCAAGAGCATCGCGGCTTACGCCGACGAAACGAAGTGCGACGAGATCGTCATGGGCACACGCGGTCATACCCAGATCGCGAATCTGCTGTTGGGGTCTTCGACGACCAAGCTTCTGCATTTGGCGAAGGTGCCGGTGACTTTGGTCAAATGACGGCGGATTCCCCGCGCTGATTTGCCCCCTTTCCGATCGAGCAGGTCGTGGGCATGACGAGCGTTTCAATGACTCCTCACCGTGAACCCGCCGAAGCCGTGGTCGCGGTGCTCGGCTTCGACGCCCAGCGGGGCCTCGGCCGCGCCGAGGCGGCGCGGCGCCTCGATCAATTCGGGCCGAACCGATTGAAAAGCGCGCCGGAAACGCCCTGGTGGCGGCGGCTGATCGAGCAGTTCCAAAACGTCAAGGTTCATCCTGTTGGTCGCCACCGCGTTCGCGGCGATCGAGTGGGTCTTCCAGGATCCGCGCGAGACCGCGCTGCCTTACGACGCGATCGTTATTCTGGCGATCGTCGGCATCAACGACGCGCCCGGGTTCAGCCAGGAGGCGCGGGCGGAAAAGTCGATCCGGGCGCTGATGGCGCTCGCCGCCCCCGAATCGAGCGTGGTCCGCGATGGCGAGCGCAAGCGCATTCCGGTCCATATGATCGTGCCCGGCGACATTCTCCTGATCGAAGCGGGGGACAAGATCCTGGCCGACACCCGGGTGGTCGAAAGCGCCAATCTCCGGACCGACGAAGCCGCCTTGACCGGCGAGAGCCTGCCGGCTGTTCGCGAGCGGGACGGAACCGAACGCGGCCGACGAGGCCCATGCGCGCACCATGGCCTTTACCACGCTGATGATGTTCCAACTCTTCGACGTCTATAACTGCCGGTCGCGCACGCGGAGCGCCTTCAGCGGATTCTTCGCCAACAAGTGGCTGCTCGCCGCGATCGCATCGGGGCTGTTCGCGCACGCGCTCGTGATCTATGTCCCGGTTCTTCAGGCGGCGTTCCGGACGGTTCCGCTCTCGGGCGCCGATTGGCTGATCGCCACGGGCGTCTCGGCCACGCTGCTCGTGCTGATGGAACTGGTCAAAGCGGTGCTGCGCCGGGCGCGCTGGGACCCGGGCGCGTAAGAATATGGAAGAACCGCCCGCCCGGGCCGATTTTATCGTCCGCAAGACACCGTCTATCGTCCCACCCCGCATGGGGTTGTTGCGAAAGGTTTCAGACGTTACCTTGTGGCCCGCGAACGACCGAGGTATTTGACGATGAACGCGCCTGCCGCCGCCCCCCACAAAAGAAGCGCGCCCCGATCGACGCCCAAGGGCCGTCAGGTCGATCCGGTCGCGCTCGCCGAAGTCCGCGCGCTGCTGGCCGACCGCCCAAGAAACCGCGATCTTCTGATCGAGCATTTGCATCTGATCCAGGACAAATTCGGGCACATTTCCGCGGCGCATCTCGCCGCGCTCGCCCAGGAGATGCGGCTCGCCATGGCCGAGGTCTACGAGGTCGCGACCTTTTACGCCCATTTCGACGTCATTCGTGAAGGCGAAGCGGCGCCGCTCCCACTCACGGTGCGCGTTTGCGATAGTCTTTCCTGCGAGATGGCCGGCGCGGGTGCATTGCTCGAAGGGCTCGCGACCGCGCTCAAGGGCCATGCGCGGGTTGTGCGCGCGCCGTGCATGGGGCTTTGCGACAAGGCTCCGGTTGTGCAGGTCGGACACCGGCAGTTGACGCGGGCGACGGTCCAATCGGTCACCGCCATTCAGGGGTCCGGTACGTCCGAGCTTATCCCCGCCGCGCGCGGGTTCGATGTGTATTGCAAGGACGGCGGCTACGCGCTTCTGCGCCAATGCCTGAAGGGCGAGCGCAAGCCCGAAGACTTGATCGCGCTCCTGAACGACTCTGGTTTGCGCGGTCTCGGCGGGGCCGGGTTTCCGACCGGGCGCAAGTGGGGGATCGTGCGCGGCTATCCCGGCCCGCGCCTGATGGCGATCAACGCCGACGAAGGCGAGCCCGGCACTTTCAAGGACCGGCACTATCTCGAAACCGACCCGCACCGGGTGATCGAGGGGATGCTGCTCGCCGCCTGGGCCGTCGGCGCCGAGGCGATCTACTTTTATCTGCGCGACGAATACTCGGGCATCCGCTCGCTGCTGCTGGCCGAGCTGGACAAAGTCCGCGCCGCCAAGCTGGACGCCCACGCGAAGGTCCATTTGCGCCGCGGCGCCGGGGCCTACATCTGCGGCGAGGAATCGGCGATGCTGGAAAGCATCGAAGGCAAGCGCGGGCTGCCCCGCCATCGCCCGCCCTACGTCGCGGAAAAAGGCCTGTTCGACCGCCCCACCTTGGTCCAGAACGTGGAAACCCTCTTTTGGCTGCGCGATATCGTGGAAAAGGGCGCGAAGTGGTTCGCGACGCGAGGGGGAAGCGCGCGGCTGCACAGCTACTCGGTCTCGGGGCGGGTGAAAAATCCCGGCGTCAAGCTGGCGCCCGCCGGCATCAGCGTGCGCAAACTGATCGAGGATCATTGCGGCGGCATGGCCGATGGCCACGTGTTCACGGCCTATCTTCCGGGCGGCGCTTCGGGCGGGATTCTGCCGGCGGCGATGGCCGACGAGCCGCTCGAATTCGGCCAGCTCGAAAAGCACGGCTGTTTTCTCGGCTCGGCGGCGGTGGTCGTGCTCTCGGACCAGGACGACGTCCGCTTAGCCGCCCTCAATCTCATGCGCTTTTTCGCCGACGAGAGCTGCGGCCAATGCACGCCCTGCCGGGTCGGCACCGAAAAAGCCGTCGTCGAGATGGAGAAGAAAACCTGGAACGCGGCGCTGCTCGGCGAGCTCGCGCAAGGGATGGCGGACGCCTCGATCTGCGGCCTCGGTCAGGCCGCCGCCAACCCGATCCGCTGCGTGCTGAAATATTTTCCGGAGGCCAAACGATGAGCGAGCGGATTTCCTTCGAGCTCGACGGCAAAACCGTCGAGGCCTCGGCGGGCGAAACGATCTGGGAGGTGGCGCGGCGCCAGGGCACCGCGATCCCGCACCTCTGCCACTCGGCCGAGCCCGGCTATCGGCCGGACGGCAACTGCCGCGCCTGCGTCGTCGAGGTCGAGGGAGAACGGGTCCTGGCCGCGTCCTGCATCCGCAAGCCGACGGCGAACATGAAGGTCAAGACCGCGAGCGAGCGGGCGCGCGCCGGGCGCAAGATGGTGTTCGAGTTGTTGCTCGCGGATCAACCGGCGAAGGCCCAAGCGCACGATTCCGATTCGCGCTTCTGGGCCTGGACCGAGAAGCTGGGCCTGAGCCAAAGCCGGTTCGCGGCCCGCGCCGCGCCCGCCCCCGATCGCTCGCATCCGGCGATGGCGGTGGCGCTGGATGCCTGCATTCATTGCAATCTCTGTGTCCGCGCCTGCCGCGAGGTCCAGGTCAACGACGTGATCGGCATGGGCGGGCGGGGACATCACGCCCACATCGTGTTCGACTTCGCCGATCCGATGGGACAATCCACCTGTGTCGCCTGCGGCGAGTGCGTCCAGGCCTGTCCGACCGGGGCGCTGATGCCGGCC
>SHWG01000058.1 GCA_009693905.1 Rhodospirillales bacterium | reverse complement strand
ACGACGAGGGCGGCGGCGGCATCGGCGTCAACAGTTTCCTCTGGCGCGCGTCGCTCGACACGCTGGCCTTCATGCCGATCACCTCGGCGGACGCGCTCGGCGGCGTGATTCTCACCGATTGGCACAGCTTCGCCGATTCGCCGGCCGAGCGGTTCAAGCTCAACGTCTATATCCTGGGGCGCGCGTTGCGCGCCGACGGCGTGCGCGTGTCGTCCTTCCGCCAGACCCGCGATCCGGCCGGGGCTTGGCGCGACGCCGGTGTGCCTAAGGAAACCGCCGCCAAGATCGAGGACGCCATCCTCACCCGCGCCCGCCAGCTTCGCCAGGAAACCATGGCGCAGCGGCCACGCTGATCCCGCAAAGCCGCGCGCCCCGCATGGCGAAATACAACGTCCAGGAAAACGAGACGGCGTGGCAGCGGACCTGGGCCGAGCGCGCCACCTACGCCGCGAGCCAGGATTCGAAGCGCCCCAAGTACTACGTGCTCGAGATGTTTCCCTATCCGTCGGGGCGCATCCACATGGGGCACGTGCGCAACTACACGCTCGGCGACGTGGTCGCCCGCTACAAACGCGCGCGCGGCTTTAACGTGCTGCACCCGATGGGCTGGGACGCCTTCGGGCTTCCGGCCGAGAACGCGGCGATCGAGAACAAGGTCCACCCCGCCCGCTGGACGCGCGAGAACATCGCCGCCATGCGCAACCAGCTCAAGCGCATGGGCTTTTCCTACGACTGGGACCGGGAAATATCCACCTGCGAGCCGGAGTATTACCGGCACGAGCAGAAGATGTTTCTCGATTTTCTCGTCCGCGATCTCGTTTATCGCCGCGAGTCTTGGGTCAACTGGGACCCGGTCGAGAACACCGTGCTCGCCAACGAGCAGGTGATCGAGGGCCGTGGCTGGCGCTCCGGCGCGATCGTCGAGAAGCGATTGCTTTCCCAGTGGTTCCTGCGCATCGCCGCTTTTTCCGACGACCTGCTCGAATCGTTGAAGGGCTTGGAGCGCTGGCCCGAGCGGGTGCGGCTGATGCAGGAGAACTGGATCGGCCGATCCGAAGGCGCGCGGGTTTTTTTTCCACTCCATCTCTTCGATAAAATCAAGACCGCCGTCGACAAGATCGAGGTTTTCACCACCCGTCCCGACACCCTGTTCGGCGCCTCGTTCGTGGCAATTTCGCCCCATCACCCGCTGGCGGGGGACTTGGCGAAAAAAGACGCCGCGCTGGCCGATTTCATCGCCGAGTGCAACCGCATCGGCACCAGCGAGGCGGCGATCGAAACCGCCGAGAAAAAGGGCCTGAAGACCGGGCTCGAGGTTTCGCACCCGTTCGTTCCGAGCCGGCGCCTGCCCGTCTTCGTCGCCAATTTTGTGCTGATGGAATACGGCTCGGGCGCCGTTTTCGGCTGCCCGGCCCACGACCAGCGCGATCTCGATTTCGCCCGCAAGTATGGGCTCGCCGTGATCCCCGTCATCGTCCCGAAAGACGTCGCCGGCACGCCCGAGGAAAAAAACTTCGTCGCCGCGCTTGAAGTCGCGGCGCTGGCTTACGTCGAGGACGGCGTCGCGGTTAACTCGGATTTCCTCGACGGCAAGTCCGTCGCGGACGCCAAGCGCGAGGCCATCCGGAAACTGGAGGGAATGGGCGCGGGCGAGGGCACGGTCCAATTTCGCCTCCGCGACTGGGGGGTTTCGCGCCAGCGTTACTGGGGCTGCCCGATTCCCATCGTTCATTGCGCATCTTGCGGCGTCGTTCCGGTGCCGGCTCGTGATTTGCCGGTGGTCCTCCCCGAAGACGTGACGTTCGACCGGCCCGGCAACCCGCTCGAGCACCACCCGAGCTGGAAGAACGTCGCTTGCCCCAAATGCGGCAAACCGGCCAGGCGCGAAACCGACACCTTCGACACGTTCTTCGAATCGTCCTGGTACTTCGCCCGGTTTTGTTCGCCTAAATCCGAAACGCTCCCGTTCGAGCGCGGGGCCGCCGACTACTGGCTTCCGGTGGACCAATACATCGGCGGCATCGAGCACGCGGTTTTGCATCTCCTCTATTCCCGTTTTTTTACCCGCGCCATGAAGGAGTGCGGCTATCTCGATCTCAAGGAGCCGTTCGCCGGCCTGCTCACCCAAGGCATGGTCTGCCACGAGACCTATCGCGCCGACGGCAAATGGCTGTTCCCCGACGAGGTCGAGAGGAACAGTGCCGGGGCGGTCGTGCAAATCGGGACCGGCGCACCCGTCGAGGTCGGGCGGGCGGAAAAGATGAGCAAGTCGCGCAAAAACGTGGTCGATCCCGAATCGATCCTCGAAACCTACGGCGCCGACACCGCGCGCCTGTTCATGCTTTCCGACAGCCCGCCCGAGCGCGATTTGGATTGGACCGAGGCCGGCATCGAGGGCGCGTTCCGCTACATCAACCGTCTTTGGCGGCTGGTGGACGAGGCCCCCGTCCCCTACGCCCAGCCGGGCGGGACCATGCCCGACCCGCTGGGGCCTGAGGCCGAGAAGCTCCATCGCCTGACCCACCGAACCGTGGCCGCGGTGACCCGCGATCTCGACGTATTCCACTTTAATAGGGCGGTCGCCCGGATCCGGGAGCTTTCCAACGCCCTTGAGGCCTTGCCCCCGGATACCGTGGGCGCGGAGTGGGCCGCCGGCGAGGCCCTGGAAGCCGTGGTCCGCCTGATCGGGCCCATGATGCCGCACCTCGCCGAGGCGATGTGGCGCCGCCTCGGCCATGATACGCTGCTCGGCCTAGCCCCCTGGCCGGTGGCGGATCCGATGCTGCTGGTTGAAGAGACGGTGGCGGTCGCGGTTCAGGTCAACGGCAAGTTGCGCGGCACCGTCGAGTTGCCGATGGGCTGCGCCGAAGAGGACGCCCGGCGGGCCGCGCTCGCGCTCGATACCGTCGCCCGCGCCATCGGCGGCCGCAATGTGCGTAAAGTGATCGTCGTCGCCAACAGGATCGTCAATGTCGTGGTTTAAAACAGCCCTCGCGCTTCTGCTCCCGGCCACGCTGGCCGCGTGCGGCTTCGAACCCATGTACGGGCGCGCGGCGGACAAAGACGTGCCGGCGGACTTCGCCTTCATCCAGATCGAGCCGATCAAGGACCGGGTCGGGCAGATGTTGCACAACCAGCTTCGCGACGCGATCAATCCGCGCGGGACCCCGGCCAAGCCGCGCTATGTCCTCAAAGTCACGCTCGCCGAATCGACCCAGGATACGGCGATCCAGCGCACTGCCTTCGCGGTGCGGGCGAATCTCGTGCTCAGCGCCACCTTTATCCTTCACGACGTGACGACGCGCGGGCAGGTCTTCACCAGCTCGGCGGCCTCGACCGCCAGCTATGCCCACCAAACCGCCGAGTACGGGACGCTGGCCAGCGAGAAGGACGCCCGCGACCGCGCGGTGCGCGACCTGGCCGAGGAAATCCGTGCCCGCCTCGGCGTCTATTTCAAGCGCTCCTGACGGAACCATGTATTTGACCGGCGCCAAGGCCGAGGCCTTCGTCCGCAAGCCCGCCCCGGACGTGGCCGCCGCGCTGGTGTTCGGTCCCGACCGCGGCCTGGTGCGCGAGCGCATGGCCCAGATCGGACGCGCGATCGCGGGCGATACCGCCGATCCCTTCCGCGCCGTCGAGATCGCCGCCGCGACCCTCAAGTCCGATCCGGCGCGGCTGTTCGACGAGGCGGCTTCGCTTGCCTTCGGCGGCGGACGGCGGCTCGTGATCGTGCGCGAGGCCGGCGACGGCGCCGCCCCGCTGTTCGTCCGCTTTCTCGCCGAGCTTGATTCGCCCGGCGGGGCCGCCTTCGTCCTGGTCGAGGGCGGGGACTTGCCCAAGCGATCCAGTTTGCGCGCCGCGTTCGAGACCGCGAAAAAAGCCGCGGCGATCGCTTGTTATCCCGACGACGAGCGGGGACTCCGCGCGCTCGTCGGCGAAATCCTGCGCGCGAACGGGCTGGCGGCGGATTCGGACGCGCTCGATCTTCTCGCCGCGAGGCTCGGCCCCGACCGCGACCTGGTCCGGGGCGAACTCGTCAAGCTCGTACTTTATTGCGACGGCAAAAGCGTCGGCGCCGACGACGTGCTCGCCGTGGTCGGCGACGGCGCCGAGGCGTCCTTGGAGGCCGTGGCGTTCGCGGCCGCCGACGGCGACTACGCCCTGCTCGATCGCGCTCTCGTCCGCGCGATCGGCGACGGCGCGGCGCCGATCGGGCTGCTCCGCGCCGCGCTGCGCCACGTCGGCCGGCTCCATCTCGCCCGCGCCCACATGGCCGAAGGGCTGGACGCGAAATCGGCGATGGAGCGCCTGCGCCCGCCGGTTTTTTTCAAGTTCGCCGAGCGTTTCCGCCGCCAGCTCGCGGCCTGGAACGACGCCCGGCTGGCGACCGCGCTCGATCAACTGATCGAGGCCGAAATCGCCTGCAAGGCAACCGGCGCGCCGGACGAAATGCTCGCCCACCGGGCGCTCGCCAACGTCGCGCGAGCAGTGCGCAAATAAAAAAACCAGCGGATAGCGCGCAAGCAATAAGCGCGCGGATAGGGCGCGGCTTAATACCAAGGCCCATTGCTCCCCACCCGTCATGCCCGCGCTTGGCGCGGGCATCCACGTCTTAAAACTCGCGCACCATCAAGGCCGTGGATGGTCGGGACAAGCCCGGCCATGACGAAGAGGAGAGTCAACGTCAATGAGGGTTGGTACTATGTAGCGACTGGCTCTTTTGGCAAAGAGTCGATGTATTCGCAAAGACGCTGAAAATCCCAGACCTGTAGTTTTGATCCGGTGGCCCTGATGCGCGACGGCAGTGTACGAGTCTCCTGCGTCACCTATACATCAGCCTGTGCAGCAGCGGTTATCGCGATCAGCGCATCATTGGTATGCTTGGAATTGCCTCGCTGAATATCATCGAATTTGATGTCTGCCGGTCCGTCACCCCAGCAACTTTTACCCCACTTCGAGACGCCCCATACGCTGCCGCTGGTGTTGATCTCCTGACCCGGTACTTCCGATACAGCTCTAACCTTCTCTGGATCGGGTATCCTAGTAAGTTCATCGTCCTGAATATGTGTCTTGAGAATCTCGATGTGGCCGCGTTGGACGGCCTCGTTGAGGCGATTGGAAAATCCATCCCGAGCTATGATTTGATCGTAGACGTTCGAATCGAGCATGATCTTCATGGCATGGGGTCCTCCTGTCGCCGTGTTTCGGGCGGGGATTTGGCGGAAGACTGACACAGATGCGAACGACAACGACGTATCGCTGATCTCATGCCAATTATCAAATTTTTCATTCGTCATGCCCGCGGAAGCGGGCATCCATCTAAAACATTCATATAAGCTGGACCCCCGCATGCGCGGGGGTGACGGTTTTTCTTGGGGTCGCGGATCATTTCCATGAGCCGGCAGTATTAGTTCCGCCGACTGAACCGCTCACCCCGTCCCGCTGGTTTTCACCGGACGCAGCGTGACCGCGAGCCGGGTCTAGCCCGGGTTGGCCTGGGCTTTATCCGCGCCTTCGGGCCCGGGCCGGATGCCCGATTTGTTCGCCGGGCCGCCGCGCCCCAGCCGCTCGATCACGTCGTCGAGCTGTTCGAGCATGGTGTAGTGGACGGTGAGCGCGCCGCCCTGGATGCCCCGGTGGCGGATCTCGACCTTGAGGCCGAGGCGGGCGGTGAGATCGCGCTCGAGCGCGCGGGTATCGGCGTCCTTGAGCAGAGCCTTCGCGCCCGAGGGTTTTTTCGCGTGCGCGGCCGCGAGCCGTTCGGCCTCGCGCACGCTCAAAGCGCGGCGCACGATTAGCTGAGCGAGTTGGACCGGATCGGACGCGCCGATCAGCGCGCGGGCGTGCCCGGCGCTGAGCGCGCCCGATTGCAGCATGTCCTTGACCGCTTCGGGCAGCCCGAGCAACCGCATCATGTTGGCGACGTGGCTCCGGCTCTTGCCCACCGTTTCGGCGAGTTTTTCCTGGGTGTGGGCGAATTCCTCCATCAGGCGCCGGTAGCCCTCGGCTTCCTCGATCGCCGTCAGGTCCTGACGCTGGAGGTTTTCGATCAGCGCGACTTCGAGCGCCTCGCCGTCGGTGAAGTCCTTGACGATAACCGGAACCTCGTGCAGCCCCGCGAGCTGCGCCGCCCGCCAGCGCCGCTCGCCGGCGATGATTTCGTAGGCGTCGGCGGCATCGGCGACTTTGCGCGCCAAGATCGGCTGGAGGACGCCCCGGGCGGCGATCGACTTGGCCAGTTCCTGGATCGGCGCCTCGTCCATGCGCCGGCGCGGCTGGAAGCGGCCGGGACGCAAGTGCTCGATCGGGAGCGTGCGAATGCCGCGCGCGGGCGGCGCGGAAGGCGGAATTTCGCTGTCTTCGCCCAAGAGCGCGGCGAGACCCCGGCCCAGGCCTTTGCGTTTTTCCTCGGCCATCAGGCGATCAGCCGTTCTTGGTGGATGACCTCGCTCGCGAGATGCAGATAGGCGCGCGACCCGGCGCAGGCCATGTCATAGACGATCACCGGGCGCCCGTGGGACGGCGCCTCGGAGACGCGCACGTTGCGCGGGATGACCGTTTTGTAGACTTTCGCGCCAAAGTGGCCGCGCACGTCGTTGGCGACCATGTCCGAGAGGTTGTTGCGGCGATCGAACATGGTGAGCAGGATCCCTTGGATTTCGAGCGCGGGATTGAAGGCTTTTTTCACCCGCTCGATGGTGCGCACCAGGTTGCTCACCCCTTCGAGAGCGAAGAATTCGCATTGCAGCGGCACCAGCACCGCGTCCGCCGCGACCAGGGCGTTGACGGTGAGAAGCCCGAGCGCCGGCGGGCAATCGATGAAGACGTAATCGTAGCCCTCGGCGCCCTGCTTGAGCATGTCCTTCAAGCGGTATTCGCGCCGCTCGAAATCCACGAGTTCGAGCTCGGCGCCGGAAAGATCTATGCCCGAGGTCACGATATCGAGGCCGGGAATCTCGGTGGGCACGATCGCGCTTTTGAGCGGCGCCCCTTGAATCAAGACGTGATACGAATTGACCGCGCGCTTCGCCTTCGCGATTCCGATTCCGGTCGAGGCGTTGCCTTGCGGATCGAGATCGACGATCAGCACCTTCTGGCGGATGGCGGCAAGCGCGGTCGCGAGGTTGATCGCCGTCGTGGTCTTGCCCACCCCCCCCTTCTGGTTGGCGAGCGCGATGATGCGCGGCGGTCTTGCGGTTCGCGCCGGGGCGCTGATTGGGGTGTCTTCGGCGTCGGTCATGGCTTTCTCGCGATCATTTCCAGCTTCAAGATGGCCGCATCCTCATCCGTTACGCTTGGGATACGGGTAACGATCATATTCCATCTTTTTAATGCTTTCGTCAATTCATCGCTAACTCTTTGACCTTTAAGAAAAAAACAGCGTGAATCCGGCTCCATGATCGGCTCGGCCAAGCCGATCAACTCCACTAACCGCGCCACCGCCCGCGCGGTAACGACGGCGAATTTTATATCCGTTACGGATTCGATTCGCCGGTTGAGTATGGTTACCGGCGCATCCGTCGCGCGCGCGACCTCGGCCATGAACGCGCATTTGCCCGTGTCGCTTTCGATCAGATGAACATGACGGCCGGTCATGATCGCGAGAACCAACCCGGGAAATCCGGCGCCGCTGCCGATATCCGCCATACTGCCCGGGACCTTTGCAACGAGCGGCTCAAGCTGCGCGGAATCCAGAATATGCCGATGCCAAACGTCGGGGAGGGTCGATTTGCCGACGAGATTTTTTACGCTCTGCCATTTCTCGAGCAGCGCGACGAAACGCTTGAGGCGTTTCATGGTCTCAGGGCTCGCGCTCGTTGCGTGCGCGAAATCCTCCGCCGTCATTGATGGTTGGATTGACCCCGGATGTTTCACGTGAAACGCGATGCTAGGCCGTCAGCTTTTCCGGCCGGTTTTTGACATAGGCGAGAAGGGTCGTAAGGGCCGAAGGCGTCACCCCGGAAATGCGGGCAGCCTGGCCCAGGGTCTCCGGCTGGACGGCGGCGAGTTTCCCCCGCACTTCGTTGGAAAGCCCAGGAATCGCGCTGTATTCCAGGGAAACCGGGAGCCGCAAGGCCTCGTCGCGGCGAAAAGCCCGGATATCCGCTTCCTGGCGGTCGAGATAGCCCGAATAGCGCGCGTCTATTTCCACCTGATTGGCTATTTTCCCTTTTATTTCACCTAGTTCCGGCCATATGGGCGCCAGGGTTCCAAGGTTTATCTCATGGTAGCGCAGGAGTTCCCGGGCGGTCCGGCGGGCCCCATCCATGTTGACCTCGATCCCCCGGGCTTTGAGCTCGTTCGGGGTCATGGACACGGAATCGAGTAATTTTCTTGCAAAAGCGAGCTTTTCCGCCTTTTCCCGGAACACCCGGGCCCGCTCTGGCCCGACCGCGCCGACCTCGATTCCCTTCGTGGTCAATCTTTGGTCGGCGTTGTCCGCACGCAGGGATATGCGGTATTCGGCCCGGGAGGTGAACATCCGGTAGGGCTCTGTGGTGCCTTGGGTGGTCAGGTCGTCGATCATAACCCCGATGTAGCCCGTGGCCCGGTCGAGGACGAAATTTGGCTCTTTCGCGCACGCGGCCAACCCTGCATTTATGCCGGCGACGATCCCCTGCCCGGCGGCTTCCTCGTAGCCGGTGGTGCCGTTGATCTGGCCCGCCAGGAATAGTCCGTTGACCCGCCGGGTCTCCAGGGTGGGGCGAAGCTCGCGGGGGTCGACGAAGTCGTACTCGATGGCGTACCCGGGCCGGATCATGTGCGCGGACTCGAGCCCCGGGATCGTCTTCAGGAATTCCCGCTGGACCTCCTCGGGAAGCGAGGTCGAAATCCCGTTAGGATAAACCGTGTGGTCGTTAAGTCCTTCAGGTTCAAGGAAAATTTGGTGGCGCTCCTTGTCGGCGAAACGGACGATTTTGTCCTCGATCGAGGGACAGTAGCGCGGGCCGGAGCTTTGGATTTGCCCGGAGTACATGGGCGAGAGACCGATGTTTTTGCGAATGATCGCGTGGGTTTCCGGACTTGTTGTGGTGATATGACAGGGGATCTGAGGAACCTCGATTTTCCGGGTCAGGAACGAGAAGGGTTCCGCCGGGTCGTCGCCTTGCTGGACCGTTAGGCCGTCCCAACATATCGTCCGGCCGTCGAGCCTGGGCGGCGTCCCGGTTTTCAGCCGGCCCAAAGCGAACCCGAGCCGTTTCAGGGTGAAGGCCAGCGCGACCGCCGGCCGGTCCCCGGCCCGGCCCGCCCGGATCGTCTTTTTTCCTATATGAATCAAGCCTCTAAGGAACGTCCCGGTGGTCATGACCACGGCGCCTGAGCGGACCTCGGCCCCGCCCGCGATCTTGACCCCAACCACCCTTCCCTCCTCGATGAGCAGATCCTCGGCGGCGTGTTCGATAACCTCGAGGTTGGGGCAAGCCCGGATCAGCCCCTGCATCGCCTGGCGATAAAGCGCGCGGTCGGCCTGGGCGCGCGGCCCCCACACCGCCGGGCCCTTGCTCCGGTTCAGCATCCGGAACTGAATCCCAGCCCGGTCTATGGCCCGGCCCATGAGCCCGTCGAGGGCGTCCACCTCGCGCACCAATTGGCCCTTGGCGAGCCCCCCGATCGCGGGGTTGCAGGACATCTCGCCGATCCGGTCGGCGCGGTGGGTCAGAAGCGCCGTGCGCGCGCCCATGCGCGCGGCCGCGGCCGCGGCCTCGCAGCCGGCATGGCCGCCGCCGATCACCACGACGTCGTACGCTCCGCGCGCGCAAGACCGCCTGTCAAAGGTTGCAAAGGATTCCGGCATGGCCGGCAATCTATGGGCGCGGGTGAATCGAGTCAAACCGCGAGAAATTTTTTTGGTAAAGAAAAAATAAATTTCGCTGTTTCACGTGAAACAGATTCCGTTTTGTTCTCCTCGGGTTGAAAGATTTAGCTCGGAAAAAGATTCATTTCCGGAATTATGTAGCAGTCTCACCAGACGCTTGCCTCGCGGAGTTTGTGGGCCAAGACGAAAGCCGTTTTGTATTGGCAGTCGAGATCGCGGGAGAGCTGCAAGGCGCTATGACCCTTGGCCCCGTTGCAAAAAATCACGATTGCCAGCAAGTAATCGCGGATCGGAGCTCTCTAGCGAGCCTAGTTTAGGTGTCGTTCCCACGCTTCCCCCAGCCCAAAGGCCAAGGGCACCCTAACCGAGGGCTTGGTGAGACTGCTACATAATTCCGTTCATTTCCCGATGCAGAAGTCGCGAAAGATCGCATCGAGAATTTTTTCGATATCGACGCCGCCGGTGATCGCGCCCAGCGCGCGCGCCGCCAAGCGAAGGTCTTCCGCCACAAGTTCCTGGCCCTTGGCTTCAAGGGCCCGCGCCAGATTCTCGGCGCAGGTTTCCAGAAGCTCCCGGTGGCGGGCCCGGGTGAGGGCGGGGCCAAGTTCCTCGGCGCCTCCGAAACTGGATTCGATTCGGCTTCGAATCGTTTGCAGAAGCTCGCTAATTCCGTGCCCGGTCTTGGCCGAAACCTTGAGCCCCGGAACCGTCACGTTTTTAGCCCCCGGCAAGTCATATTTATTAATTATTACAATATGTTGCGTGATAGAAGCTAAAGGGTTTCCTGCGATCTTGTCGGGGGCGTCCGCCGTTTCGGGGTCGAGGACCAGGATGGCGAGGTCCGAATCCTGGCCGCGCTCAAGCGCGCGGCGCACCCCTTCGCGCTCGATCGGATCGCTCGAGTCGCGCAAGCCGGCGGTGTCGGCGAGCACGACCTTGAAGCCTCCGATATCGAGCGGCACTTCGATCACGTCGCGGGTCGTGCCGGGAAACTCCGAGACGATCGCCGCGTCGCGGCGCGCAAGCGCGTTCAAGAGCGTGGACTTGCCGACGTTGGGCGGGCCGACGATGGCGATATGGATTCCTTCGCGCACGCGCTCGCCCCGGTGCGAATCGTCGAGGTGACGGCGCACCGCGGCCATCAGCCCAGCGATTTCGCGCCGCGCCTGGCCGCCGAGTCCCGAGGGAAGATCCTGGTCGGAAAAATCGATATCCGATTCCATCAACGCGCTCGCGCGGATAATGGCTTCGCGCCAGCCTTGATAAAGCCGGCCGAGCGCGCCTTCCATCTGGCGTAGTGCTTGGCGGCGCTGGGTTTCGGTCTCGGCCGCGACCAGATCGGCGGTGCCCTCGGCGGCGGTGAGATCGAGCTTGCCGGCGAGAAACGCGCGCCGCGTGAACTCGCCCGCTTCGGCCATGCGCAATCCCAAACTCGGGCCGAGGCCGGCGAGCGCGCCGAGCACCGCGGCGACGCACGCGCGCCCGCCGTGAATGTGAATCTCGGCCAGGTCCTCGCCGCTGTAGCTCGCGGGTCCCGGAAACCAGAGCACGAGGCCGCGATCGAGAATCGCGCCCGACGCGGGATCGCGGATCGCGCGCAAGGTTGCGCGGCGGGGCTTGGGTAGGGCGCGGCCTGTCAGCCGCGCCAACGCCGGGCCGGCGTTGGGACCGGACACGCGCAAAACCGCGATGCCGGCGAGCCCTGTCCCTGAGGCGAGGGCATAAATGGTCGCGCCGCCGGCGCTGCCATGATTGCCGCCGGCGCTGCCTTGACCCATGATTTTTCCTTAAAAACTACTATATGTAGTATCTTAAAATAAAAATGACACTAAATATTGATTTTCTTCCTTTTGGCTAGGGCGGTCTCGGCGGGCATCAGCAAGCGCTCGACCCGGCCGCCGTTCTTCACATGGGCCTCGAGAATTTCGTCCACGTCGGCCTCGGTCCTGGCCGTGTACCAAATTCCTTCGGGGTAAATCAAAACCGAAGGCCCGTGTTCGCAGCGATCGAGGCAACCGGCTGAGTTGATGCGCACGTCTTTCAGTCCTATCGCCTTCGCCCGCGCTTTCATGTAATCGCGGAGCTTGACCGAGCCTTTCTCGGCGCAACAGCCGAGCGGATGGCCCGCCGGCCGCTGGTTGGTGCAGCAGAAAACATGGCGGCGGAAATAGGGGGGCGGATCAATCGGCGCGCGCACGGCGGTCACTTGCGATCCCGGGCCGGACCCATCGTTTTCGACATTTGCTCGAAGAACGAACGCTGGAGCTGCTCGATTCCCTGAAGCCCCATCGGCATCCAGGTTTTCATCAGGGTTTCCGCGTCCATCGCCGCCATG
>SHWG01000057.1 GCA_009693905.1 Rhodospirillales bacterium | reverse complement strand
GCGGGGACGGAAATGGTGATGCCGGGCGATAACATCCGGATGGACGTGACGCTGATCTCGCCGATCGCGATGGACGAAGGGGTCCGCTTCGCCATCCGCGAGGGCGGCAAGACCGTCGGCGCCGGCGTCGTCGCCAAGATCATCGA
This sequence comes from Rhodospirillales bacterium, assembly GCA_009693905.1. GTDB lineage: Bacteria > Pseudomonadota > Alphaproteobacteria > Rhodospirillales > 2-12-FULL-67-15 > 2-12-FULL-67-15. Next base: position 12,487 of record SHWG01000057.1, on the reverse strand, counting down.
GTAGCACAGGTCATGGAAAGCCAAAACATCCGCATCCGCCTCAAGGCGTTCGACCATCGCGTGCTCGACCAGTCCGCGCGCGAGATCGTGAGCACCGCGCAACGGACCGGCGCGCAGGTGCGCGGGCCGATTCCGTTGCCGACCAGGATCGAGCGCTTCACCGTCAACCGCTCGCCGCACGTCGACAAGAAGTCGCGCGAGCAGTTCGAAATTCGCACCCATAAGCGGGTGCTCGACATTGTCGACCCGACCCCGCAGACGGTGGACGCGCTGATGAAGCTCGATCTCGCCGCCGGCGTGGACGTGGAAATCAAGCTGTAAGGATGGAATGACGTCGATGCGCCCGCAACAAAGAACCGGATTGATCGCGCGCAAGGTCGGGATGACGCGCCTGTTCGACCAGGACGGCAGCCACGTCCCGGTGACGGTCCTGCACGTCGACAACGTCCAGGTGGTGGCGCAGCGTACCGACGACAAGGATGGTTATGCGGCGGTCCAGCTCGGCATCGGCCGGGCCAAGGCCAAGCACCGGACCAAGGCCGAGCGCGGCCATTTCGCCAAGGCCAAGCTGGAGCCGAAATCCCGCCTGGTCGAATTCCGGGTTGCGCCCGAAAACCTGATCGAGGTCGGCGCGGAACTTTCGGCCGGCCATTTCATCGTCGGGCAAAAGGTGGACGTCACCGGCACGACCATCGGCAAAGGGTTTGCCGGCGTCATCAAGCGTTGGGGGTTCAAGGGATTGCGCGCGACCCACGGCGTTTCGATCAGCCACCGCAGCCACGGCTCGACCGGCCAGCGCCAGGACCCGGGCCGGGTTTTCAAGGGCAAGAAGATGGCCGGTCACATGGGCGACCGGCAGCGGACGCAACAGAAACTTCTGGTCGTGTCCACCGACGCCGAGCGCGGCTTGATCATGATCCGCGGCGCGGTTCCGGGCGCGAAAGGAAGCTATGTCCTGGTCAAGGATTCGGCCAAGTTTCCGATTCCCGAGGCCGCGCCCAAGCCCGCCGGGCTGAAAACGGCGGGCGGAACTCCCGCCCTTGAGTCTCCGGCCGGCGCACCCGCGCCCGCGGCCGGCCAAGAGAATAAGGAATAGGCGCCGGTCATGAAGTGGGACGTCACCACCCTCGACGCCAAGAAGGTCGGGAATATCGATCTCGACGACGCCGTGTTCGGCGTCGAGGTCCGGACCGACCTGCTCGCCCGCATGGTCAATTGGCAGCTGAACAAGCGCCGCGCCGGCACCCACGCGGTCAAGCACCGCGGCGAGGTCAGCGGCACGACCAAAAAACCGTTCGCGCAAAAGGGCACCGGCCGCGCCCGCCAAGGCACACACCGGGCGCCGCAACATCGCGGCGGCGCCGTGGTCTTCGGGCCCTTGGTCCGCAGCCACGCGACCAAGCTGCCCAAGAAGGTCCGCGCGTTGGCGCTGCGCTGCGCGCTGTCCTCCAAGCGCGCCGACGGCAAGCTCATCGTCCTCTACGACGCCAAGATCGCGCACGCCAAGACCAAGGATCTGGCCAAGCGCATCGCCAAGCTCGGCTGGAAATCCGCGCTGGTGATCGACGGGCCGGCGCTGGATGAGAACTTCAGGCGCGCGGCGGCGAATATCCCCGGGCTCGACGTCCTGCCGAGCCAGGGCACGAATGTTTACGACATCCTGCGGCGCGATACCCTGGTGCTGACCAAGGCCGCGGTCGACAAGCTGGTGGAGCGCCTGAAATGAGCGAGAAAAAGAGCGCCGCGAGCGAAAAAAATAACGTCGGCGGCGCGGCCAAGGAAAAGCCCTCGTTCAAGCTGTCCCAGGAGCGCATGTACTCGATCATCCGCGCGCCGATCATCACCGAAAAAGCGACCCAGATTTCGAGCCTGGGCCAGATCACGTTTCGCGTGCCGTTGGATGCGACCAAACCCGAAATCAAGGCCGCGGTCGAAAAGTTGTTCAAGGTCAAGGTCGAGGCGGTGAACACGCTCCGGCGCAAGGGCAAAGCGAAGCGTTTTCGCGGTCGTCCCGGCCGCCAGAGCGACGTCAAGAAGGCGATCGTCACGTTGGCCGAGGGCCAAACCATCGACGTGACGACGGGAGTGTGAGGTCATGGCGCTGAAAACCTATAATCCGACTTCCCCCGGCCGCCGCGCGCTGGTTGCGATCGATCGCACCGGCCTGTGGAAGGGCAAATCGGAAAAGAAGCTGACCGAGGGGAGAAGCTCCACCGGCGGGCGCAACAATCTCGGCCGCATGACCACCCGCCATCGCGGCGGCGGACACAAGCAGCGCTATCGCTTGATCGACTTCAAGCGGCGCAAGTTCGACGTCGAAGCGACCGTAGAGCGGCTCGAATACGACCCGAACCGCTCCGCCTTCATCGCGCTCATCCGTTACCCCGACGGGGAGAAGGCCTATATCCTCGCGCCGCAGCGCCTGCGCGCCGGCGACAAAGTGGTGTCGGGGCACAGCGTGGACATCAAGCCCGGCAACGCCATGCCGTTGCAGAACATTCCGGCCGGCACCATCGTCCACAACGTGGAAATGAAAGTCGGCAAGGGCGGGCAGCTCGCCCGCTCGGCCGGGTCCTACGTCCAGTTGGTCGGCAAGGACCAAGGTTGGGCCCAGATCCGCCTCAATTCCGGCGAGGTTCGCATGGTCCGCGCCGAGTGCATGGCGTCGATCGGCGCGGTCTCCAACCCGGACCATCAGAACGTGAAGATCGGCAAGGCCGGACGTAACCGCTGGAAGGGCTGGCGGCCGCACGTGCGCGGCGTCGCCATGAACCCGGTTGACCATCCGCTCGGCGGCGGCGAGGGCCGAACCTCCGGCGGTCGTCATCCGGTCAGCCCGTGGGGCCAGCCGACCAAGGGCTTCAAGACTCGCACCAACAAACGGACGGCGCGATTCATTCTGCGCAGCCGCCACGTCAAGAAACAGCAACAACAGCAATAAGGAGAGAATCGGTGGCGCGCTCGGTTTGGAAAGGTCCGTTTGTGGACGGTTATTTGCTCAAGAAGGCCGACGAATCGCGCGCGTCGGGGCGTAACGCCATCATCAAAACATGGTCGCGCCGCTCCACCGTCCTGCCCCAGTTTGTCGGCCTGACTTTCGGCGTTTACAACGGCAAAAAGTTCATCCCGGTGATGGTGACCGAAGACATGATCGGCCACAAACTCGGCGAATTTTCGCCGACCCGGTTCTTCCAGGGTCACGGCACCGCCGACAAGAAACTGGCGACGGCCGGTCCGGGCGGCTCCGGCGGCTTTGGCGGCGCTCCCGGCGCCGCTCCCGGCGGCGCCCCCGCCGCCGCTCCGGCGGCCCCGGCGAAGAAAGGATAGACGGGTCCACCCATGAGCAAGAAATCCGTCCCCCGCAGGTTGGCCGACAACGAGGCGATCGCCAAGGCGATCAACTTGCGCGTCAGCCCGCGCAAGCTCGGCCTGATCGCCGGGCTGATCCGCGGCAAGAACTGCGAGCAGGCGCTCGCCGATCTCCAGTTCTCGCGCCGGCGAATCGCCCACGACGTGAAAAAGCTGCTCCAGTCCGCGATCGCCAACGCCGAGAACAATCACCAGCTCGACGTCGACAAGCTCTACGTCGCGGATATCTCGGTCGGGCGCGGGCTCGTCATGCGCCGCTTTCACGCGCGCGGCCGCGGCCGCTCCGCGGGTATCGAAAAACCGTTCAGTCATATGCGCCTGATCGTGCGCGAGCGCGAAGCGAAAGCCAAAACCGAAACTAAGACTAAAACCGAGACCGAGGCCGCCAAGCGCCGAGGCGCGGGCAAACGCAAGGAAGGGCCGTAAAGTTATGGGTCAAAAAGTAAACCCGATCGGGATGCGTCTCGGCGTCAATCGCACCTGGGACTCGCGCTGGTACGCCGACGAGAACTACGGCAACCTGCTGCACGAGGACCTGCGCATTCGCAAGCTCCTGAACGAGCGGCTGGCGCAAGCCGGGGTATCGCGGATCGTGATCGAGCGTCCGGCGAAGAAAGCGCGAGTGACCATTCACACCGCGCGGCCGGGAATCGTCATCGGCCGCAAAGGCGCGGACATCGAGAAGCTCAAGGCCGAGATCCAGAAAATTACCGGCTCCGAGGTCCATCTCAACATCATCGAAATCCGCAAGCCCGAGGTCGACGCCCGGCTGGTCGCCGAAAACATCGCCCAGCAGCTTGAACGGCGCGTCTCGATCCGGCGCGCGGTCAAGCGCGCGGTTCAATCGGCGCAGCGACTCGGCGCGGAAGGCATCCGCATCAATTGCTCCGGGCGCCTGGGCGGCGCGGAAATCGCGCGCCTGGTCTGGTACCGCGAGGGCCGGGTGCCCCTGCACACGCTCCGGGCCAACATCGATTACGGCGTCGCCACGGCCAAGACGTCTTATGGGACCTGCGGCGTCAAGGTCTGGATCTACAAGGGCGAAATCATGGCCCACGATCCGATGGCGCTCGACAAGCTCGCCCAGGAGCAGCAGCCGGCGCGCTAACGCGCGTCAGGTTTGAAAACAAGGAAACGGACGCTCCATGGAATCCCCGACGAACCTGAAATACCGCAAGGCCCACAAAGGCCGCATCCACGGCAAGGCCAAGGGCGGATTTCGGCTGAACTTTGGCGAATACGGCCTCAAGGCGTTGGAACCCGAGCGGGTGACGGCGCGTCAGATCGAGGCCGCGCGCCGGGCGCTGACGCGGCGGATGAGCCGCGCCGGGCGTGTCTGGGTGCGGGTGTTTCCCGATGTCCCGGTGTCGAAGAAGCCGGCCGAAGTGCGCATGGGCAGCGGCAAGGGCAGCCCGGAGTTCTGGGTCTGCCGGGTCAAGCCCGGACGCATCCTGTTCGAGGTCGACGGCGTGCCTAAGGACGTGGCCCAGGCGGCGTTCGCACTGGCCGCGGCGAAGCTGCCGATCAAGACCAAAATGGTCTCCCGCGAATCGGGGGGGTACTAAACGATGAAACCGACCGATGTCAGAACCAAAAGCGACGACGAGCTCAAGGGATCGTTGGTCGGCCTGCGCAAGGAAGCGTTCAATCTGCGCTTTCAGCGGGCGAGCGGCCAGCTCGAGAACACGGCCCGGATGCGCGCCATCCGTCGCGATATCGCGCGGATCAAGACCATCTTGACCCAGCGGCGCGCGGGTGGATCGAAGCCGGTCCGGGCGAGCGCGACCGAGACACCGCCCAAGCCGGCCGCGGCGAAAAAAGCCAAGCCCGCCAAAAGCAAAGCGAAGTCGGCTTAAGCCGGGAAACGAGGAGATCGAGCGATGCCCAAGCGGGTTCTGAGCGGCGTAGTCGTCAGCGACAAGATGGACAAGACGGTGGTGGTGCGGGTCGAGCGCCGATTCATACACCCGATCTATAAAAAGATCATCCGCCGCTCCAAGAAATTCGCGGCTCACGACGAGGCGAACAAGTGCAAGACCGGCGACAAAGTGGAGATTCGCGAGTGCCGGCCGATATCCAAGAGCAAACGCTGGGAAGTCGTTTTCGAGCGGACGTGAGTTAAGGGCTTCGGCCCGAGAAAGGTAAGACGATGATTCAAGTCGAAACGAATTTGGAAGTGGCCGACAATTCCGGAGCGCGCCGCGTCCAGTGCATCAAGGTGCTCGGCGGCTCGCGGCGGCGCTACGCCACCATCGGCGACGTCATCGTCGTTTCGATCAAGGACGCGATTCCGCGCGGCCGGGTCAAGAAAGGCGAGGTCGTCCAGGCGGTCATCGTGCGCACCGCCAAGGACATCCGCCGCGCCGACGGCTCGGTGATCCGGTTCGACCGCAACGCCGCCGTGCTCATCGACAAGCAGGGCGAACCGATCGGAACCCGCATCTTCGGCCCCGTCACCCGCGAGCTGAGGGCGAAGAAGTACATGAAGATCGTCTCGCTCGCGCCGGAAGTTTTGTGAGGGCGGGGGATCGGACCATGGCCATGAAACTGAAATTCAAGAAAGGCGACCGGGTCGCCGTCATCTCGGGCCGCGACAAGGGCAAGACCGGCGAGGTGATCAAGATGTTTCCGCGCGAGATGCGCGCCATCGTCCAGGGCGTGCATAAGCACAAGCGCCATGTCCGCCCGACCCAGGCCGATCCCCAGGGCGGAATCGTCGAGAAGGAAGGCACCATCCACATCTCCAACATCGCCCATGTCGACCCCAAGAGCGGCAAGCCGACCCGCGTCGGTTTCAAGTTCCTGAAGGACGGCAAAAAGGTTCGCTTCGCCAAGAAGTCGGGCGAAGTGATCGATAAGTGAGGAATGGGGCATGACCGCACGTTTGCAAGAGCATTTCGAAAAGGTGGTCGCGCCGGCCTTGGTCAAGGAATTCGGCTACAGCAGCCTTATGGCGGTGCCGAAGCTGACCAAGATCGTGATCAACATGGGGGTCGGCGAGGCCTCCCAGGATCGCAAGAAGATCGAAGGCGCGGTCAAGGAGCTGACCGCGATCGCCGGCCAGAAGCCGGTGGTGACGAAGTCGCGCAAGGCGATCGCGACCTTCAAGCTGCGCCGCGGCGTTCCGGTCGGCTGCATGGTCACGCTCCGGCGCGAGCGGATGTACGAGTTTCTCGATCGCTTGGTCAATATCGCGCTGCCGCGGGTCAAGGATTTTCGCGGCCTGTCGGGCAAGAGTTTCGACGGTCGCGGCAACTACACCATCGGCCTCAAGGAACAAACGGTGTTTCCCGAAATCGACTACGACGAGATGGAGAAGACCCGGGGCATGGACATCGTGCTGTGCACCTCCGCCAGATCGGATGCGGAAGCCAAGGCCCTGCTCAAGGGATTCGATCTGCCGTTTGCCTCATGAGGGGCGGACGGATCAGGAATCAGGAGTGATACGGAATGGCCAAGAAAAGTCAGATCGAGAGAAATGAAAAGCGCCGGCGGCTGGCGAAAAAGTTCGCCGCCCGCCGCGCCGGTCTCAAGGCCCTGGCGAAGGATAAGGATCTTTCGCCCGAGGATCGGTTCAACGCCCGCATCAAGCTGGCGGCGCTGCCGCGCAACTCGTCGCCCGACCGCTTCCGGCTGCGCTGCGAGCTGACCGGCCGGTCGCGGGGCAATTACCGCAAATTCAGGCTTTGCCGCATGGCGATCCGCGAGCTCGGTTCTTCGGGCCAGATCCCCGGCATGATCAAGTCGAGCTGGTAAGGGAGAGCCTATACATGGCGATGACCGACCCCATCGGCGATATGCTCACCCGGATCCGCAACGGCCAGCACGCCCGCCTGAGCGAGATCACGGTACCGGCGTCGCGGTTCCGCGGCGAAGTGCTCGATGTTCTCAAGCGCGAAGGGTTCATTCGCGATTTCGCGGTAGCCGAAATTCGTCCCGGCATCAACGAAATCCGGATCGAGCTCAAGTACCACGAAGGCGACCCGGTGATCCGCGAAATTTCCCGCGTCTCCCGGCCGGGGCGGCGGGTCTATTCCAAGATCAAGGAACTCAACAAGGTCTACAACGGCCTCGGCATCTCGATTCTGTCCACGCCGCGCGGCGTGATGTCGGATGCGGAAGCGCGCGCCGCCAACGTCGGCGGCGAAATCCTCTGTCGCGTCTTCTAAGCCGGCCGTAGCAGAGCCTTAAGGAACGAACCCCATGTCTCGCGTTGGAAAAAATCCCGTCAAGGTGCCCGCCGGAGTCACTATCGAAGTGGCCGGAAAGCGGGTGATCGCCAAAGGCAAGCTCGGCGAACTTTCGTCCGAGTTCGGCGACGATGTCGCCATCGTTCGCGAAGGCGACGCGGTCGTCGTCAAGCCGACCTCCGAATCGCTGCACGCGCGCCGGATGTGGGGCACGGTGCGCGCCAACATCCGCAACATGATCGAGGGCGTGACCACCGGCTATAACCGATCCCTGCAGATCAATGGCGTCGGGTTCCGCGCCGCGATCCAGGGTAAGGATCTGGTCCTGCAACTCGGCTACAGCCACGAGGTTCGCTACCTGATCCCGGCCGGCATCAAGATCGCCTGCCCCGAGCAGACCCAAATCGCCATTTCCGGCTCGGACCGGCGCTTGGTCGGCCAGGTGGCGGCCAACATCCGCGGCTTTAGGCCGCCCGAGCCCTACAAAGGCAAGGGAATCAAGTACGCCGAAGAGACGGTCCGCCGCAAAGAAGGCAAGAAGAAATAAGTCATGGCCAGCACCCAGAAAATGTTCGTACGCCGGAAGAAAAGCGTCCGACGCAACATCGCCGCCGGTTCCGGCGGGCGACCGCGGCTCTCGGTCTTTCGTTCCGGCCGGCACATCTACGCCCAGATCATCGACGACCGCAAAGGCGTTACCGTGGCGGCGGCTTCGACGGTGGAAAAGGACGCCCGCGCCACTCTCAAGAAAGGCGCCAACGTCGCCGCCGCGGGCGAGATCGGCAAGCGGATCGCCGAACGCGCCCTCAAGGCGGGGATCAAGGAAGTGGTGTTCGACCGTGGCGGCTACCGCTATCACGGGCGCGTCAAGGCGCTCGCCGACGCGGCCCGGGCCGGCGGCCTCTCGTTTTAGGCGCGTGGTTCATCTTTCAAGGAGTCGCAAGTAATGGCTGATATTCCGGCAACGCTCGAAACCGAAGTCCCCGTCGAAGCCCCCGCGCGCGAGCAACGTCCGCGCGGCCGGGGCGGACGCGGCGGCGGCGGCGGTGGCGGGGGTGGCGGCGGACGCGGGCGCGGCGGGCGCGAAGGCGGCGGGCGCGAGGGTCGCGAAGGCCGCGAGGATTCGGAACTCGTCGACCGCTTGGTCAGCATCAATCGCGTCGCCAAGGTGGTGAAGGGCGGCCGGCGTTTCGCCTTCGCCGCGCTGGTCGTGGTCGGCGATCGCAAGGGCCGCGTCGGTTACGGCACCGGCAAGGCGCGCGAAGTCCCGGAAGCGATCCGCAAGGCGACCGACCAGGCCAAGCGCGCCATGATCCGGGTTTCCTTGCGCGATCGCCGCACGCTCCACCATGACCTGATCGGGCGCTACGGCGCCGGCCTCGTCGTCCTGCGCGCGGCCGAACCGGGCACCGGAATCATCGCCGGCGGGCCGATGCGCGCGGTGTTCGAGACCATGGGCGTCCACGACGTCGTCGCCAAGTCGATCGGCACCGCCAATCCTCACAACATGGTCAAGGCGACCTTCGCGGCGCTCAAGGGTATGATGTCGCCGCGCCTGGTCGCCGCTCGGCGCGGCAAGAAAGTGAGCGATTTGGTCAACCGGCCCGGCGAGAAAGAGTGATCGAAGGAAGAACCGGAGATGGCTAAAACAGCGAAATCCCGTCTGCGCGTGACCCAGGTGCGCAGCGCCAACCACCGCCCCAAGGATCAGCACGCGACGCTGGTCGGCCTCGGGCTCGGGCGGCTGCGGCGCGTCCGCGATCTCGAGGATACGCCGTCGGTGCGGGGAATGATCAACAAGGTCAAGCACCTGCTCAAGGTGGAAACGCTCTAGAGGACCGCGACCATGAAGCTAAACGAACTTCGCGACCGTCCCGGCGCGACCCAGGTGCGCAAGCGCATCGGCCGAGGCATCGGCTCGGGCAAGGGCAAGACCGGCGGCCGCGGCGGCAAGGGCCAGACCGCGCGCTCGGGCGTCTCCGTGCTGTCCTTCGAGGGCGGCCAGATGCCGCTCTATCGCCGCCTGCCCAAGCGCGGCTTCAACAATCCCTTCCGCCGTGAGTTGGTCGAGGTCAATCTCGGCCAAGTCCAGCGGGCGGTCGATGCCGGCCGCCTTGCGACCGGCGAGGTCGTGGACGGCAAGGTAATGATCGCCGCCGGCCTGATTCGCCGTGAACGCGACGGCGTCAAGCTGCTCGCCAAGGGGGAGATCAAGGCCGCGATCCGTTTCGCCGTGACGGCGGCGTCCGAGAGCGCGCTCGCCGCCGTGACCAAGGCCGGCGGCGCGGTCCAGCTGCCCACGCCCAAGCCCGAACGCCCGACCCGCGGGCGCAAGCTCAAGCGCCTCGCCGCCGAGGTCCTGGCCCATGAGGCCAAGGCCAAAGGCGCGGCCAAGGCCGCGGAGAAAGCCGAGGCCAAAGGCGAGCCCCAAGACGATGCCGAAGCGAAAGCCAAGGCCAAAGCCGCTAAAGTCGCCAAGGCCGAAGCCAAAGCCGAAGCGAAAACCAGACCTCAGCCGAAGTCCAAAGCCTAGTTTGGGACGAGTCGCAGCGTCAGGAGTTTCGGACGATGGCATCCGCCGCGGAACAACTCGCCTCTAACATCAACTTCGGAGCGTTCGCCAAGGCGACCGAGCTGAAGAAGCGGATATGGTTCACGCTCGGCGCCCTCGTCGTCTATCGGTTCGGCACCTACATTCCGCTGCCGGGGATCGACCCGGTGGTGATGCAGGACATCTTCCGCCAGAACGCCGGCGGCATCCTCGGCATGATCGACATGTTCGCCGGCGGCGCGCTCGGGCGGATGACGATCTTCGCGCTTAACATCATGCCCTACATTTCGGCGGCGATCATCATGCAGCTGATGACCGCGATCTCGCCCCAGATCGAGGCGCTCAAGAAAGAGGGCGAGGCGGGGCGGAAGAAGATCAATCAGTACACTCGTTACCTGACCGTCCTGATCACGGCGGTCCAGGCCTACGGCGTCGCCGCCGGCCTGGAGGGGATGCAGTCGAGCGTCGGCCCGGCGGTGGCCGATCCCGGATTATTCTTCCGTTTTTCGGCGGTGGTGACGCTCACCGGCGGCACGCTGTTTCTGATGTGGCTCGGCGAGCAGATCACCGCGCGCGGCATCGGCAACGGAATCTCGCTGATCATCTTCAGCGGGATCGTCGCCAACCTGCCCCAGGCGCTGGCCGGGACCCTGGAATTGGGCCGGACCGGGGCGCTGTCCACCCCGTTGATCCTGTTCTTCCTGGTCATGTCGGTCGGCGTCGTCTTCTTTATCGTTTTTGTCGAGCGGGCGCAGCGGCGCATCATCGTCCAGTATCCGAAGCGGCAGATGGGCAACAAGATGTTCGGCGGCGAAAGCTCGCACCTGCCGCTCAAGATCAACACCTCGGGCGTGATCCCGCCGATTTTCGCGAGTTCGATCCTGTTGATGCCGCTCACGTTCATCAGCTTCCAGGCGGGCCAAGGGCCTGAATGGTTGACGGCGGTGGCCGCCTATCTCGGCCACGGCCAGCCGCTCTATCTGATCATCTACGCCGCGCTGATCGTCTTTTTCGCCTTCTTCTACACGGCGGTGGTCTTCAACCCGGTCGAGACCGCCGATAACCTGAAGAAGTACGGCGGGTTTATTCCCGGCATTCGTCCCGGCGTCAACACCTCGGAATATCTCGACCGAATATTGACCCGGCTCACGGTTCTCGGCGCCGGCTACCTGGTGGCGGTTTCGCTCCTGCCGGAATTCCTGATCTCCAAGTATTCGGTGCCGTTCTACTTCGGCGGCACCAGCCTTCTGATCGTGGTCACGGTGACCCTCGACACGGTCGGGCAAATTCAGTCCCACCTGCTCGCCCACCAGTACGAAGGCCTGATCAAGAAATCCAAACTGCGAGGGAAGAGATAACATGTTGAATCTGATTCTGCTGGGACCGCCGGGAGCCGGCAAGGGCACCCAGGCCAAGCTGGTCCAGGACAAATACAAGATTGTGCAGTTGTCCATCGGCGACATGCTCCGCGCCGAGGTCGCCGCCGGCTCGGAACTCGGCCGCCAGGCCAAGCAGATCATGGACGCGGGCGCGCTCGTTTCCGATGACCTGATCGTGAAGATGATCACCAGCCGGATCGCCAAGCCCGACTGCAAGAATGGGTTCATCTTCGACGGCTTTCCCCGCACCATCCCCCAGGCCGAGGCCCTCGACACCATGCTCAAGGATTCGGGGATCAAGATCGACCATGTCGTCGAGATGCGGGTCGACGACGAAGCCATGGTGAGCCGCATTACCGGGCGCTACACCTGCGCCAAGTGCGGGGCGGGCTACCACGACACCCTCCAGGCGCCCAAGGCGGGTGGGATTTGCGACAAGTGCGGCGGCCGGGAGTTCACCCGCCGCGCCGACGACAACGCCGAGACGGTCCGCACCCGGCTCAAGGCCTACCACGCCCATATCGCCCCGATCGCCGGGTACTACGCGAAAAATGGCGTTCTCAAGGGGGTGGACGGCATGGCCCCAATCCCGGAAGTCACCCGCCAGATCGCGGCGATTCTCGGCTGATGGACAGGACCTAGGAATGGTTGACTTGCAAGCAGCCCTGCGTATAATCGCGCCTCCCCGAGTCGGATGACCAGATTATTCTTTATTTTCAGCAACTTAAGGAGAACAAGCCTTGGCGCGAATCGCTGGCGTGAACATTCCGACCGCCAAAAGGATCGAGGTCGCGCTGACCTATATCTATGGCATCGGCCCGGTGCTGGCGAAGAAGATCTGCGCCGAGGTCGGGATTCCCGCCGCCCGCCGGGTCAATCAGTTGACCGAAGAGGAAGTGCTGCGCATGCGCGAGGTCATCGACCGGGACTACACGGTCGAAGGCGACTTGCGCCGCGAGGTGGCGATGAACATCAAGCGCCTGATGGACCTCGGCTGC
>SHWG01000056.1 GCA_009693905.1 Rhodospirillales bacterium | reverse complement strand
GGTCGCGGGGCAGCCCCGCCGGCCGGTAGTAGTGCTTGATCTCGGCGAAACCGGCGGCGGTGACCTGGCGGCGCCAGGTCTCGAGATCGTGGAAACAGCAGTAGCGGTCGCCGTCCATGCCTTCCGTGTTGTCGCCGTGCGGGTTCGAGCAGAACAGAACGCCGCGAACCTTCAAGGCGTCGCCGAGTTCGCCGAGAACCCTCGGCAGTTCCGCGCTCGGAACATGGAACAGGGACGCGTTCGCGAACACCCCGTCGAAGCGGCCCGGCGGCAATTTCAAGGCGAGGAAATCTTGGTGCAGAACCTCGCAGCCGGAATGGGCTTGCGCCATGGAGGCGAATTCCTTCGATCCGTCCAGACCCACGGCCTCGTGGCCGAGCGAGCGGAAATGGACGAGGTCCCTGCCCGGCCCGCATCCGAGGTCGAGGATGGCAGAGGGAGGGTCGCCCTCGATCGCTTCGAGCAGGGCCTGGATGTTTTGGCTGACGTCGTGGTCGCGCGTGCCGGCCCAGAATCTATCAGCCGAGCGATCGTAATGGGCGATCGTGGTGGCCATGAGACGCTTCCACGCGGTCTTGCGCGCGCGGAGCGCACGACAACGTCCGCCGCCGGCCTGGCGGTCGCCCGTGTTCACGGGAGTCGCCGCCGGCGCTGGAAGCGCTGGGCGTGCTCGGGATCGAGGCGCACTTTGAGGCGGATGGCGTCGTCGGAATCGTGGCGCTCGACCACCTCGCCGTGGGCGTAGAGCCAGGCGAGATCGGCGCCATCCTGGGGCGCCAGCGTTATTTCGTCGAGCGCGAGTTTTGCCGCCAGCCTGCGGTCCAACAGAGAGAGAAGCTCAAGAGTCCCCTCCCCGGTGACGGTGGAAACGGCGACCGAATCCACGTTGGTGCGCGCAAGCGTCGCGCGCAAGGCCGCGCGCGCTTCGGGCGCCAGAAGATCGATCTTGTTGAAGACTTCGATCAATTCGCCCTCGATCCCCTCCTCTTCCGATGAGTTCGCGTCTCCGTTTGCGCGCCCCGATAGGGGCGCATTATTTAGCGCGCGCGGGGTTAAGCCCGCGCGCCCGATCTCACGGAGTACGGCGAGAACGTCCTGCTTCTGGGCCTCGGTTTCGCCGTGGGCGGCGTCGCGGACATGGACGATGGTGTCGGCTTCGCGTACCTCTTCCAGCGTCGCGTGGAAGGCGCTCACCAGTTCGTGCGGCAAATCCGAGATGAACCCGACCGTGTCGGACAGGATTGCTTTTCGCCCCGAAGGCAGCGCAAGCCCGCGCATGGTGGGATCGAGGGTGGCGAACAACTGGTCGCGCGCGGCCACGTCGGCGCGGGTGAGCGTATTGAAAAGCGTGGATTTGCCGGCGTTGGTGTAACCGACGAGCGCGATCACCGGATAAGGCACCCGTTTGCGCGCGGTGCGATGCAGTTGCCGGGTTCGCTTGACCTCGCCGAGTTCGCGCTTGAGCCGAAAAATGCGATCGCCAATCTGGCGGCGGTCGGTCTCGATCTGGGTTTCGCCGGGGCCGCCCAAGAAGCCGAAGCCGCCGCGCTGGCGCTCGAGGTGGGTCCAGCTCCGCACCAGGCGGCTGCGCTGGTAGGTGAGCGAGGCGAGTTCCACCTGAAGCTGGCCTTCGCGGGTGCGGGCCCGGGCGCCGAAGATTTCCAGGATCAGGCCGGTGCGGTCGATGACCTTGCACTTCCAGGCGCGTTCCAGGTTGCGTTGCTGGACCGGCGTCAGCGGCGCGTTGACGATCGCGAGCGCGACGGTCGGTTCCTCATGGACGGCTTTCCGTTTCTCTTGGCGCCGCTCGGTGGCGGATTTCTTCTCGTCCGCCTTGTCTTTTTTGACTTGATCGCCCTCCTCCGCGCGTCCTGGCAGGACGATGCGGCCGATGCGGTCCACCGTGCCGCGTCCGAACATGGTCGCGGGGGTTGGGCGGCCGATATTCACGATTTCGGTGTGGCGGACGTCGAGATTGATGGCGTGGGCGAGCCGGACGGCTTCCGCCATCCGCGCCTCGGCGTCCCGGGCCAAGCCGTTTTCGCGCTTCGGCGCGCGCCGGTGAGGATGAACGACCAGGCACGCCTGTCCGCGCGCACCGACCGCGCGGCCACGTCCAGGCAATACGGGAACGTTCAACTGAGCCAACTAAACCTGCGGTTCTCCGCCTTCGGTCTTGCTGTCGGGCTCGAACAATTGAATCGGACCCGTCGGCATCACGGTCGAGATGGCGTGCTTGTAGACGAGCTGCGTATGACCGTCGCGGCGCAGCAGCACCGAGAAATTATCGAACCAGGTGATGATGCCTTGCAGCTTCACACCGTTGACCAGGAACACCGTGACCGGCGTCTTGTTCTTGCGGATATGGTTGAGGAATACGTCTTGAACATTTTGCGACTTTTCTTTTTCGGGCGACATGCGTCGAAGCCCCCCTTGTTCGTTGTGTTTGCGAACGATCCGGGGTGGATCGTCCGGTCCTTCGTGTTTTCGCTACGTCCCTTTGCGGAAAGCCGAGGTTATAGCGATTTCAACGCGTTGGAAAGTGCCCGACAGTCGAGAAAGTGCCGGGCGGGAGGATGGCCCGGAAATTCGCCTGCTTCAGGCGGGGTTTCGCGCACCAATATCGGCACGCACGCGGCGTTTTGCGCGCATTCCAGGTCGATGTCGGCGTCGCCGGCGATCCAGACGTCGGGCCCGGGCGCGACCCCGCTGCCTTCGAGGGCGAGCAGGACCGGCTCGGGCGCGGGCTTGTCGCGCCCCGCGTCGAGCGCGCCGACGAGACGGCCGAAGTAACGCGCCCAGCCGAGGTGCGCCGATTCGCGGCGGAGATACTCGCCTTTCTTGTTGCTGATCACGGCGAGGTAGAACCCGGCGGCCGCGAGTTCGGCCAGCGCCTCCTCGGCGCCCGGGACCGGGGTGAGATTGGCGATGTGGATGGCCTCGAACCGCCGGTAGAAGACCCGGGTCGCTTCGTCGGCGCGCGCGCCGAACAACGCCGGAAAGCTGTCGCGCATCGATTTGCGCACGCGCGTCTTTACCTTTGTCATCGTCCAAGGGGCGTGGCCGAAGGCGGCGAGCGTCGTGTTGAGGGCATCGGCGATGGTCGCCCAACTGTCCACCAGGGTGTTGTCCCAGTCGAACAGCACCGCGCGCGGCCGCGTGAGAATACGTGTCATGCGGATCAGGGGGGCGGAGGATCAGAAAAATTCGAGCTGGACCGAGAACATCTGCTCTACCTTGCGCACGGATTCGGCGGCGGCGAACAGAATGATCCGGTCCTTCGGTTCGATCACGGTCGAGGAGCGCGGGTAGATCATGGTTCCTTCGCGCACGATGGCGCCGATCAGGACGCCTTGAGGCAGTTTGACGTCCTTGAGCGGCGGGCCGACCAGCGGCGAGGTTGCCATCGCTTCCGCCTCGATCAATTCGCCAAAGCCCTCGCGCAACGCGTGCGCGGCATGGATGCGGCCGCGCCGGACGTGCTGGAGAATGGTTGAAACCGTGATGTTGCGCGGCACCACCACTACGTCGATGCCGAGAGTCGTCACCAGAGGTTCGAAGGCGAGCTTGTTGACCAGCGCGATGGTGCGCGGATTTCCGTGGCTCTTGGCGAGCAGGCAAGACAGGATATTGGTTTCGTCGTTGTTGGTGACGGCAATGACCGTCTCCGCCGCGCCGACGCCGGCCTCCGCCAGGATATCCGCGTCGAGAACGTCGCCGCGGAGCACGACGGTGTTCTTCAACATTCCGGCGGCGCGCTCGGCGCGTTCGGCATTGGCCTCGACGATCTTGGTCCGGATCCACGGGTGGTCGTGCTCGATCTCCTGGGCGAGGAACACGCCGACGTTGCCGCCGCCGAAAATAAGCAAGCGGCGGGTTTGCGACTCCTCCTGGCCGAAGGCGCTCATGGCGCGGGCCAGTTGGGTGGTTTCGACCACGAAGTAGGCCTCGTCGCCGGGAAGCATGGAATCGTCCGCGGCCGGAACCATCGCCTTGCCATCGCGCATGATGCCGACGATGACGATGTTGAGGTCGGGAAACAATTGGGTGAGCTGGCGCAGCGGCGTGTTCACGATCGGGCAGTTTTCGCCGCAGCGCACGCCGACCAGCCTGACCTTATCGTCGACGAGCGGAATCATTTCGAGCGCGCCGGGAACCTTGAGGCGGCGCGCGATCGAGCGGGCGACCTCGATCTCGGGTGAAATCACCACGTCGATCGGCAGGTGATCGGGCGAAAACAGGTTGGCGTAGATCGGCTCCAGATAGCTCTGCTGGCGGATGCGGGCGATCTTGGTCGGCACCCCGAACAGCGAGTGCGCGACCTGGCAGGCGATCATGTTCACCTCGTCGGCGTAGGTGACGGCGATGATCATGTCGGCGTCCCTGATGCCCGCTTTCTCCAGCACCTCGGGGTTCGAGGCGTGGCCGACGAAGCCCTGGACGTCCAGGGTTTCGCCGATGCGGCGGATCAGGTCCTGCGACTGGTCGATGACGGTGACGGCGTTGTTTTCCTTCGCCAGGTGGCGGGCGATGTTGAAACCGACCTGGCCGGCGCCGCAAATGAGGACTTTCATGTCGGCTGTTTTTCCTCGGTATTGACGCCGAGCATCTTGAGCTTGCGGTGCAGCGCGGAACGCTCCATCCCGACGAACGAGGCGGTGCGCGAGATATTACCCCCGAAGCGGGAAATCTGGGCGAGAAGATATTCCCGCTCGAAGTTTTCGCGCGCCTCGCGCAGCGGCAGGCCCATGATCTCCGCGCCCTGCTCCCATCCGCGCGAGATGCTTGCCGCCGCGCCGATCTCGGGCGGAAGGTTTTCGGCGTTGATCGGCTGTAGCGGATCGCCCGGCGCGAGGATCAGGAGGCGTTCGACGATGTTGCGCAGCTCGCGCACGTTGCCCGGCCAATCGTAGGACTGAAGCAAGGCGATGGCATCCTCGGTGAACTCGCGCGGCGGTTGGCCGATGGTGTTCGCCGCGCGGGCCATAAAATATTTTGCCAGGAGCGGAATGTCCCCGCGCCGGGTGCGAAGCGCGGGCAGCACCACGGGCACGACGTTGAGGCGGTAGAACAAGTCCTCGCGCATCCGGCCGGCCTTGACCTCCTCGCCGAGATCCCGGGTCGAAGTGGCGAAGACGCGCATGTCGACCTCGATCGCCGTCCGCCCGCCGACGCGGTGGAAGACCTGATCCTGCAGGACGCGGACGATCTTGCCTTGAGTCTCGATCGGCATGTCGGCGACCTCGTCGAGCAGCAGCGTTCCGGTGTGCGCGCGCTCGAGGATGCCGTGGCGCGCGCGCCCCCCGTCCGCGCCCGCTGCGCCCTCGCCGTCGACGCCGAACAGTTCTTCCTCGAAATGCTCGGGTCCGAGGCTGGCGCAGTTGAGAACCACGAACGGGCCGCCCGAGCGGCGCGAGTGGGCGTGGATCATGCGCGCCGCCACCTCTTTGCCCGAACCGGCCGGCCCGGCGATCAGGACGCGGCTGTTGGCGGGGGCGACGCGCCCGATGGCTTGCAGCACGTCGCGGATGGCGTGGGATTCGCCGATCAGTTCGGCCTCGATGCCCACGCGCAGGCGAAGCTCCTCGTTTTCGCGTTTGAGCTGGGCGGCTTGGATCGCCCGCTCGACCGCCAACAGCAGGCGGTCGGCCTTGAACGGTTTTTCGATGAAGTCGTAGGCGCCGAGCTTGATGGCCGAGACGGCGACCTCGATGGTGCCGTGTCCGCTCATCATCAGCACCGGCACCGTGGGATGGTCGCGTTTAATTTCCTTCAAGATTCCGAGACCGTCCAGGGCGCTGCCTTGGAGCCAGATGTCGAGCAACACCAGGCTCGGCCGGCGCGACTCCACGCTCTGCAAGGCGGCGGCGCTGGTGGCGGCTTCGCGCACCTGGAAGCCCTCGTCCGCGAGGATGCCCGAGACCAGGCCCCGGATGTCGGCTTCGTCGTCCACGATCAGGATGTCGTGCGCCATGGGTTCCGTATCCCGTCAGGCGTTCTGCACTGCCGCGGCGGGAGCAGCCGGTGCGGTGGCGGCGTCTTTGTCCTTGACCGTCGCGCCCTTGAACATCAAGGACACCCGCGCCCCGCCGCCTTCGCGGTCGTCGAGCACGATCTCGCCGTTGTGATCTTCCATGACCTTCTTGACGATGGCGAGACCGAGGCCGGTTCCCTTGGTGCGCGACGTCACATAAGGCTCGGTCAGGCGGTCGCGGTATTCGGCGGGAAGGCCGATGCCGTTATCCTCGATGGTGACGACGGTGGCAAGCCCGCGCGCCGCGTCGCCGGGAGTGAGCTTGAACCGCACCCACCCCTTTCGCCGCGCCGATCCTTGAGCGGCTTCGGCGGCCTCGGCACCGTTCTTGAGCACGTTGACGATTGCCCGGCTGATTTGGCGAACATCGCAGAAGAGCGGAATATCCGTGGGCGGAAGATCGAGCGTGTATTCGATCTCGGGATGACGGGCGCGCTCCAGGAACATGGCTTGACGGCAAATCTCGCTGAGATTCTCGGGCTTGAGCGAAGGTTGCGGCATCCGCGCGAACGAAGAAAACTCGTCCACCATCCGGCCGATATCCTCGACCTGGCGGATGATGGTTTCGGTGCAGGCGATGAACGTCTCCGGGTCGGTCGTGATCTCCTTCAGGTACTTGCGTTTGAGGCGCTCGGCGGAGAGTTGGATCGGGGTGAGCGGGTTTTTGATCTCGTGGGCGATGCGGCGCGCCACGTCGGCCCAGGCGGCGGTGCGCTGCGCCGACAATAGATCGGTGATGTCGTCGAAGGTGACGACGTATCCGATGACTTCGCCTTCGATCCGCTCGGACGAGACGCGCACGTGCAGCGTGCGTAGCTGGCCCTGGCGGGAGAAAAGAATCTGGTCCTGGACGAGGCGCTCGGGACGGGTGGCGGCTTCGTCCAGGAGCGAGGTCATTTCCGGCATGATCGCGCGCAAGGGCATATTCGCCTTGGCCGCGAGATCCACGCCGAGCAGTTCGGAGGCCGAGCGGTTGGGAAGGTCGATCGCGCCGGCGGCATTCAGGCCGATCACGCCGGCGCTGACGCCGGTAAGCACGGCTTCGGTGAAACGGCGGCGCGCGTCGATCTGACGATTGGCTTCGATCAGACCTTGGCGCTGGGTTTCGATCTGGCTCGTCATACGGTTAAACGCCCGGCCGAGTCTGGCGACCTCGTCGCCGCTGCCGCGCGCGTCCACCCGCACCGCGAGATCGCCTTCGCGCACCCGTTCGGCGGCGTCGATCAGCTCGACGATCGGTTCCGCCATTTGGGTCGCGAGCGTAAGTCCGACCCACACCGCCGCGAGCAAAAGCAGCACGGCGACCAGAATGAACATGGTGACGAAACTGATCTGGATGCCGCGACTTTGCTGTTGCGTCGCCTGGTACTGGGATACGGCGCGCTCGACCCTCTGGATATGGTCGATGATGCGCGAATCGACGAAGCGGCCGACGAGCAGATAGGCATCGACGAAGCGCGCCAGCCGGACCACGGCGCGCACCCGGTCTTCCTGGTCGCCGGTCAGAATGACAACCTCGCCCCGGCGCGCGGCTTCGATCGCTTCGGACGGAACCCGGTCGAATTCCAGCGACAGCGACAGCGCCGAGCGCGCCACCAACCGTCCGAAGCCGTCCAATACCACGACATCGGACAGCGACCGTTGCGCCGCCGCGTAGGAGAGCAGGTCCTGAAACGCGGCCGGCTGCTGCGCGAGCGCCGCGGCCTTGTCGTTGAGTTCGGCGGCGATGGCAAGCGCGTCGCCGCGGATCGTATTGCGGTGCTCCTGCAGGTAGGCCCGCGCTACCGTGGTCGAGGCGCTCAACGCCGTGCTGACCCTTTCTCCGAACCAACCCTGGATGCCGACGTTGAGGAAAATCGCGGAAAAGGTAACGACAAGAACGGCGGGCGTCACGGAAACCGCGCTGAACAGCACGGCGAAGCGCACATGCAACCCGGCCCCGCCGCGGCCGCGGCGGCGTTCCACCCAGACCTGGATCAGCTTGCGCGCGACCACGGCCGCGAGCAGCAACAGCAGCACGACGTCGAGATAGAGCAGCATCACCACCGTTTGCAGATCGGAAGAACCCTTCTGGGTTCCGGTCAAGGCGGCGACGGTGGCTATCCCCGAGGCGACGGCGGCCGCTCCGAGAACATAGCCGAGGTTGCGCGAGAGTTTTACCCGCCGCGCCCATACGCGGAAACGCCGCCAGGCTCCGAGCCAAGGGTTTTTTTCTCCGGTCATTTCGTTCCGCCCCGGGTCACGGCGACGTGGAGGTCGCGGATTTTCTTGCGCAGCGTGTTGCGATTGAGTCCGAGCAGATCGGCGGCGCGGACCTGGTTGCCGCGCGTGGCCTTGAGCGTCAGCGCGATCAGGGGCCGTTCGATTTCCTTCAACACGCGTTCGTAAAGTCCCGCCGGCGGCAACCCACCGCCGTGCGCGGAAAAGTGCGCGACGAGATGCCGCTCGACCGATTGGCCGAGGCTGCCGCCTTTCTCCTCGGCCGTCTCGCCAGCGGCGACGGACGTGTCGGCGAGTTCGGCCTCGATCGCCTCGACGCGGATAATCTCTTCGGCGTGCAGCGCGGCGAGCCGCCGCACCAGGTTTTCCAGCTCGCGCACGTTGCCGGGCCAGCGGTAGGCCTTGAGCCGCTCCACGGCGGCCGGATCGACGCTTTTGACCGGCAGGCCCTCGGCCTCGGCGAGCGCGAGGAAGTGGCGGATGAGTTCGGGGATATCCTCGGTCCGCTCGCGCAAGGGCGGAAGACGGATCGGCACGACGTTGATCCGGTAGAACAGGTCTTCGCGGAACTGGCCCTGGCGGATCAAGCGGCGCAAGTCGTGGTGGGTGGCGGCGACGATGCGCACGTTGACGCGGATCGCGGTCCGTCCGCCGACGCGGGTGTATTCGCCCTCTTGCAGCACGCGAAGCAGCCGGGTCTGCGCCTCGGGCGGCATATCGCCGATCTCGTCGAGGAACAGCGTGCCGCCCTCGGCTTGCTCGAAACGGCCGGCGTTGCGCTGGGTCGCGCCGGTGAAAGCGCCCTTCTCGTGGCCGAAAAGCTCGCTTTCCACCAATTCGCGCGGGATCGCCGCCATGTTGATGGCGATGAACGGGCCGTGCCGGCGCTTGCCCAGCGTGTGCAGCGCGCGCGCGACCAGTTCTTTTCCGGTTCCCGACTCTCCGGTGATCATGACCGTGAGATCGGTGCCCATCAGTCGCGCGATGGCGCGATAGATGTCCTGCATCGCCGGCGAGCGGCCGATCAGCGGCAACTTTTCGCCGGCGTCGGCCTGGGCGGCGACGTCCGCGCCGCCTTTCTTCCGCGGGTCGAGCGCGCGGCGGGCGACGTTGACCAGGGCGGCGATGTCGAAGGGCTTGGGCAGGTATTCGAACGCGCCGCGCTCGGTCGCCTTGACGGCGGTGAGCAGCGTGCTCTGCGCGCTCATGACGATCACGCGCAACTCGGGCCGCAATTTGCGGATGCGCGGAATCAGGTCGAGGCCGTTTTCGTCGGGCATGATGACATCGGTGATGACGAGATCGCCCTTCCCGTCCGCGATCCAGGACCACAGCGTCGCCGCGGTGCCGGTGGCGCGCACTTCGAACCCGGCGCGACCGAGCGCATGAGTCACGACCGTGCGCACGCTGCTATCGTCGTCGGCGACGAGGATAACCGGCGCGCTCATGCCGTGCCCCCCACCACTTCGTCGCCCCCCGCCACCACGCGCCCCGATTCGTCGCGGTACATGGGGAGCATGACCCGAAAGACGGTTTGCTTGGGGCGGCTGTCGAATTCGATCACCCCGCCGTGGTCGCCGATGAGCTTGGCGACGAGCGCGAGGCCGAGGCCGCTGCCTTTGGGCTTGGAGGTAACGAAGGGATCGAACAGGCAGCCGCGAAGATCCTCGGGGATGCCCTCGCCGTTGTCGCGGACGCTGATCGCGAGCGGCAAATGCACGCGCGAATTCGAACCCGGCACGGCGAACTTGACGCCCTGCTGATAGGCGGTGAAAAGCCCGATTTCACCGCCCGCCGGCGGGCAGGCCTCGGCGGCGTTCTTGATTAGGTTGAGGAACACCTGGATCAACTGGTCGCGATTGCCGAACACCAACGGCAGCGACGGGTCGAAGCCGACCGTGATGCGAACATGGCGGGCGAAGCTGCTTTCGGCGATCCGGCGCACGCGATCGAGAATCTCGTGGATGTTGACCGCCTCGCGGTTCAACGGCCCGCTTGCGGAGAAAATGTCCATGCGGTCAACCAGGGTGCAGACCC
Organism: Rhodospirillales bacterium; assembly: GCA_009693905.1. GTDB lineage: Bacteria > Pseudomonadota > Alphaproteobacteria > Rhodospirillales > 2-12-FULL-67-15 > 2-12-FULL-67-15. The sequence goes on along the minus strand of SHWG01000056.1, from coordinate 2,491 downwards.
GGTCGGCCTCGTCGCGGATCAGCCGGGTCAGCTCCTTGTCTTGCGCCGGCGCGTTCTCCTCGAGCAATTGCGCCGCGCCGCGAATGCCGGCCATCGGATTTTTGACCTCGTGCGCCAACATCGCCGCCATGGCGGCGACCGACCGCGCCGCGCCGCGATGGGTCAGTTGGCGGTCGATCTTGTCGGCGATCGAGCGGGGCTGGAAGATGATGACGACGCCCTCGCCCGCGTCTCCGAGCGGGGATGCGAGCAGGTTGACGAAGTGCCGACCCATGCGCGGGGTTTCGATGGCGACGCCGTATTCGGCGACCGCGTTGCAGGCTGCGGCCGACTGTCCGATCAGGGCGAAAATCGGGCTGTCGGGCGGGATGTGCTCGGCGAGCGGGTGGTCGAGCAGATGGCTCGCTCTCGCTTGAAACATCTGCTCGGCGGCGGCGTTGGCGAAAACGATGATCCCGGCGCGATCGAGCGTGATCACGGGCAGCGCGAACGCGGCAAGAATCGCCTCGGGATCGGGCCGCCAGGTGGTGCCGGACAGACGCAGACTATGGCGCGGCACCGGCATCGGTCAGGCCGCCAGGCGTTCGGCGTGCGGCGTGTAAAAAGAAACGACCCGCTCGCGCACCGCGCCGGCGTCGGCGATCCGGTTGATTTCGGCGCGGAACTCGGCCGAATTCGGCAGGCCCCGGCTGTACCAGCCGAAGTGTTTGCGGGCGAGGCGAACTCCGGGCTCGGTGCCGTAATGGACGAGAATGTCCTCGAAATGGGCGAGCAGAATGGCGAGTTGCCGGCCGACGCTAGGGTCGGGCACATGCTCGCCGGTTGCGAGGAAGCGCTGGATCTGGTTCGGGAGCCATGGCCGGCCATAGGTGCCGCGTCCGACCATCACTCCGTCGGCGCCGGATTCGTCGAGCAGGCGGCGCGCGTCCTCGGGGGTTTGCACGTCTCCGTTGCCGATGACCGGAATCCGCACCGCGTCTTTCACGGTGCGGATAAACGCCCAGTCGGCGAACCCGGTGTAGAGCTGGCAACGGGTGCGGCCATGCACCGTCACCGCCTGGATCCCGCTCTCTTCGGCGATTTTCGCAAGCCGGGGCGCGTTGCGGCTGTCGTGGTCCCAGCCGGTACGCATCTTGAGCGTCACCGGCACCGGCACCGCCTTGACCACGGCTTCCAGGATGCGGCTGGCGAGGCACTCGTCGCGCATCAGAGCGGAGCCGGCGTAGCCGTTCACCACCTTTTTCACCGGGCAGCCCATGTTGATGTCGATCAGCTGGGCCCCGCGCGCGACGTTGATGCGCGCGGCTTCGGCCATGACCTCGGGTTCACACCCGGCGAGCTGGACCGCCATCGGCTGCTCTTCGGGACTGGACGAAGCCATGCGCAGGGATTTCTTGGCTTCGTGGATCACGGCCTTGCTCGCGATCATTTCGGAAACCACCAGCCCGACCCCGAGGCGGCGCACCAGGCGGCGGAATGGCAAATCCGTCACACCCGACATAGGCGCCAGGATTACAGGGCTTTCTAGGCGAATGTGGCCGATTTGAAACGACATTGAAAACCCCGATGGGCCGGAAAAATGGTGCCCATTTATTGGGCAAACGGCCCGAAGAAGCAAGCCGAACCGGGGGGGGAGAAAAGGCCGTTCCTGGGGGTAAACTCAGCGGCCGAGCAGAATTTCGGTCACGAACTTGACCCCGGGGTAGCCAAGCGTGAGCAGGAGATACCCGACCAGCACGTAGCGCGCCGCCTGGTGTCCCCTGACCCCGGCGCGGAAATGCCCGATCAGAAGTCCCGCGAGCACCAGGAACGAGGCGATGGTCAGCACCGTCTTGTGGTCGAACGCGAGCAACGCTCCCTTTTCGCGCCAGAGCGAGGCCATCCCGGTCGCGAGCCCGGCGGCGAGCACACCTTCGGCGACCACCAAAAGCCGCACCACCAGTTGCTCGCAATCGGCGATCGACGGGAGCGCGCGGGTCAAGGCTGTCGGCGCGCGCGCTTTGAGGGCGCGCTCCTGAAGAAACGCCGCGAGCGCCGCGACCGCGGCGACGGTGACCAACGCATAGGTCGCGACCGCGGCGGCGATGTGGAACGCGACCCAGAGCGAGGCCGACGCCTCGGGCGCAAGGGGGCTGGCCGTCGCGTGCTGCCACAAGGCGGCGAGCACGGCGAGCACTGCCATGTAGGGGCTGAGCAGCGGCGCGAGCTTTCCGGCCGGGCGCGAACTGAGCGCGGCGAGGCCGAACACGATCATGCCGGCGGCCACCGTCACCCAGAGCGCGGTCGAGAGGTCCGTGCGCCAGGCGCCGGACAGGCGCCCCACTGCGATGCCGACGGGAACGACCACCGCCGCCGCGAGGGCGGCGAGATAGAGGGCGTCGCGGCCCCCTTCGCGCCGGAATCCGACCGCGCCGAGCGGCAGCAGCGAAACAATGGCGGCGAGATTGTAAAGCAAGCTTTCCGTCATGCCCGGACAATCGCGCCCGGCGGC